>CALAZZ010000155.1 GCA_937926515.1 uncultured Bacteroidales bacterium | reverse complement strand
CCGTCAAATAAACTTAATACATTCATATTTCCTACGCTCAAAATTTTAATAAAACAAACTTTCCCTTCGGGGGCATAACACGGGTTTGGCGCAAGCCTCGTTCCTCAGCCTGTCGCCAAGCCCGAAACCGTTATGCCCCATTTAAGAACGCAAAGCCCGTATTATCGTAACCTTACATACTCGAAATTGAGCATTAGAGTATTCATTAACTTTCTTTCTCGAAAAGTAGTCATATAGTGTATCCTTGCTTATTCCTGTATATTCAGAAACAGCAATAACACTCCCACATATTGCAGGAGTGTTTGTGTTTTTATTGAGTATCCAAAATGCCATCTTAAATATTGTTGATTTGTTCACGGATTGCATTTTTAAACCCTTCACTCATTTCAGTAGGGTGAGTATTAGTCCAGGTGTATGTATCTTCATAAAATTCACCTGTATCAGGATGCTTAAATATAACTTTCCATTTACCATCTTCATTTGTTTCTTCAGCATAAGGTATTCCGCAAAATGTACCTTGTTTGAAAAATTTAGGGTCTTCAACACAACCTGCATTTTTGTTGTACTCAAATCTGATTTCTGGTGTTGTAATTTCAATTCGTTTCATCGTTGTATGTTTTAAATGTTATTAATTAATTATTACTCTACAAATATACAACGTTATTTTGTAATTACCAAATGTTTTTACAAATATTTTCATTTATTTTGTAATTTAATTTAATTCTAAATAAGAACGCAAAAAAAACGGGGCATAATCGAGTAGACGGCCGGTGAGCTATTGAGCCCACCGGAGCGCCTCTCACACCACCGTACGTACGGGTCTCGTATACGGCGGTTCTTTAAAACATGGGGAAGAGCGAGTTTTTGTAGTTGTTAAGCGAAACTTCCTGATATAAACTAAGCATAGAAATGTAGCCCCGTTTCCGAAGCCGTTCTAAAGTGATGGTAGTAATCAAAATAGGACTCTGGGCAACAGCCCAACCTCCCATTCGAGTTCTACTCCAAGCATAGGCCTGGCCATGCGGAATCCCTAGACGAATGAGGTTTTTGCGTCTGCGTTCGGGCTTCTTCCAGTCTGTCCAGATGCAGTATCGAAGACGGTTTCTCAACCATCCGTCAATATTTGCAAGCTTCTGATTGATGCTCGCATGTTTGAAGTAGTTAATCCATCCGCGAGTTACCTGATTGAGTTTTTCTATGCGCTCGTTAAAGCTCATAGGGCTTGTCTTTCGGGTAATCTCTTTTAGTTTCATCTTAAGTGTTTTCCAGCTTTTATCTGTTACAACTAACTGATATTTACCTTTTTCACCTTTAACGTATTCCATATCGGAAATACGAAATGTAACACGAAATGAAGTACGAAATGTAATACGTTATATATATATCTGTATTTCAATAGAATAAATTTGTGATAATTTGAAAATATATTTTACACACTAAAAATTTAGGTGCAATTAACACCTGTTTTTAGCCTGCACGGTGCATATTTTTGTCCGATAAATTTAACCGAAAAATAACGTATTTCGTTTCCGACATACGAAATGAAGTACGAAATAAACAACATAAAATCAGAGCGTTATGCCAGTAGGAACATTAATCGGGGTCGGAACTCAATTAGCAGGCACCATTGCGGGTTTGCTAGGTTCAAAAAGAGCCAACAAAAGAGCCGATAAGAAGTTTAACAGCCTTATTCAAGACCGAGAGCGGTCTATAAATCAGATGTTTGACAGCGAATACAGCAAGGATTTCCTTGATACAGAGGTAGCCAAAAACGCTGTTCGTGACATCAATGACCGTTACTCCAAGAACCAGGCAAGGGCAGAAGGCAAGGCCGCAGTTGCAGGGGCCACGGACGAGGCGCAGATTGCAGCGCAGACGCAGGGCAATGAGCAGTATAACGCAGCCTTATCACAGCTTACAGGTATGGGCACACGTTACCGTGACAGCTTGCGCCAGGACTACCAACGCCAGCTTGAGCAGATGTTTGGAATGAAGATGGCCAATGAGAACCGTATAGCCAACCGCGAAAGCGACACCTGGGCCAATGTGATAGGAAACTCAGCCGGTATAGGTTCCTCTATTGGAAACCTGGTAGGGATGTTCGGCAAGGACCAAGAATCATAACAAAATAAAACATAGGCACATGAGCTTAGCAATTACCGATATTTCCACAATGTTGCTGCAACCACCTTCGCCAAAAAAGAAAACCTATTTTGGCGAGGATGATTATTTAGGGATGTACACAGGCGCGATGGAGCAACTTAATCCCAACGCACTTAAAAAAGGATTTGACCCAAAAAAGGTAGCCAAAAACGCAGCAACAACCTCTCCCGACACCAAGACGCCAGATACAGGAGATCATCCGGCAGAAACGAGCGTACAGCCGCAGGAGTCTACCACAGAGCAGCAGGCCACAACCGGCAAGGGCAGACAGGACTTGTATCAGCACTATTTTGATATGCTCAAGCCACAGCGCAACGAGGACAGGGAGCGCAAGCTCAAGAGGGGAGCTAAGATAGAGCATATAGGCAATGCACTCACGAGCCTATCACAAGTGGCTGGAGCGTTTGCCGGTGCATCCGTGCCAAAGACCGAGCTTAACAACGTCAACGCTTCCGAGCTGTACCGCCTGCAACAGGCTTTTGAGGATGATGAGCGCAGGGCTAACCTGACAGCGTTTCAGACCGCCATTCAGGAGATGACACGGAAAGACGAGAGGACTGAGCAGTACGAACAGCAGCGCGAGCATCAGCAACGTGGGTTCGACCATGCTAAGGATATGGAAACGCAGCGCGAAGCAGCTTATGACAAGCGACTGGCTAACCAGCTTGACATAGCCGAGATCAGGGCAGCAGGCAAGACCACAGCCAAACAGGGGCCGGATTGGGTAGAGGCAGAGCTACACGGAGTGAAGGGGCAGAGAAACAGGACGACAGGCGAGTTTAAGCCTTTGAACATCAAGGAAGATAAAGCAGCAGAGCCTTACATCCGCATCATATCCGGCAATAAGGTGGTTGAAACGATTGACAATCAAGACCATGCGTTAAGAGTATTCGATCAGATACTTGCAAAAGTACCCGAAGGTGAAAACCCATATTTAGACCAGTTCAGACCAAGTGAGTTTGATGAGGCAAAAACACCAAACCAGCAAGACCTTTCAAGGATAATCAACAAGTATTATGACAGGGTTCCCGGAAACCTGGGTGTAGGAAAGTTAAGCGAGCAAGACATCGCAGGACTTAATGCTATGTTTGTTGACAGCAAGCAGCAACCACAGCAGGTCAGGATTATGGGAGAAGATGGCATGACGAAAAGCGCTGTTGTAATGCCCATGAAGGAAGTCACATTCCAGCAGGTGTTTGATTATCTTCGTAGTACAGATACCGAAAGCACCACCGAACAGATCCACAACAGGGCAGCAGACATTTACAACAAGCACATGACCGCCTACAACCAAAACCAGCAGATCAAACGGCAGGCCGAGGCACTTAATGTGAGTACATTTGTTAAGAAGCTGCAAGGCGAGGGTGGAGATGTGATCGACAGCAACCTGAAATACATAGCCGAAAACTCACGTAGTGTATATCCAGAGCCAGAAAGCAGGCTCAAGGCAGTAACGCTTGCGTTCATGGCATCCTATCCAGAGCTTACCGAGATGGCAGCAGCAACGATCGCACAGGCGTATATCAATGACGTAGATAGCAATAGCACTGAAACAGTAACAGAGTAACACACATGGCTGATACCAAACTACTAACCATCGAGGAGTTTTTGGCCTCCCAAAAGAAGAAGCAACAAGACCAGAACCAGGATGTTGTTATTGCTGATCCCAAAGTGCAGGACATCACAGGCGACACGTCAGAGTATGACGACTTTGTGCAGCAGATGTTGAAAGAGGTTAAAGGGGAGCCGGAGAAGGAGGAGCAGGTACAACCGCAGCAACAGCAGCAGCCAAAGAAACAAGGCAGAAGTGGGCCTCCCATACGTCAGGGTGTGGGTTATATTCCTGGTGCGCACCTGGGAGGAAGTTTTGATGATGCGTATGATGGTGAGTTTGGGAAAGCCATAGAATCGACAGCCAAAAATTACACGGCAGGGGTATTAACAGCAGCCGGGAAAGCAATCGAACATACATCACAGCTTGACCTTGATAAGAAGTTTGTGAAGGAATATCCTGTAAAGGAGCTGGAAAAAGAACAGGCGCAGAAGAAAGATGCTGCAATTTACAGGTCATTTGGAGATGATCCTAATTTTCTGGCCAGGCTTGGATATGCCTCACCGCTAAGTCAGCAGCTACTTGAGCGCAGGGCAGGCGCACCCATAAAGCCGATAACAGACCCAACACATTGGGATGATGAAATACAGGAGCTTGAGGCAACGGCAGCAAAATTGCATGATTCTGCCGCATTATCCAGCATGACAGGAATCAAGGAAGATGTGCCCGAATATAACGATACACTCAAAAGACTGAGAGAGTTAAAATATAAGAAATCACTGGTTGAGAAGTATGGCAACCTGGACACAGCCTTCAATGAAATATCCGCACAGGTAAGGGATAAAAACCATATTGCAGAACGGATAATGAGTAAGGCAGACGCTATTGCTGAAAGTGCGCCAGAGTTTGACCCCTACACAGTTGGGGGATTCATGGGGGCAGCGCTTGTTAATATGCTTCCGTCTGCACTCGTTCTTGCAGCAACACCTTTCACGTCAGGAACATCACTTGCAGCGCTTCCGTATTTGATGGGTATGGCCAACATCTCTTTTTTGTCAACAGCAGCCGGAGGTATGGCTATCCGCGAGTATGAGGACTATGTAAGGGATAAGGGCATGGAGCCTGATCCAGAAACAATGGCAAAGGTGTTTATTGCACATGCCGGAGCCGAGTTCTTAACCGAAACCATCCGCTTGCCGAGGTGGCTACCCAAAGGGATGCTAAACAAGCATATTACCAAAGGGGTAATTGAAAGTGGCGGGCTAAAGCAGATTGATGACATGCTGTTGCAATACAGCAAGCAAACAGGAAAAAGCTACAAGCCACTTCTGAAAAATTTGTTTAAACAGTTTAGAGAGGAAGGAAGCGAGGAGCTTGTTGCTGAAACATTAGGACAGCTTTCCGATATGGGACTGTATCTTGATCAAAAGGACTTCCCATCACTGCAAGAGTTTGTTGGGCAGCTTGCTTATGCTGGTGCGCAGGGAGGTATGGTAGGGTTTTTCATGGGAGGTGCCGGAAGTGCAGTACAAAGCCATATGCGTAAAAAAGCAAGGGAGCATAACGGATTTGTGACCCTTGCCGAAACAACAGACGAGAGCCTTCCTGCCGTTGTAGAGGTTGTAGGCAAGCACAATGATGTTTACCTGGCATACACCCCCGAAGGAGAGCAGGTCATGCTCAAGCCAGAGCAGTTGGGCCATGTTGAGTACATAGAGATGGACGACTGGAACAACTACCAGACCGCATTGCAGCGCGAACAGGGCGAGCATGTTCAGCTTGGCAAAGAGCTTGCCGTCAAACAGCAACAAATCAAAAACATGGAAGCCGCAGAGTATGTGGCCACAAAGAGCAAGCGCGAAGATGGTGAGCGCATCCTGGTACACCTCACAGACCCGGGCGAGGGAGCGCCTAAAGTTGGGTGGGTGACAGGTGGGGAGTTTGCCCTTGATCCCACAACAGGCAAGATAACTTTCACAGACGAGATTGTTTATGTTTGGGACCCGCAGACAGGAGAAACCTTACCGCACAAGAGCAACGACTTCTACAAGGTAGAGCATGTACTTGGCACAGACCAGGAGATTGCCGCAGAGTTGTTTCAGGCATTTGAGGCGTTAAGGCAAGACCAGGAGCAAGACCCGCTTGAAAAGAGTGGCGACACAAAGGCCATTGAGGACAAGGTAACAGTAGGATTGCAGGTTGCCGATCCGGTAACAGGCAGCACGTATGAGGTGGTTGATGTATCAGGTATTAATGATGATACCATTGTTATCAACATCACAGACCCACAAGGCAATGAGAATGTGACAGAGTACACCGTTGACGAAACGCTTGCGCTGTTTGAACAATCTATTGCCGAGAGGGAGGCAAGGGCACAGGCGCGAGAACAGGAAAGAGAGATTGAAAAGCAGCAGGAGGTTGAGCAGGTAGAACAGCCAGCGGTTGAGCAGAAGGATGATATTAAGCCTAAGACAGAGCCACAGCCCCAACAGCTCCAATTTCCGCTAACCAAGGACGGACAGCCCGATATTGACAAGATGAACCGGGCGCAGCTGTTTGAGTACACCAAGCAGGAGATGGGCGAAGAAACAGCACGGCAGGACTTACAGGACGAGATTGCCTTAGTGGATAAGAAGATTGCCGACATTGAGAAGAAAATGGCCTCACAGGATATGAAAGCCAAGGTCAAGTCACGCCAGCAGCTCGCGCAGCTCAAGGCTGACAAGACAGAGATTGAGGGCTTGATGCCGCAGGTGGAGGCCGACCAACAACTACAAACAAATGAGCAAAACGATCAAAGACAACCGCTACCAGAAGCCGGACAAGAAAAAGGACAAGAAGCTCCCCAGGTACGACAAGAACAAGGACAGAAGGATGAACAGGGTGAGGTAAAGCCAGTAGAATTAACCGATGAACAAAAGCAACAGCGACAAAATAACCTTGTTGCCTTGCTAAGAAAGTACAACAACACCCCCAAATCACACAGCAGGAAAAGGTCTGAGATGATGACAAGGATCAATCAGATCACCTCTACAATGGGAGATGTGTCTGTTACAACAGACAACGGTAAGCTTGTTGTGCTAGGCCCTGACGGCAAACCTATCCGCAAGATAGCCGTAAAAGTACCGCAGCAGGAGATTGATGCACACAAATCGCCACAGGACTATGACGAGCCTTTAAGAAACTTTATCGAGCGTAACCTGCAAAACCCCAACGTACTTTTACTTGGTGATGGGGTTGACTTTGGGATGACGCTAACAGAAAGAAAACAGGCGGTCAGAAACCTGCTTGAGGGCAAGAAAACCGTTGCTGCCAACACTATGCTTGATGTACTTGAACAAATATATGAAGATAAGGGGGTTGCTGTATTCCAACAGTTAGGCAACACAAGGGGTGATTATAACCAGATTGACATACAGCAAATTGAGGAATCATTGGCCGAGGCCGAGAATCCCGAACAGAACCCGGAATATACTGAAATGCTTGCACAGGTTGATGAAACCCTGTCAAGTGTAGTGACCACAGATTTTATTGACGAAGAAACCGGACAAATCAACTGGAATGAACTATCTTTGAAGCTGGAACAAGACCCTGGCTATTTTAGTGGATTTCCTTTTGATCTGACCGAGAGTGAAATTCAGGAACTAAACAGGATAATACAAGATGAACAAGCAAGACAAGCCTACCAGCAACATGCCGACAGTCAACGTCCGCAACAACGCCCTGGTGAAACTGATGGCGAAAGTCAAGGGGATAACACCACTGGAGATGGCCCGGCAGTTGAGGGACAAGCAGAGCCAGCAAACTGGCAGCCAGGCGACACCTTCCCATCCGCCACAGGAGAAGTAACAATTAAACAGGTAGTAGGACGAGCAGCCTCCGGCCTTATCGAAGTTATTACGGAAGAAGGAGGCAGGGCATTTTTACCAACCAAAAAAGCACAAGAACAACAACATGGACAAGACCAAGATCAGCAAGCTGATGACCAACCTATCCAAGCTGTCAGGGATGAGCAGGACGGAGTTATTGATCAGGATGAAGAAATACCAGCAGTTGAAGGGGAGTCCGCAGCAGGACAGCAAGACACCCCCCAGCCAGCCCAAATCGACCAGGCAGCAGCGCAAGCAGAGCAGGGGCAGCCAATAATCCCACCAGACGGATGGAGAGGGGACTTGATGAAATCAAGGAAGTACGCGAGCGAACTGTTCACAACTAACGAGCTTGATAAGTTAAGGGATGCGGATGCGGTTGATTGGAGCGATGCAAAAAGCATTGAGGCTCTTATTGACAAGAAACTTGCAGAATCAAAGCCCACCATCAAAGATATTGCCGATGCCAGCGATGGCCGGATAAACATTGTTAAGCCAGGGGTAACACCACAATCTGATTATGGAGCAGACAATAAGATTGTAAGTAAAGACCGCTACGAGGAGCTTAAAAAGCGTATGCGCGACAAGCTTAATAATATGAACGTGGGATTTGACTTTGAAATGCTTGCCATAGGTACTGAAATGGCAGCGCACCACATTGAGGCCGGAGCCAGAAAATTTAGTGATTTTGCAAAGCGGATGATTGGGGAGCTTGGGGACGGTATCAAACCATACCTGAAAGCGTTTTATAAGGGCGCTCGTATGATGCCTGAAATGGAATCCTATCAAAACGAAATGGATGCCGAAGCAAAGGACGGTGTGCCACTTTTCCTGATCGCAGGCGAAAAAGGCACTACCATGCTCAAGCGCACACCCTCAAGGAAAGCAGAGGCCGAAATAAGGCTTGCTGACCTGGAGGTGGCCCGACAGATGGAAGCAGTCAAAAGAGATGCAAAAGCAATCCGCAAAGCTACCGGATGGGAACGTGGTGCAGATGGCAAGTGGAGGTATGAAATACTGGACGGCAAGGTTACGATGAAACCGACAGGGGTGTATAACCTGGGCGAGATGCTTGACAACAAAGAACTGTACAAGCTTTACCCAAACCTGCAATACAGTGTTGTTGAAGTGGAAATAGGTGAGGGGAAAGAGAATCACGGCAGCTATTTCATGGACAAGGAAACCGGCACAAACAAAATCAAGTTATCTGCTACAAACAACGAGAACGCCAAAACAATACTGCTCCATGAGGTGCAACATGCTATTCAGGAGAGAGAGGGGTTCGCTAAAGGAGGCAGTCCTGATGTTATGACCCAATCCTCTGCCGAGCTTACAGAAATGATTGCTGATGTTGAGGGGCTTGTCAGGCTGGCCGAAGAAAACAAAACAACACTTGCAGATGCTTATGAAAGAACAAAAGACGCATGGAAGCATGATGATATTGTAGGCCGTAACGCCAAAAAGGATATTAAGGAAGTAAAGGATTTGCTCAAGCAGCTAAAGCCCGGAACCTTATCACCACAACAGCAGTACCACCGTCTTGCAGGCGAAGTAGAAGCCCGAAATGTTGAAGCCAGGCAGAACCTAACCTCTGGACAGCGTCTTGAAACGATGTTACACGACACCGAAGATGTTTCGAGGGAAGATCAGATACTACTCAGCAGCGCCATAGAGAGCGCAATGATGAGCGACCCCAACTCCAACAACAACGAGGACAAGCGCACAGCCATACGATCACTGCTAAAACAGTCTGATGATGGCGTAAGAACAGTTATTGTGGACAACCAGAGCGAACTGCCTGCAAGCGTACGTGAGAAGATACCGCAGCAAGTGCGGCCTCCTGGTATGTATGACCGCAACAACAATACATCCTACTACATACTTGACAATATGCGAAGTGTGTCCGATGCTGTTAATACATGGTTCCATGAGCAAGGGGTACACCATGGACTAACCAAGCTGATACCCGAAGGAGAGGAGCGCACAAGGCTCTTTGAGAGAGTGATTGAGGATATTGGGCTTGAAAATGCAATGAAGGTCCTGCCGGATTTCTACAACACCCCTGACAATATTGAAAATAAGGCCATTTTAGGTGAGGAATACATTGCACACCTGGCCGATAGGCTTCGTAGGGGTAAGACCCTCACAGCACCACAACGCAGCGTATGGCAGCGCTTTATGGATGCTATTCGCAAGTGGATGGCCGACACCTTTGGATGGACACCCAGGATCACAGATATGGACGTGGCGCGTATAGCGCAGGCAGCCATTGACAGCAACTTCCAGAAAGAGGGAGGTGAGGCGCTGAAACAAAACAGGGCCAACATACGCAGGCTTATCAGGCTTGGAGATGTAGGGGCGGTGGCGCAGGGGCAACATGGACGCGTTCCCACCCAAATCAAATCAGCCACCGGCAACGATGGCACCTTTGACAGCCAAACCCCCGACATCCGGTTTAAATCCGACAACACCGAGCCTGCATACACCCCCGGCAAGTCCATTGCAGAGCAGTACAAGTTTGGCACTTCCGCACACCTCCGTGAGGCCGTTCAGGACAAGTACATACGCCTGAAATCACTAAAGGAGCTTGTATTGAGTAGGCAGGGCCGTGTGCCGGAATGGGCTGACCCATACCTTCATGCTACACTGGTGCAGAGCATCAATGACGCAGAGATGAAGCTATATGACCGCAAGATATGGGAGCCGCTTATGCAGACAGTGAAAGCCATTGTTCAGGACAAGGGTATTGAGATCGAGAACCTGCAAAAGTACATGAAGGCAAAACATGCACCTGAGCGCAATGCCGCCATACGCAAGAAGTACGGTAAGAAACCGGATGATGAAACCGTTTATGCCGGAAGCCTTGACGGAGTGCCTTTGACAGACGAGTATGCCAGCCAGGTAGCGGATATGTATGAGCAGATTATTGGCCAGGAGCTTTATGTACAGCTGTGGGATGGTATTAATGATGCCACAATATACAGCCTTGACAAGTACCTTGATGCAGGATTCATCAACCAGCAGACTTATGATGAGCTTACAGGCCCCGGAGGGTATCAGTTTTATGTTCCTCTCAGGGGATGGAAGGGCGAAACTCTAGCCGACATATACGACTACCACCTTAGCGACCCTTATTCCGGCTTCCAGAACCCGATGAAGCAAGCATTTGGGCGCGACAGCGAGGCAGACGATCCGCTGATGATGATAAAGTCAATGGCACATTCTTCGATCATGGCAGGCAACAAGAACAGGTTTAAGCAAAAACTTCTTAACATGGTTCGGATCAACCGTGACGATATGAGTGATGTGTTTGACTACAAGCGCATTTACCTGGTGGACACCGGAACAGTTGACCAAGAGGGTAATCCTGTTATCAAAGAGGCTTTGTTTATGGGTGAAAAAGTGTTTTACATTGATGGCTATAACGCTGATGGATCACCACAGCTTACCGATGCCGGAACATTTGCAGACCTGAAAGAAGAGGGCAGGATAAAGTTTCAGCAGAGCATGGGCCATTACAGGCGCAACGCAGCAGGCAATGCACAGCAGCATGAGGTGAACGTGTTTGAGGGAGGGCGCAGGTATGTTCTTGTGATGAAAGAAGATCCTGGTATCGCAAGGGCAATCAACGGAGAGAATGATATTGGCCGGTTCATGGTGAACAGTGTGCGCCTGCAAAAGGCTCTTGATTTACCTGCAACCATGACACGCTATCTTTCGATGGTACTCACAAGCAAAAACCCTGCTTTCATCCCTGTAAACTTCATCCGTGATATTGGATATGCTACAATGGCACACGGTATCAAAGACAGTGGCGATGTACGTAAGTTCTACTCCAATATAGGAAAGGCAGCAAAAGCCATACATAGGTTTGAAAGTGGTAAGGCAGACCCGAAAAACAACGCTGATGACGCTATGTTTGAGCGCTTTCTCAAAGCAGGAGGCCGCACAGGCTATGCACACATCAACTCTTTGGAGGAATACCGCAAGGACATTCGAAAGAATATTGAACGGCTCACAGGAACCAATGGTAATTGGGATAAAGTGGCTCACGGTAAAGTCATACAGGGCTTAGGATTTGCGCTGGATTATCTTGCTATAATGAGTGAAGATACTGCCAGGTACGCCACTTTCCTCACAAGCAAGCAAAAAGGAGCTTCCGATGACAGGGCTGGTTTTGATTCCAAAAACAGTACGGTAAACTTCAACCAGAAAGGCCGTATCGCCCCGCTGCTTGGCTCATTCTATGCTTTTGCCAATGCAGCCATACAAGGAGGTGCAAACATGGCAGGACTGGCTAAAAACAACACGGCCAACTTTAGTAAGTTTACCGGATCATTTGCCGTGCTTGGATTTATGATTGCCGAGATGATGAAGATGGTTATGGATGATGACGATGATTATTACCAGATCAACGAATATTTAAGGGATAATTACATGATCCTTCCTAATCCGGCATGGTGGTGGGGTAAAGCAAAGGATAAGTACGTGAGCATACCAATGCCTCACGGATTCAGGGCCTTTTATGCTGTTGGCTCAATCGTGTCTGATTTGCTTCATGGTAAATCTGATCCTATGGGTGCCACTTACAGGATGATGGGAAATGTAGCAGATACGTTTTCACCGTGGAACTTCAATTTTGAGCGCATAGGTGAAGGCACAGCTTCGGCCAGACCTTTTATCCCTACATGGTATGTGCCATTTTATGACATACAGCAGAACAGGGATTTTGCAAACCGTCCTGTTTTCAGGCAGATGTTTACACCTACGCAAGAGCTGTACACGCCTGCAGCAGAAAAAGGACTTGCCACAACCAACCCTATGTTCAGGAAAGTAGCCAGGGAGCTTAACAGGCTTGGCGGAGGTGATGAAAACCGTCCAGCTTCATTGACCTACGATCCTAATACCGGGGAGGTAACAAGACAGCCCTGGAAGAAATGGATATTTGAGGTCAACCCCGCAAAAGTAGAGCATCTTCTTGAGGGCTTCACCGGAGGCACAGGGGCATTTATTAACCAGACGTTCAAAACAACGCACAACGCATTCAGGATGCACCTGCTTAACGATCCTGATGCAAGCATTGATACCCGTGACGTGCCTATAATGAACCGTCTTTACCGCACCATTTACACCAGCAGCACAGTAAGCGACTATTGGGAGCTTAAATCACAGGTGAGCGACTACAAGAACTACCGCAGGGTGTACAAGTATAAAACGCCAGAGATGGAGCGCAACGCCAAGTTTGTGGACAAGACCGAAAAAAGGCTGAGGGCTTACAAGAAGCGTATTGAGGCAGCACAGGAAAACCCAAAATTAAGGCAGGAGCTTATTAAGGATCGTAATGAGTTTATTGAGAGCCAGATGAAGGAGTATAAACAGCAACAAGAGTAACATGAATACAGATCAACAAGTGGTTAAACTACCGCAGGGATTGTCGTGGAAAACAGCACGAAAGAGCAAGCTTGCTCCAAAGAAAGCCGAGGCTTTAACGGTTATCAACATAGACGTGATTCAACCTACCATAAAAGACTACACCACAACAGAGAACATTGAGCTTTTACAGTTAGGCCAAAGGTACTATGAGAGCCTTGAGGACTTTCGCACACGCAGGCGCAGGGTAAGGCGGTACGTGAGGGGCGACCAGTGGAAAGACACCATCCGCAACCCGGACAACAGCGCTGAGTATATCACCGAGGAGAGCTACATCCGCAGCCAGGGCAGGGTTCCATTGAAACAGAACGTGCTTGCCTCCATCAAGAACAACCTTGTGGGGCGCTACCGTGACGGCCAGATGAAGCCTATTGTGATCGCCAGGGACAAGGATAAAGATCAGCAGACCGAGATGCTTTCCAACGCATTAAGGGCAGCCCATGACCTGAACTACTGCAAGGAGCTGGACGCACGTAACTTTGAGGAGTATATCATAAGCGGATTGCCTATACAAAAGATCGGTTACAAATACTGGAAAACACGTAACACCAACGATGCTTATGTACAAAACATCAACGCCAACAGGATATTCTTTAACACGGATATTGCTGATGTGAGGCTGTTTGACCTTAGAATGATAGGCGAGCTTATTGACCTTTCTATGGACGAGCTGTTGAGTGTGTTTGCCAAGAACGCGGCGGACGAGGCTATTATCCGCAGGTGGTACGCTGGTTATGGTAACGACATAAGGGCTGACCAGGGAACAATGGGGCTATCCAGCTATGAAACGGACAACATTGCGTTCTATATGGCCAACGAAAATAATAAGTGCCGTATAATTGAAATGTGGTACCTCAGAAGCGAGTGGAGGACGTATGTACACGACTACCTTTCAGGAGAGTATTACATCACAACCGACACCCTTGATGAAGTTGAGATGCAGAACACTATGAGGGTGCAGGAGGCTGTGGCTAACGGTGTGGAGCCGGAAGATGTGCCCCTGATGGTGGGTGAGCGCAAATATGAAAGCTTCTGGTATGTGAAGTTTCTAACACCCTGGGGACACTGTTTGTACGAGGGTGAAACGCCATACAAGCATGAGGAGCATCCATATGTGATGCTTGCCTGGCCGCTTATTGATGGAGATGTGTATGGTATATTTGATGAGTTTGTGGACAACCAGAGATACATCAACCGTTTGGTGAACATGCTTGATACGATCATTGGAGCCAGCGCCAAAGGTGTGCTGCTTGTACCGGAGGAATCCATACCAGAAGATATGGATATTGATGATTTTGCGGACGAGTGGAGCCGCTTCAATGGTGTTATCAAGATTAAGGCTAAGGCCAACCAGCCATTGCCGCAGCAGATAAACTCAAGCGCGGTAAATGTAGGTATCAGCGACATGCTAAACCTTCAACTCAAGCTCCTGCAAGAGATTTCAGGGGTTAACTATGCCATACAAGGGCAAAGGGCTTCGGGAAACACGCCCGCATCGCTGTACGCTCAGGAGGCGGCCAACGCATCCATCAACTCCAAGGATGTTATGGATAGCTTCACCAGTTTCATACAAAAGAGGGATTTCAAGCTGCTTAAAGTCATACACCAGTTTTACAAGGAATCGCGTATGCTGGCCATTGCAGGCGACTACTATGCCGAGGCAGCCAAAGAGTACAATCCTGAATCGGTCAGGGATTTGGATTTTGATGTTAACGTAACACAGACGATTGACACGCCAAGCTTACGGCAGGTGACGGACGACTTCCTGTTGCGTATGCTTGAGGGAGGTCTTATTGACGTGGAGAGCTACCTTGAACATTCAACCATGCCCTTTGCACAGCAGTTACTTACAACGGTACGTCAGAAAAGGGAAGATATGCAGCAGGCGGGGGTGCCAGGACAAGGGCAGTTGCCGGAGGAGATGAATCAGGAGCCGCAAATCAGGCCGGAAGTGCAAAATGTTATCAACAGAATGTTGCAAAAACCGAAGCAGTAATACTATATTTGTGTTGTGTTTTATTTATTAAAGTTTTCATAATTGTGTAGGGGTGGGTAAGGCCGGTCAGAGATGGCCGGCTTTATCGTTTTAGTATTTCGGTCAATACCCAAAACACAACATGGCTGCATCCCTGGCATGTTCGCTTGTTCTCATATCCCATCCGGTCATTCGCCTAAAGTTGTAGTCAGATAGCTTCTTGAGGGAGCTATGCAGGTTCACACCCTCAAAGTCTATCCCTAAATCCTTAGCGAAGTCACGCCATATTGCAAAGTCACGCTTGATGCTTCCGGCTCCTTGCAGCTTACTCACATCATGGCGGTCAGTTCCTTTGTGCGGCTTCCATGTATTTGGGTTCTCACACCTGATCAACACCCCTTTATCTCCAAACACCTGAATGGAAAACTCTACATCAAACAGGGCTTTGTGTATGGACGTAGTCCGCACCTCAATGAGTTTCCCTTCTCTTTTGTCCCACACGGCTACACCTGTGTTTGTGCCGGGGTCTATACCGATCACGATTTGGTATTTATTTCGCACCACCCAAAAACTTTCGGTTACTCATTTGTGCCACATATAGCGCCTCCCTGTCAAGGTCGCTTCCGGTAACATGACGGTTCATTACCTTAAACCGCTTTAGGACCTGTATCTCGGTGCGGTTAAGTACCTTTAACTGTCCGCGGTGGTCAGGCAATACCCATTGCTTTTTGCCTGTGGCAAGCGCACGTCTGTCTGCCAGCTTCTTGGCTTTTACAAGGGCTTTTTTCTGTCGCCTGAGCTTTCGCATCTCACGCCCACGATGCCTGTCCTCACGCAGCCATATGGCCGATGCTTTTAATATTCTTAGAAGTAGTATCATATAAATTAACTTATAAGTGTATTTTCCTTTATATCACAGCCTCCGTAGCCCCTTTTCTCTTAATGCTAAGGTTCTTGGTATAAGGCTTTGTTTTATCTTCATACTCTGCCGGTGGACTCATTTGGCTGTTGCATATCCACATCCCTATTGCGGTAGCCATAACAAGGTCATCATTCATACCATCAACAGCGCCCAATCTGCCGTCCTCTGCCCTCTGGTAGCTCTTGCACTCATCCACAACACGCATATCTGTTTCGATGTAGCCTTTATCCCTGATGACTGCCCGGTAGTGGTCAACCACAAGCTGCTTGGTATGTATGTTGGTATGGAAGCCATACATCACTGGCGCTCCCTCATTAACTTTCTCTGGTGATGTTCGGGTGTACAGGTTGTCATAAACTTCTGAAATCTCATCCAGCACGGTCAAAAAGTGTTCTCCATCACTGGCAAGCTGGTCTTTTCTCAGGCTGTTGCTCTCAACCACAAGCAGGGCTTTGTTGTAAAACTGTGCCACCTGCACGGCAATCCATCCGAGCAAGTCCTGATCAATATGCCCCCTCCATGTAGCCACTGTTGAGGGTACGCCTCCATGAAGCAGCCAGTAGCGGTCAATCACACGTATAACCGAGTAGTCTGCCTTTTCTGTCGTACCCCCAATATCCACACTCACCAGGTAGCGGTTCTTAACCAGCGTATCTCTGTCGGGCCAGTCCCATATCCATAACAAACCTGTGCTTTGATGCTCAAATGAGAGGTTCTTGAGCGCTCCTTTGCCTTTGGTCTGGTCTGCCGTGAGAGAACCCTTGTACTCCGGTGGCCTGCACCCTTTTTCAAGATCGAGCAGATGTTTGCGGTGAAACACGGTGTTACCTGTACTCTGGAAGGCTTCATCATCATCTCCCGGAAACTCACTTTCCATACGCCACTTGTCATAGTTCTCGCTGGCCATGTATTCATTGTACCACTTGATGCCCTCAAGTGTTGCACCCTGGTGCCACCTTGCCCAATCATCATCATTGAGCCGTTGGAAATATTCCTCATATTCTTTTGGGTCTATATATGAAATGTATTTGTCAAATGAATGCCAGGGTATGAATACAGGGCGGTAACTGCTTTTACCATTTTTGGCCGCAGTCCATTCGCGATGAAAGAATGTGCCTACGCCTTTGGCTGTTGATTCTATCACGATCATTGAGTAAGGCACTTTCTTAACACCTGCCCTCATATTCTGCACTAAGTCCTCCGGCTTTTTAAGTAGTGTACCTCTCCAAAGCCCGACCTCAGATAAGTGACACAGGGCATAGTCAAATGACCTTGTGCTTTCAGGCTTTTCCACACTTGTAATATCCATCAAGCAGTTACGCGCTTTGTTTGTGCGGGTTTTAGGCGATCCCTCAAAAGGCTCAATCCTTAATTTCTCCTCACCATCCGGCAGCGCTTCCGGCAAGTAGTTATCAGCCAGTTTGGTGTACATGCTTCTGATGTTACGCGCCTGGTTTTCCACATGGGCCACAATAACAGAGTTCCATCCCATTTTGTGCCTTAGCTGAATCCAAGCAAAGTACACCTGCACCAATGTTGAGCCGCCATACTGCCGTGCTTTGGTAAGTATGATGCGTATGGGCTTACCGCTAAGTCGCTCCTGCTCAATATCCCTGAGCAGCATCCTTTGTGGCCTGTTCAGCTTAAAGGGTATAAGCTCTCCGGTATCTTTGTCTGTGATCTTCACACACATATAAGCCCAAAACTCAAAATCATGGTCAAAGCGCAGCACCATAAACTCTTTCTGTATGTGCGCAAACTCTTCCTCATCATGCACCTGATCATACAGGCGCGAAACCCTGTCTGCCATCTGGTATAAGCTCTTTGATTCGACTGCACTTTGTATCAGTGGCAGCGAAAGCATTGACATGGGCAGATATACAGGGGTATCAGGATAGATATACAGCTCAAACCGGGGCACAAGTGAACCAAGCCCGGTAACAGGGTTAAAATCTTCCGTTAAGACTTTAAGCCTTCTTGCGTTTTCCTTTACCAGGAGTTTTATTTCTGTCTTTGTCAGCATCGCTTACAGCCTGCTCTACATTGGTTATTGCCTCATCAATCTCTTGCTTCACACAGTCAGGTATATGACGGTATGAGCTTTTATAAATACTTGAAATTATGCGTTCTACTCTCTTGGGTTGGATGAAAAAGGGGCGGGCAGTTTCCTCATAAAGCTCTCGCTTCTTCATTCTGTGAGCCATGATACCGTGTTTGGCAATCACACGCTTATAATGATAATAAACAGCAATGTTTCTTTCATCCGAAAGAGTAACACGCTTTTTGCCTTTCTGATCAGGACGGGGAAGTTTACCCATCATCTGTGGTTAAAAAATGATTTTTCAAAAGTATGACATTTTATATCACCAATCAACATTTTGGTATAAATAGACACCTTTTTTGATATTTCACCCTATACTTTTACTGCCTGATAATTTGCTAACAAAAAATTACATCAAAATGACAAGAGCAGAATTTTTCAACGAATTACACAGCAGGCACGAAGGCGATTTATCGGCTCAAAGGGCTATGCTTGGTAAGTTGGCGGCCATCGTGTTCGACAATTACTTTACCCTGGGCGGAACCAAAAGTGCCGCACAGCTTACCGCAATGGATACTCCAGACAAGAACAAGATTTACAGGATCGGCACAGGTGGTGACCTTAATGAGGGTGGTGGTGATGCAATCACTGTTGCTGCCCGCGACATGGTTTACCACAACGGAACCATTTGGGCGCTGTTCGCTGATGTCGATGCCTAAAGCCTAAAAACAACAGAATTATGGTTAAGCAGGAAGAAGTAATAACCGAGGAGCTTGCCCCCGATGAAATGGGTGCAGTTGAACAAGAAACTCCAGTAGAGCAGCCACCTGGAAATCCATTTGCAGACCGGCTAAAGAAACGCTACCCCGACAAGGAGTTTCAGGGCGATGATGAGATCAACGCCTCCCTCATTGAGTATTTAGACGAGCTTGAGGGCTTTCAGTCCTCAACACAGGAGGCAGATGAGAAGCTTCGTGAGGTGCTTGAGAACGCGCCAGAGCTTACCGCTATCATTCGTGATATAAGCAAAGGAGCCTCTTTCACAGAGGCTCTTAGCCGTCACATTGATGTTGATGAGCTAACGCCTATGGAGGGTGATCCTGACTTTGATGCCTGGAACAACAATCTTGCTGAGCGCAAGAAAAGCCGGGCAGAGAAAGAGCAAAGGCAGAAGATGTACCAGGAAAACCTTGACATGACCGTGGGTGAGATCAAACAGTTTGCCCAGGACAACGATATGAGCGAGGAGCAGACCCAAAGTTTTCTTTCAGCCATAGGTGAGCTTGTGAATGATATCGTTGATGGACGATTGAACAAGCCAAATCTTATGAGGCTAAAGAAAGCCATTGACTATGACACAGATGTGCAAAGTGCAGCCAAAACAGCAGAAATCTCCGCAAAGAACGAAAAGATTGAGGCAAAAAAGGCTGATGATAAAAAGAAAGTTGCAGGAGATGGCCTGCCTAACATTGTTGGACAAGGTGGTAAAGACGTGACACCAAAGCCAAAAGATGATTGGGAGGATGCTATTGACATGGAGAAAAACCGCCGCAACAAATTGATCTAAAACAGTAATAACAAACAAAAAGTAAGACCAATGAAAAATCACATTTTCAAATTCGCAAAATTACTCTTTCTGGTTGTGCTTGTGGGATTTTTTACCCTTGCAGCTTTCGGTCAGATTGATTTTATTAGTACCTTGGTTGGCACGGGCGTGTTGCTTGCAGCCGCACCAGTAGGAACAACAACCACATCAACATCAACAACAGAAACCGTAGCTGCTGGCAGTGAGAACCTGCTTGATAGTACGATAAGTAAGAAGATCACGGAAATGAAGCCTTCTGCTTATCCGCTGGACACTATTATGAGGCATATTGGCGCAACAGTACCCATAAACAGCTGGGACTACATTTGGTATAACATTGACCAGCGCAACATTTCAGACACCGTTAAGACAACACTATCTGTAACCGGGACAGGAAGCCCTAATAACACCGTACATGATCTTCTTGTTAATAATATAGGGGGATGGAGTATTGATGATAACATCATGTTCCTGGATGTAGATGGTTCGGGTGATAAACCGTTGGTTGTGCATGTCGTTGATAAAAATTCAGTGACGAACAAACTTGTTGTATTGCCGCTAAATGGTATTGGTGACAACGGATTTGACTTGCCGGAGATTGCTTCTGGTGAGAAGATGGTCTGTATAGGTAACGCTAAGGCAGAAACAGATGCGCAGACTGCTCCTTACGCTGCTTACCCACAGGATACTTCTAACTATGCGCAGATTCACATGGCTCAGATCGAGCAGAGTGTGTATGAGAAGCTGCATAAGAAAGAGGTTAATTGGGGGCTGCCGGATTATCGCGCACAAAGTCTTTATGATTTAAGGCGTAAGATGGAGCTTACATCGTTGTTTGGCGTCAAGGGCAAATTTTATGACCCTGTCGGCAGTGACTACAAGTATATGTCCGCAGGTATCACCCGCTTAATTACCAAAGGGCTTGAATATAACCCTGCTTCTATCACTAACGCCACCTTCGCAGGATGGGGCCGTCAAATATTTACAGGCAACTCCGGTAGTGAAAAGAGGGTGCTGTTCGTTGGAGGTGAGCTTATGGAGTATTTGCTTAGTATTCCAACAATAACCAAGCAGATCGAGGCCAAGCAGACAGAGGTTGTTTGGGGCATCAAATTCAATAAAATTGACACCGGATTTGGTGAGCTTTTAGTAAAGTATCATAACCTGTTTGATGTGACTGGATGGATTAAGAAAGGACTTGTGCTTGATGTTAACTACCTTGAGAAAGCTGTGTTTAAGCCAATGGCGACAAGAAACCTGATGCTTAAAGAGTCTGGACAAAAGAACGCGGACGCACAGGTGGTAGAAGAAGCATTTTGTGTTGCTACACGCTATCCTGATCTTCACGCTATCATTTCACCAGAATCAGGAGAATAAGAATAATAAGATACCATTCTGTTAACAATTTTGGTTAGTGATTAAAGGGAGGTGTGAATAAAAATCGCCCTCCCTTTTTTACAAGCCGCAACATAAAAAAATAAGTAATATGGGAAAGATCGTAAAGACCTACCAGACATTTAACGGCTTCACATCATATGAGGCTACGCTGATTGATGGTGACAATACATTCACCGTGTCTTTTGAAGGAGGCACCACGCTCCCATATCAGGGAGGTAAATTCACCACCAGCAATCCTACTATTCAGGCCGCTATTGAGCGCAGGAAAGACTTTGGCAAAAGAATAAGACTTATTCACAGCACCGAAGTTATGCCAGAGCCAGAGCCGGTTGTTACACATGATCCTCCACCACCACAAGAAGGGCACACCGTTGAGGGAGTTACCAACTTTCAGGGGGCAAAGAAGTGGATTGCAGACAACATCGAGGGTGTTACCTGGGCTATGATGCCAAACAAGAAAGCTGTTGAGGCCATGATGGAAAAGCACAGAATCGTGTTTCCTGACTGGTAGAAAGTTAAATTGATAACCTAAACAAATGGTAGCAACAACATGGCAACGAGGCAGCAGATTATTGAAAAGGTACTGGCCAGACTGGACGAGATTACGGTCTTTGACAGCCACCAGCAGGTTCCAACGGTAGCACTTGTAGATAAGCTGCTTGATGACAGTACGCTAAATTTGCTTCGCAGCGCACCCATGCACCTGCTTGACCCGGTAAAGATTAATCCAGCCAGCTCAACCATCAACCATGTAATTGTACAGGGGCAGGGATGGGGCTATATAGGAATGCCTCCAAACTTTATCCGTTTATACGCCCTTAAAATGATACCATGGAAAAGAGGCGTTACCGAGGCTATTAGCGTAGATAACCCAAAGTATAAACTACAATCCAATCCTTTCACCAGGGGAGGTTTAGCAAAGCCTGTGGTAGTGGTTAAACACCTTACCGAAATAAATGATGGGTGGGATTTTCCTGACCCGGATGTGCCTGTTGATTATGACCCAGTACAAGTAGATTAGCCCATGAAAGTCCTTGAATATTATAGCATACCTGATGCTGAACAGCATCCAATTACAGGGGAAGATGTACACGAGATTGATTACCTGTACATCATCCGCACGGAGCCACCGGAAAACATACCCGAGAGGGCTGTTGACCTGCTTTCATGGTATGCGGCCTATGACGTGTGTATTGCCCTGCAAAATATTGAGGGCGCAAAGCTTATTGGACAGAAAATTCAAGAAATTCAGTTAAGTGAAGGATTGTAAGCATGACCAGGATAAAGGAGTATTTGAGGGTTCGGAGCGTACCAGGAGGCAATCAGGTACAGAGTAGTTGGACTGAAAGTGACCCAACCTCCCCTGCTTACATAATAAATAAGCCAGAGTTGTCAGAATATGGAGATATTCACTTTACTTACACCATCACCCATAAATTAACCGAAACAATCAATCATTCGCTTGGTAAAATACCTGCTATTACCGTGCTTGACACTACGGGCAATACCTGTATTACAGAAGTATTGCATATTGACGAGAATACGGTTACTATCAGCTTCTCAGATTATTTCACTGGCAAAGTCATAATGAATTAAATATAAGATATTATGAAAGTTAAATCACATCTTGATTTTGAAGGCAAGGCCCAATTAATCAAAATAACAGTCGAAAAAGTTGCAACTACCCTGCCGACAGGATGGGAAGGGAGGATGATATACAGGGAGAGCGATGATCAGCTATATTGGCACAACGGCACAGCATGGGTTGCCGTTGGCAACACAAGCGGATTAATTACGGCAGTGAATGCCGGGGGCGGTATTACAGTGTCAGGCTCAGGTGCGGTAACGGTATCGGCTGATCCAGATGCAGCCACGCTTGAACTTTCCGATGGCACGGCAACAGCCAAACTAAGGATAAAAGATGCTGGTGTGTCTGCTCAAAAGATCGCTTCTGATGCTGTTACAACGGTTAAAATACTTGACAAGAACGTAACATTTGCCAAAATTGAGGATGTTGCTTCAATGACTGTGATAGGCCGTGTTGCTGCTGGCTCAGGCGTCACAAGTGCCATTACCATACTAACAGACCTTGACACCACAATAGCATCACACGACAGCCTTGCATCCGCAAAAAGCATCAAGGCTTATATTGACGGTATTATTGGCGGCCTGGGTGAGTTACAGGGTGGATGGGATGCCAACACACAAAGCACGTTCCCATCGGGTGCGGTCAAGGGTGATTACTGGTATATCACGGCAGCCGGAGCCATACAGGGCGTTAATTTTGACGCTGGTGATGTGATTATTGCCAACAAAACAGATGCCAGCACAACCTTACCTGCCGACTGGATAACGCTTGAAGTTAACAGGGAGCAGGCCACAGAAACGGCCAAAGGTGTTGCCGAAATTGCAACACAGGCGGAGGTAAATGCAGGTACAGATGACCAGCGTATCGTTACGCCCCTAAAACTTGCAACTTACGTAGCGGCAGAACTGGACGATTTCGGCAAGTACAGCGCCAACATGGGTAACAATTTAGCAACACAATTTGCTGTAACACATAGCCTCAATAGCAGGGACGTGCTTACAGAAGTGTACGATACATCAACTTACGAAACAGTATTGGCAACGGTGGCACGTACAACGGTTAACCAGGTTACGGTAACATTTGCCGAAGCTCCAGCGACAGACGCATACAGAATAGTTATCTGGAAGTAATGATATGAAAGTAGTAAGCGACATAGCGATAAATGGTAAGCTGACACCGACTAAGGCCACAACGTATAATGACTATACGGAAGTTGCTGTTATTGGGCCGGAAAGCGAACTCCGCAAAGCCGCTAAACCTTCTCCTGGCGGTGGTGAGCAAACTGAGTATTACGTTGTCAATTCCATTGGCGTTTCTCCATCAACCAATATCATTAATGCAGCGCCTATCAGCACAATAGCGTACATTTATTTAGAACATCATGGGCTTGAGAATGTTGTTGGCGCATATAAGATAAGTATAGATTTATTATTTTACGGTAGTAAGATTTATTTAACTACAGATCCTGGGTTTAAAATAGATGTTGCTTTAAGTTATGGGGTTGATCTAACCCTGTTAAATGATAGTGTAGCTGGTAATTTTCCGCGTATAAGTAATATTAAGGTGGTGTCAAGGGGCGGTGAATACGTAAGGTATACTAATCAAGCGGGCTCATCTTTACATTCACACGGAGCATTAAGGGAGCAGGACATAACCTTTGATGCTGTGATTTCTAACGCACAACTTTTACTCAAGATAACAAATAACATCATGTATAACCCCAATCCAGATATACCAGAGTCATTTTTATCTGTGTATGGCATGTATCAGATTAGCAACAGGTTTTTATATAAATCAACAGATATTGCAGTGGACGAATTATAAATATTTAGTTACATGGCAAAAGAAAATCAAAACAGGATAATTTACAAGGGGAATGCAATAGTGCTTCCGTTCTTTGTAGAAAACGTAGCAAACCTTGTGGGATATAAAGCATACTGGAAACTTATGCAGGGCGGTACCACTAAACTACTTAAATCAACTGAGCATACTCCAGCAACAATAACTATATCAGGGACCATAGTATATGTTACCCTGGCATCAACTGACACGGATTACAGTAGCAGTATTACGGCTGGTGAGTATGATCATGAGTTATTGCTTATTGATGGGGATGATAAGCCACATACAGCGACAGGAAGCAGCACCATAACAGTTAAAGATACATTAATCAGAAGCGCAGATTTATAAATAATGGAAACAATAAGGGCCAGTATAGGCATTGAGCAGATGCAAGCAAAAACTGATGTCGAGCAGTTGTTTGCTGCCGTTAATTTGGGGAGCGCAGCAGCGGTGGTAGGTGATCCGAGTAATGTTGCTTACAGAAGGCTTTATAATTGGTTTGCTGTTAATACAGGTAAGCTTGCTCCGTCTGGTTATAGAGTAGCAAGTAATGATGATTATACGGCCCTTGTGGATCATCTTAGTAATGAGTATGACATACCTAATACAAATACTGCTGGTGGGGCTGGAAATAAACTAAAATCATGCAGACAGGTCAGTTCTCCGTTGGGAGGTGCTTGCGCAACAAGCACACATCCGCGTTGGAATAGTAATGCTACACATTATGGAGCTAATGATTTTGGCTTCTCTAATTTACCGGGGGGGTACAGGGCTACTAATGGCAGTTATTCTTCACAAGGAGCTGTGAGCTTATTGTGGGTTGCGGGCGAGTTTAGTGGATTTGACGCTTCGATGAAGCGAAGTTGGAATACGACTGGTGACCTTAACTCTACTGCTGATTATAAGTGGTATGGTTTTTCGGTGCGATGTGTACGTGATGCAGGGATAAATGAAACGGGCTATACGGATGGTACAATAGTAGAAAAGGTTGAGGATGTGGATGGCAATATTTATGATGGAGTAAAAATAGGCTCCCAGGTTTGGCTTGCTCAAAATCTTGCTGTAACAAAACTAAATGATGAAACACCTATTGACAATATAGATGTCAATGCAGATTGGGCAGCTTTATATAGTGCGTATTCAACATCTCCTGCATATTGTAATTATGGGAACACTACTACAAACGTGTTTTTAACATAGGTATCTGGATGTAAAGGAAATATGTATTAAACCTTAAAAAAATAATATAAAATGGGAAACATAACAGAATCATTGGCCGCAAGCAGAATACTTGCACATGGCAAAGTAGAAAGCCTTGCAACAGCCTTTAGTTTGGGTGGCAGCAGACTGTATGGCAACAGGGGGTTTTCAATATTTTTAGTCCCAAAAGAGGGCACGACAGACACCATTGCCATTGTTTCGGCAAAACTATCTTATGATGCCACAGCCTCAGATATGCCAGTCGTGGTAGGCTCATGGAATGAAGGAGTGTTCGTGGAGTTATCAGCGAGCGAAACACTGCTTGATGACTACGATGTGTATTGGGGTACAGCACAAAAGGAGGAAGTGTAATGGGCTT
>CALAZZ010000154.1 GCA_937926515.1 uncultured Bacteroidales bacterium | reverse complement strand
CCGCAATAATGAAGCATTGGATTTTAATACTTGTTTTGCAAGTTCTTCTAAGTAAAGCATCAAGCGGACAAGATTCGAAAGATCTCTTCTTTGATGAATTTCAGGTTTCATTGAACAGGACACATCTACGGGATGACAATACAGTGGATCGGTTTGGATTTGGATTAGGCGCGTACCGTTCCTTTATGTCCGATAAAAGAATGAATTTAGTATTTGGCCTCGAATACAACCGGACGAGTCAATTTAAAAAATCAATGTACGAAGGACATTTTGCTCAGGCCACAGACCTGATATATAACATAAATAGTATATCTATACCAATAGGTTTTAGGGTAAATGTGGGCGCAAAGTTAAAAGTGTTTTTTGAAGCCGGGGGATTTGCAGACCTAATAATTAATTCGAATAGAACAGGAACGAAACATACCTATTCGCCTGATACGAATAATCAGCTTCATTACAATAGAACAGAAATTGATGAAAAAGTAACGCTGTCAAACACCCTTGGATTATACACTGGATGTGGCATTCGGATTCCAGTATCAAGATTTGAAATAATTGTAAAAACTGATTATAAATTCGGGATCAATAAATTGGATTCATATTATGATCATATATTGAACAGATATTTTAGAATAAATATTGGATTAAAAATAAATTAGCAGCAGTCAATGCCACCGTTTGGTCGATTTCGTCAGGGGAGCATACAGCATTAAACCATTAACGGCAATAAAGGAATAAATTTAACTTTAACTCAATTTAATCTCATAAATTTGACCAATGTTCCGAATCATATCAACCATTAAGCTATTTAAAATGACAAGTTCAATATTTTTCAAGGCAGTAATTGTTTTCTCCTTGCTGGCAGGCATTTCGGGCTGTCAAAAAGAGGATAATCCGGAAGTGTCCATTCCCTATCATGAAGTGCTAAAGCAAATTACCTATACCAATACTGTTAATTTCAGCACCGGCCTGAACGCGCTGCTGGATACCGTGCTGGTTGACAGCACTGACAGGGCGCATTTCTGCCAGACTTTCCTGCAGCATGCTCGCTTTTTTGACGATGGGAGTGGTTACCTTTTTATCGAATCCATGTCGGGCTACAATATTGTACATCCACAGCATCCCGATCTTCAGGGGACCTACTCCCTGGACCAGACTGATGCCTATGGAAATCATATTGTCCGGACAATGAATGACATCGTCAGACATACCGGCTATGGCTATTTGCGGTACGACTATCTCAATCCATCGAGCGGCGCAGTGGAGAGTAAAACCACCTTTGTCACCGCAATACCCAATACGAACTGGTTTGCCGGTTCGGGCTTTTACCATGCGGGCAATGAGCCCTATTTCAGCAATGATGAAAAAAACGAGAAAGAGGTGGTAGAGGCGGTCAATTTCATGGGAAAAGGGATTGCGGCCATGCTGCCAACGTTTGGTAATGACTCATTGGGCGCTGTGGCATGGATGTGTAAGTTTCTAAGAAACATCCGGTTTTTTGAAGACCGGAGCGGTTATTTCTTTGTGCTGGACTATCGTGGTTATAATGTAGTCCAACCTCCTGAGCCGGCTCGCGAAGGGAATTATCAATGGGATATGCAGGATTCGCGTGGAAACTACCTCATGCGGGGGCTTATTGACAAAGCCCGCGAAGGTGGAGGCTTCTATTCATATTATTGGATGGATTATCAAACCAATACCGAAAAACTCAAGAATGCCTATGTCATACCTGTTCCCGGCTATGATTATCTTATCGGTAGCGGGGTTTACTATCCGGATTAGCGGTTTGTAGTTTAATGGCGGTATAATCAGATCAAAAAACAAACTACAGATTTCCATGTTTACAGCGATAGCGGTATGAGAAAACCTTCCACGAGCTGTTTAAACTGTAATTTCAGGCTGTAAGTCAACTCCTCACATGAAAAAGGACAGGAGGGGAGAGGGCGTTAATCCGTAATGCGCTCTGTACACTGTGCACATTTCTACATACGTTCCTCAGGCATTTCCGATCTAGTTGAAATTGGTTGGTATGGGCTAAGACTTTGACTTTAAGGAAACCTCTTGACCTGGTCAGGTTGCAATCCCTAACAAGCATATGTAGTTAACCCTACCAACCACATTAACAGCCGATTAAGAACCCTATATCATTCCAGCTGTTTTCAGTTCCTGCTCCAGTTGCCCCACCAACTCCTCAAGCCTGTGAACCACGGCCTTGAGCGTTTCAGGATTGCTCATATCCACACCTGCGGCATTGAGCAGGTTGATCGGATAATCGCTGCCTCCGGCTTTCAGTAAATTAATATATCGATCAAGAGCCTGCTGTTTGTGTGCGCCATCAGATTGGGCTATTTGATTGAACAGGTGCGATGAAGCAGCATAGCTTGTAGCATATTGAAAAACATAGTATTTAAGCTCATAAAAGTGCATCACCCTGGCCCAGGTCATATCATTAAGCGGGTTGTAGGCTACTGATTCTCCATAATAGGTATTGTTGAGGTCTGCCATCAAGCTTTTAAGTGAGGCCAGGTTCACCGCTTCTCCACTTTCTACTTTACTGCGTACCTGGTATTCAAAATCTGCAAAAAGGCTCTGTCTGTAGAAGGTACTGGTCAGATTGCTGATGGCCTGGTTGAGCAATGCGATTTTTTCCATGGGATCGGTGGAATTTTTCAGCATGTGATCAAGCAATAGCTCTTCATTGAATATTGAAGCGACTTCAGCTACAAAGGTGGCATAGTCATGTGTAGCATAAGGTTGATTTTCTGATGAATACATTGAATGCAATGAGTGACCCAGCTCATGTGCCAGGGTGAAAACATTACGCATGGTTCCATCCCAGTTCATCAAAATATAAGGGTGTACACCATAAACGCCCATGGAATAGGCATTGGTCTGCTTGCTCTCACCCTCATACACATCTATCCACCCCCCTGAAAGCATTTCAGCTACACGTTCCTGGTAATCAGTACCCAGTGGAGCCACGGCATCGTAAACCAGTTGGCTGGCTTCCTCCCAGGTATATTGTTTGCTGTAGTCAGAAAGACTGATGCTACCATCGTAAACATGGTAGGTTTCCAGTTTGAGCACTTGTTTGCGCAGTTCGTTATAACGCTGCAAAGGCACCGTATTTTCTTTTGCCGTATTGATCAGGTTGAAATAAACCACCTCTGGAATATTATCACCTATCAAACTGTATTGCAGATAATTGTCAAATTTCTTGCTTTTGGCATAGGCCCAGTCACCTTGATAAACACCGTTGAGTATGGCAGCAAAGGTATTTGCATTCTTATTGAAGGCTGAAAGGTGTCCTTCGTAAATCATACGCCTGTCATCCTGATTTTTGTTAAAGGCAAGTGTCTTTCCTAAATTAGCTTGTGTAGCTGGCAGTTGCTCACCGCTTGAGAGTGTTATTTCAGGAAAATCAATATCAGAAGTGGCCAGTTCGGTATAGATCTGTGAGGGTGCATTGGTCGAAAGCATAAAGTAACTGAGCAGTTCCTCTTTATCCTGGTCGAGCACGTATTGCTGCTGCCGCAGCGTATTCTCAATCCCAAATCTGTAATTTTCGTAGCCGGGATCGTTATTAATCCAATCACGAAGCTTTTCTTCAGGTATGGTCAGCATTTCGGGAGTAATCCAGGAAACCTGTGAAACAAAGCCGGCATAAAAGCCAAGCATCTGTTGGAACCGCGAATTAATCTCCTGGTTTCGGGTGTCGACGGAGCGTTGCAGATATGGATAGCAATAAAGTTTGTAAAGGATCTTACCGGCCTCCTCGTTGATGTTAAGCAAGGCCAGTAGTTGTTCAGGCCCTTCGTTTAGCTTTCCTTGGAAGGCAACGATCTCATTTAGTTTCTCACCTGCCAGGGCCAGGTCATTTTCCCATTCGGCCCAGTCGGGATAAATGGCAGAAGTGTTCCACCTGTATTTTTCAGGTGCTGATTCACGGGTGATATGATCACCCTTTTCATTGGCCAGCAAAGGATTTAAAGAGCATAAAATCCATGCAAGCACAGCGAATGTAAGCGTCTTTACCATATTTTTAATGTATAAATGTTAATGAATAACAGCATGCTTCCAACAATCGAACCAGATTATCTTCTTTATTGAATATGTGAGAATAAGCCATTCAATCCCAATGAGGTATTCGCTAACCCAATGAAGAATGACCGTTATTGGACATATTGATGTTGAATTTCGAACAGTTCGATAAAAGAGCATCCAAATTTAGTAAATCAGTTATTGCAGATAGCAATCAGCCTCCTCCAAATTTGTTACTGTTACACCTCAATTGGCAAAGATTGATCATTGTAAATAGATTATCATTCTAATTACTTGAAAAAAAGATTTTTAATTTATTGCATTGGTGGTAGTAAAATGTTTATATTTGTGGCGGTTTAATTCAAAGCTTCTTCATGAAGAACAGGCAATTTAATTCGTAATTCCATAGCTTACCCTATTGATTCCCATTTTTTTACCTTGAATTCTGGAGAGCATTATTTACAATTTATCTTTTATAAAAAATGAACATTTTTGTTGCAAAACTTAATTTTAAGACCAGCAGTGACGATCTGTTGGCACTTTTCGAACAATTTGGCGAAGTTACTTCAGCCAAAGTGATCATGGACAAACTAACCAATCGATCCAAAGGCTATGGTTTTGTCGAAATGCCGGATGACAACCAGGCAAATGCTGCCATTGACCAACTGAACGAATCAGAAGTGGATGGCAGAACTATCGTAGTGAAAAAAGCACGCCCAAAAACTGAAGATTCAGATAATGATCGTGGCGGTGGCTACAGAAACCGTTACTAAAACGATATCAACCATAAGGTTATACATTTAAAGGTGGGTTTTCCCACCTTTTTTTTGTTAGGTGGCATTGATTTTTTGTATTTTTGCAGCCCCATTCTATGGGCTATGGTCTCGTAGCTCAGTTGGATAGAGCAGCAGCCTTCTAAGCTGCGGGTCGCAGGTTCGAATCCTGCCGGGATCACCAGGTGAATACTTGTGTTTATATCAAATGCTAACTTTAGCTGGTTAGCATTTTTTTTGCTCTTAGCACAAAAAAATCCCGGTAGCTAATCAGCTCCGGGATAATTGACTGAGATCAGTTTCGAGATTTTATTCAAGCAATCCCACTTCAACCATGGTTCCATTGGTTACCACGTCAAAAACAGGTGACATTTTAGTAAAAGACATCAGTTCCTGTTTTTGCTCAGGTGTGAGCTTACCTTTGATATCAAAGGTCACTTTAATCATCTGATAACCGTTTCTGACTTTTTCGTTCAAACCTAAGAAGCCCTGTACATCCAGATCGCCCTCAAAGCTTGACTCGATGCTCTCAACCTCCATTCCACGTGCAGCAGCATGCAAGGCCATGGTGGTGGTCATACAACCTGATAGGGCTGAAAGCAGGTATTCAACAGGGTTTGGTCCTTCGTTGGCACCAAGCAGAATTGGTGGCTCGCCATTGTCCATGACCCAGGCTTGCATTCTGGAGGTGTCCTCCTGACAACCGCCATAAAAATCCTTTACAGTAGCTTGATTGTGCCCGCCACTGATCCACTTGTTCCTGGCACGAAACTTGAACTTTGCTATTTCAGGATTCATCCTGATCGCATCCAGGGTATCAACGATTTCCTTCATTTGAAATCCGTTTACCATTGTTTTTGTCATTGTTTCCATAATTTTTAAATTTTAAAGGGTTAAACAATATGCCAGGAAAAAGCCAAGCGGCGTGCCAAAATTTATATCATTGATAATAAATAAGTTATAAATAATCTATATTTACGATATTTCGTGATTAACGAATTATCGTAACTTTATTTCGTAAAAAACACGATTTTATGCAAAAAACAAATCAGAAAGAAGCCCTGCCCGCGATCGTTGCTTTAAAGAAAATTGTGGAAGGAACCTCGTCTTACACGGGGGAGGCTTTTTACCGATCACTCGTTAAGAATCTTGCGGAAACACTTCAAGCCCATGGTGTTTGGATCACTGAATACCTCAGGGAAAGTAATCGCCTGCGAGCACTTGCTTTTTGGCTGGATGATCACTTTGTGGAGGAGTATGAATATGATGTTCCGGGAACACCATGCGAACCGGTGCTTGAGAATGAGAGTATCTGCCATGTACCGGAAAATGTCATTAAACTTTATCCCAAAGATCCCGACCTTCCATTATTGGGTGCAGTTAGCTATATGGGGCTTGCCCTGCGTAATGAGAAGGGAACCGTTCTTGGTCACTTAGCACTGCTGGATAACAAACCAATGCAAGAGCTTCCTGAGGCATTTGCCATTTTCAGGATTTTTGCAGCACGTGCTGCAGCGGAAATGCAGCGGATGGCATATGAAAAAATGCATTTGCAAAATGAAGCCAAACTAAACAGGCTGTTCAATGGAACTCATGAAATTCTTATTGAGTTCAATCAACAGTTAATGGTCACGCAGGCCAACCAGGCTGCATTGGCTAACTTTGGTACCTTGAAACAGATGACGGATTTGCATCTCAATCATTTTTTCGACAGTGGAAGTTTACGAAAAATAGAAGCTGCAATGGCACAACTATCCCTTGCATCAAAAGTGCAGGCATCAATTGCCATTGACGGTCGCCTGGCATGCATTCATCAGGAGGGACATCATTTTCCTGTTGCGGCATCAATAGCCAGGTACAAACACGACAATCAATATTTCTATGCCCTGTTTCTTAAAAATCTGACTGAGGAGATGAAGGCTAATGAGACCATAAACAGGTTGCATGCTGAAACCTCCATGTTGCGCGAGCAAGTGTACACTCATCACTTCGATCATATTATAGGTGAGAGCCCCGCCATCATGGAAGCCCTGAAGGCAGTAAAGCAGGTTGCACCAACGGACTCAACAGTCCTGATCAGGGGCGAGACCGGTACAGGCAAGGAGTTGTTTGCCAGGGCTATTCACGATTCCAGCCGCAGAAACAACAAACCTTATATCACATTAAACTGTGCTGCTTTGCCTTCCGAGCTTGTTGAGAGTGAATTGTTTGGGCATGTTAAAGGTGCATTTACGGGAGCCATGACTGATCGCGTTGGCCGCTTTGCACTTGCCGATGGTGGAACACTATTTCTGGATGAGGTGGGTGAATTGCCTTTGGCTTTGCAGGCTAAGTTGCTGCGTGTAATTCAGGAAGGCGAGTTTGAACATGTGGGCAGTTCAAAAACTACAAAAGTGGATGTGCGTGTGATTGCTGCTACAAATCGTAACATGGAGAAAGAGATCCGCAATGGAACGTTCAGGGAGGATTTGTATTACAGACTGAATGTATTCCCCATCGAAGTTCCTCCATTGAGGGAACGTGGCAAAGACATCCTGCTATTGGCAGAAGCATTTCTGAATAAGTTTGCCAAACGTCACAGCCTCCAATTGCATCCGATTGATGATTTACACGAAATCTTACTGGCTTATCACTGGCCGGGTAATATCAGGGAGTTACAAAACATCATGGAGCGAGCTGTCATCACCAGCCATGACGGGTTTATCAATATCAACAACTTATTTCCTGATGTGCATCCCCGGACCCAAGACGAACAACCCGATACAGGCAGGATATTGACCGAAAAAGAAATGCTGGAGTTGGAAAAGCAAAATATTTTGAAAGCCCTGAAAGCTTCAAACTGGCAGGTATCCGGAAGCAAAGGCGCTGCAGCACTTCTGCAGTTGCCTCCCACAACATTAAGCTCACGGATAAAAAAATTAGGTATAAAGCTGTCCGGATAAACCCTTGCGTATAACCTAAACGGTTTATACATCCATTGGCTATCAGCAGCTATTAATCATTTTCGACAACGGGTCCCGTATCTTTATGCCTGATTAGCGGCATGGTTTTGAATACTTTGGAGTTTGCCGGCATGATCAGATCACCTTCCAGCTTGATCCTGCGTCCTGAGGCCGTTGTCATATCCATAAGGGCTCGGCCGTTTTTCTGAACAAATATCTCAAAGAGCACCATACTTCCTGATGAGTATGGTGAGATCCTTCCTTTAACCAATAAAGGTTTGTTTTTACCGGGCTTTGTCAGTTCATAGGCAATTAACTCCCCGGTATTGTGCATACCTTCGATGCCCGAAAATCCTGGAAATTGGTTAAAAGCATATTGTATGCTTGCATTTCGTCCTATGACCGCAAAAAAGTTTGATAAAGGGTTAAGTCTGTAGCTATCTCCACGGAATCCATACAGTGTGCTGATTTCGAATACGAAGGTCGTATCACGCAGCATCTGCATCAACTGGACCTCCCTGGCCTCTTGCTCTGCTTTGCGAATTTCCCGCCGTAGTTCTCTTTTACTTTTTGTGTCTGATTTTTCAGTTTGCTCTTGTGCCAACAAATTTTGAGCACAAAACCCCAAAACAATCATCAGTGAACTTATGATTAGTGCTTTCATGGCTTTAAATTTTCTTGAATTCAATCAAATTTTAAGCCAAAAAGTACTGCTGCTATTTCATCAAGAGATAATCAATGTTTGACCCCGGATTTATTTCGATTGGTGCCTCACCATATTTGAACAGTCTCATATTTTTCTCACCTTTAAGATGCAGACGATCTGATTCCACTTCAAGCAAACCACCTTCGCGCAGTCCGACCACGGTAATTTCACGGTTGACAGCCAGGAACTCTTCAATACGTTGTTCACGAGTTTCACCAGCATGGCCCTCCGGGTTGGCATCCAGGTAGTGCGGATTGATTTGAAAAGGAACCAGGTTCATACAATCAAAACTGGCAGGTTGAACTATAGGCATATCGTTGGTTGTACGTAATGAAGGGCATGCAATATTCGATCCTGCACTCCACCCCATATAGGGCATTCCTGAGATTGCGCTTTCACGGACGGCTTTCATCAGGCCCAGCCTGTGAAGCTCAGCTACAAGATGAAAGGTGTTTCCTCCACCGGTGGCCACACACTCAGCCTCAATAACTGCCTGTAAGGGATCATCATGATGATGGATAGATTCAAGTTGCAAGCCCAGGCTGCTAAAAACCCTTGCAACACGCTCTTCATAAAGGTCATAGGATGCCTGCAGCCCCTGATCCGAAAGATTGACTCCGGCATAAGGAATAAACAGGACCTTTTTTACTTGATGCTTGAGGCAAAACTTTTGAATATGCTGTTGTGGCCAGGCCAAATAAGGTTCACCTGCATTGGTCGAATTACTGATCAATAATAATTTCATCATACTTCATTTTGTTAAGGTTATAATCTGATTAAGGTTTATGTTGCAATTGTTGAATGGTATTGATGTATGCCTTTCTAAGTGGTTTGAACCATTTGGACTCACCTGTATGTGCAATAGCACGGTCCTCCGGCTTGGTCCTGTGCCCTTCAGCAAAGTCATATACAGCCAGTAAATGACCTGTTTGCGCTTGATAATCTTTCAGTTTGCTGTGGCGATAGCCCTGCTTCTGCAAAAGTTTTAGAACGGCAAAGGCGCTTTGGGCATCTCCTGATTCTATGAATTTTGGCAGCGCCATAAGCCGAAGTTCAGCATCGTTATTTTGCCTTAGAAAATGGATGAATGACTGATGCACATATTCATAACGCCCTAAATCATAGGTTTCAATCTCATTATCCATGGAGATGTAATCCGATGCAGCTTCTTCGTAGTTTTTATCACGTAATAGGATGAATATCGATTCCATACGATCAAGGTAACTGAAAAGCAGCCGGTAATCCTCAAGGTATTTCATGGATTTGCTCCTGTCGATCTCACACCCTGGGTTATCACTTGCCAGCTTATTGGCTTCAATTAGTATCGCCCTAAGTTTTTCGTATGTGTTATTCCGAATGGCCTTTTCGGCCTGGTCGATCAATTGCAGGTATTTCAGTTGATGATTAAGGCAGATCCGTTGGATAAAACGCTGGTCAAGGTCATCAAAAGCAGCTTTGATTTCATGGTCTGCCGACAGCGAAAATGTTTGCCTTAAACTCATCGCATTTTTATATATGGCCCAGGCTTCATCAAAATCGTTTGCCCATATCTTCAGATGGGCGCCTTTGAGGTATTTCAGGATTATCGGTTTTGCAGCCAGGCTAGCTAACGAATCTAAGCTGTACTCAATCTTTAGTTCGTGCTGCTTAGCCTCCTCCCTTGCCTTTAAGAAGTTATCCAGCGCCTCATCATGCTGTCCCAGGTTAAATGCCTGCATGCCCTGGTAAATCACCTGCCTGATAACCGGTTCCCTGATTTGCCGTTGTAACTCCTCAGCTTCGCTTGCATATTGCAGGTAATTTATATGTTGCTGTCGGTAAAGTAAGGCGTTGCTCAGCTCATTTGCCGCTTCACTCAGTGCTTGTTTTTTGTAGTTTGTTTCAGCTGACCTCACATAAAAAAGATAGATCTGGCGATGCAAGCTGGTAAGCTTTTCATTCAGCTGTGATGATAAATCTTCAATATCAAACCTCAAGGTGAGTTGTTGAATATTATTTAGCATATCCGCAGCTGATTCAATATGATTTTGACTCATTAAGGTTTCGGACCTGATAAGATAAGCTTCTGCCAATTTCTCAAATGACTCCTGGTACGACACCTGAATACCAGACGCTATGAAATGCCTGTTGATAAATTCAAGTGTTTTGAGCTCATATTCATTTGCAAGTTGAAAATTGCCTGATTCAACCGCACGTGCAGCAATTCTGAAATAAGCCTGAAGCAATCCTTGCTGTGTTTGCACAATTCTTCCAGTTAGTTCAGATGTATTCATCTCTAGATCAAGTGCACCGGCAAAATGCAATGCATCCTCATAATAATCCAGCGCATGGGTAAGCTCATCATGTTTTCTCAAGGAGTCTCCGCTAGCAAGGAGGCGGTCAAGGATTATAGGAGCAGTATTGTTGTTGTGAAACTTATCATCATAGTGCGTAAGCAGGGCTGCAAAATGGGAGTCGGCCATCAATCTGCCTGATTGGTAAAACATATCTGCATCCTGAAATTCAATTCGCAGCGACAACTGTCGCTGATGTGCAAGCATGCCAAGGTAGGTGTTTACAAAATCAATCGGTTCTGAGGCGGTATCTTTTTGTTTTTCAATTTCTATTTCGAGCAATGTTTTCAATCTGGTTTTCATACGGGCCAATTGATTGTGGACCTCCTTTAATTTTCCGTTGGCAACCGAATGAGCATACTTATTTGCCAGTTCACCTGTGATCAAATGTACTTTACGGCATAAATCCCAATAAGTGAATAGTTCGACAGGGTTTTTGCGGTCATCAACACCATGCTGTTTTATGGATGCAAACACACTATCAATCAAATTTATAGATGCCCAGTAATTGTTTACCTCCAATACCATATCGGTAAACTTCTGAACAGCTTCGTCACTATAGCTGTATTCTGCTATTTCCAGATGAAGATTGCCATGATGCAAATTTTCCTTTTCTATAATTGTAAGTTGAAAAGGCCAATTTTGATGCTGTAATGAAAACTCGACCGGGTGCATTTGCAATCCTGGCGTAGAGGTGATGTAACCAATGACCTTGTCGGGAAGCAAGTAGGAGGAAAAATCGAAACTTCGATACTGATAATCTCCGCTCAAAATCAACTCATCAACGCTAAGACTTACTTCGGCATAAGGACCAGGACTTTCATAGCTAACCAGCCTGGTTTTAAATCCTACATTAAACTGAAGCGATGATAATGATTGGCTGTTGCCTATGGCCAGGGTATATAATATGTAGTCCGAATTGCGATTACCTGGCTTATCGCCGGCTTTAAAGACTGATTCATGGTGGTTGCTTATCCACAACAAGGTATCCCTCTGACCAGACGCCTGCTTAAAAGTGATTAAGAATATTAAGAGAAATGTTATTAACGAAGAGCGCATACTTATAATAATCAAAGGCAAAAATACCAATAATTGAGGGATAACATCTTGATCAAATCTTTTATCTGGTTGTAAGATCTATGCCATCACATAATATAGAATCAATATAAATTGAAAAAATCCATAACTGAAATAAAAACTAATGTATACTTTTGTTTCGTATTTCTACGAAACACGAATTATATCGATTAATCATGAAGAAAACACTTGCTTATACATCAGATCATTTAAAAGTGGCGAGGTATGCAAAAGCACTAAGCCATCCAGCACGTTTGGCTATTTTGCAGTTGTTATCAGAACAGAGTTGCTGCTACAGTGGCGATATAGCAGACGACTTGCCGATTGCTCGTTCTACCCTGTCGCAGCACTTAAAGGAGCTTAAGGATGCCGGCCTGATTCAAGGTGAGGTATTTCCACCTAAGATCAAGTATTGCCTTAACAAAACGAACTGGGAAGAAGCCAGGGAATTAATGAATAAAATATTTCAAAACAAACATTGTACAAACTGTTAAATCATTAAATATCATGACAAAACAAGTTAAGATATTGGGCACAGGCTGCCCAAAATGCAAACATCTTGAAGAAAAGGTAAGGAAGACTGTTGAAGAACTGAATATTGACGCAAGCATTAGTAAGGTAGAGGACATTATGGACATCATGGCTTATGGCATCATGCGCACACCAGGATTGGTGATCGATGAAAAAGTAGTAATGAGTGGCCGCCTGCCTTCACAATCTGAATTGAATGAGTTTTTAAAACAATAAGCATAATTAACCTCTAAAATTTTCCAGCAATGAACAGACCTATTATCCTATTGGCATCTATACTTTTATTTGGTTATTTTGACAGCGGCAATACTATCGCACAGCCAGAAACCATAATGCCTCAGCTTGAAGTTTATTACACCCATAGCACCAATCGTTGTGCTGGTTGCAGGGCTATTGAAGACCAAACCATTGAAACACTCCAGCATGATTTTAAAACTGAACTTGAACAGGGTATTATCATGTTCAAGGCTATTAATATTGATGAAGTTGAAAACGAGTCTTTTGTAGAAAAATATGAAGTTTGGGGTTCATCACTTTTTATTATTAAGAATGGCAGTGGTGAAAAATTTGACCTCACACGTGATGGTTTTGCCTACGCACGAACAAGGCCTGCGATTTTTCGTGAAAAGCTGGCCAGTGTGATAAAATCCAATATGGATTAACCAACAATCCAGAATTTTTGTATGGATTTTTTACAGAATTTGCTTGACAGCACAAGTTTACCTTTCTTAACGGCATTCATTCTGGGTCTGATGACTGCCATCAGTCCATGTCCACTTGCTACCAATATTACTGCCATTGCCTATATCAGCAAGGATATTGACAGTAAAAAGCGTGTTTTTATCAATGGTCTGATATACACTGCCGGGAGGGCTATCACTTACACTGGATTGGGGATCATACTCTTTTTTGGCGCCAGCACATTCAACATTGCCCGCCTGATGCAAACATGGGGTGAAAAATTACTTGGACCCCTGCTCTTGATCATTGGCATCTTTATGCTGGGCTTATTTACTATTAGAATTCCCGGCATCGGGGGTATGGGAAGCAAGATGCAGAATAGTAAGAAAAAGGGGTTCTGGAGTGTATTGCTTCTTGGGATTGTTTTTGCATTGGCATTTTGTCCTTATAGCGGCGTACTCTATTTTGGTATGCTAATTCCCATTACTTTAAGTCATGTGTCCGGTTTATTTCTGCCACTTGTTTTTGCTGTGGCGACCGGATTACCGGTAATTATTCTTGCCTGGATGCTGGCTTATACCGTGTCCGAGGTGGGTATTTTTTACAACAAACTGCGTGTATTCGAGAAATGGTTTCGCCGTGTAGTGGCATTGATATTTATCATTGTTGGAACTTACTATACATACATTTTTTTTATTAATGTCTAAGTTTGGTTTATGAATTGGAAAAAGGAATTTAGCATACTGTTTTGGATCGTTGCGGTATTTCTGTTTGCTTTCTTTATGCCCATTGACAGCGAGAGGTTTAATACGGCCATCTATGCCACTCTTGACCTCACCAAATGGTATGCCCGTGAGCATGTGATTCTTTGTTTGCTGCCTGCATTTTTTATAGCCGGTGTAATAGCCGTTTTCGTGAGTCAGGGTGCGGTGATGAAATATTTTGGAGCCAAAGCAAAAAAGTGGCTGGCTTATAGTGTGGCTTCAGTAAGTGGAACGATCCTTGCAGTTTGCAGTTGCACCATTCTGCCATTGTTTTCAAGTATCCATAAACGAGGTGCCGGTTTGGGGCCTGCAGTAACTTTCCTTTACTCGGGACCGGCAATCAATATCCTAGCCATCATATTAACAGCCAGAATTCTTGGCCTTGAGATGGGAATAGCTCGCGTTATAGGGGCAGTGGTGTTTGCTATTATCATCGGTGTGGTCATGTCGTTGATCTATAGGAAAGAGGAGCAGGTAAAACGTGACCAACAGCTCAATTTTCCCGATATTCCGGAAAAAAGGCCAATGTGGAAGACTTCAGTTCACTTCTTCACCCTCGTTGTCATACTCGTATTTGCCAATTGGGGGAAGCCCTCTGAAGGTGTTACTGAAGGTCTATGGTATTGGGTTTGGGCAAACAAATGGTACATCACCTCCTTTTTTGCATTAATACTGGTTTATTCGCTGATTCATATTCTTAAAATCAAGTGGTATTTTGTTGCACTGGCAGCTGTTGCTACCGCTGTATCAGGCCTGCTGGCATCTTCACCCTTAGTGCCTATGGTGGTAGGTATTGCAGGCTTAAGCCTCATCACCTTACTGGATAAAACAGATCCGGACAATGCAGAATGGACCATAAGCAGTTGGGAGTTCACTAAACAGATCATGCCGCTACTGGCCATTGGAGTTGTGGCAGCAGGCTTTCTGCTGGGCTCAACACATGATGACACTGCCATCCCTGGCATTATTCCCGGCGAATGGATTTCTATGTTGGTCGGTGGTAATTCGGTATTTTCCAACTTCTTTGCCTCAATTGTAGGAGCCTTTATGTATTTTGCCACCCTTACCGAAGTACCTATATTACAAGGGCTCATTGCTTCAGGAATGGGCAAGGGGCCGGCACTGGCTCTCTTACTGGCCGGGCCATCACTTTCATTGCCAAACATCCTCGTGATAAGGGGCGTCATGGGAACACAAAAAACTCTGGTTTATGTGTTGCTGGTTGTGATCATGGCAACCATAAGTGGTTTGATCTATGGAGGACTTTTTTAACATGATAATTGATAAATTACTAGCGAATAGTTATGAGATAGACGGGATGCGGTTTATCACACCCAAAAAAGCTTATCCTCTATTGAAAGAGGGCTTGCTTTTGATTGATTTACGTCCGCTAAGTGAAAGCACCTTCAAACAAGCCAAGGTGGAACGACTGTTATTGCTCCCATATACAGATTTTCCGGACAGAATTGCTGATATCCCTACTGATCATCCGATCCTGATCGGCGATGCAGTTGGAATCCAAACGAAAAACGTTTATAAGGAACTAATCAAAATGGGATATCGCAATGTATTCGCATTGGCAGGAGGATTTGTTGACTGGGAGCGCGATGGCCTTCCTATGGAAGAGAATGTGAATCAAAGATTGAGTGGTGCTTGTGTTTGTCAACTTAAGCCCAGGGAATAGAATTAATATGCTATTGGGAAGGGTCTGATCAGACGCGTTTTAATACCATTGAAATACCCTGGCCTACGCCAATGCACATGGTACACAATCCCAAATCAATATTTTGTCTGATCATTTGGTATACCGCAGTTGTCACGATGCGGGCACCACTCATGCCAAGGGGGTGGCCCAGCGCAATGGCTCCTCCCTGCTGATTGATCCTGGGATCGTCATCCTCGAGACCAAGTTCGCGTATACAAGCCAAAGACTGAGCTGCGAAAGCCTCATTGAGCTCAATCACTCCAAACAGGTCCAGCTTCAATTCCAAACGCTCCAGCAGCTTTTTGGTTGCCGGTACCGGGCCGATTCCCATGATCCTGGGTGGTACTCCTGCCGCCTGCATTCCTTCGATACGCACAAGCGGTGTCAACTTATATTTCTTTACTGCATCTTCGGAAGCTATGATAAGTGCAGCTGCTCCGTCATTGACACCGGAAGCATTGCCGGCAGTTACGGTACCGGTTGATTTTACGATGGGCTTTAATGTGGCGAGTTTTTCCACCGGACTCAGGCGTGGATGCTCATCTGTATGGAAAATGATGGGATCGGCTTTTCGCTGAGGGATGCTCACCGGAACGATCTCATCCTTAAAAAAACCCTTTTCCTGTGCCTGCCTTGTCTTTGATTGGCTATTGAAAGCAAACAGGTCCTGATCCTCACGGCTTATCTTATACATCTCAGCCAGATTTTCGGCTGTTTCAATCATTGAGTCAACACCGTATTGCTGTTCCATTTTATTATTGACAAATCGCCAGCCTATGGTGGTATCGTAAATTTCAACATTTCTGGAAAAAGCTTCATTGGATTTACCCATCACAAAAGGGGACCTGCTCATGCTCTCCACACCTCCGGCGATGATCAATTCGGCCTCACCTGCTCTAATAGCCCTGGCAGCAGTACCAATGGCATCCATCCCTGAGCCGCACAAGCGGTTGACTGTAACTCCTGAGGTGGTCACGGGCAAGCCTGCAAGCAATAGGGCCATGCGAGCCACATTCCGGTTGTCCTCCCCGGCCTGGTTGGCACATCCCATGATCACATCATCCAGGTGGTGCCAGTTGATATCCGGATTTCGGCTGATCAACTCACGGATTGGGATTGCTGCCAGATCATCAGTCCTAACAGATGCCAGGCTTCCGGCATATTTTCCCACGGGGGTTCGTATAGCGTCACATATATATACTTGTTTCATAAGTTCATCAGGTTAATCAGTCAGATAAGGTTTTATATGCCTGAAACCACTCAGCATAGCCTCGGTCAAAAAATCAATTTCAGCTTGTGTGATGGCAGTTGAAATGACTGATGTACATGAGTTGATCATCATAATGCCTTTTTCGTAAGTATGATCCAGGAATAACTTCATGATCCGCTTGGTGTTTTCATCCTCATAAGCATCACGATATGAATTTGGCTTATCTTCCCTGAAGTGAAGCTTGAACATCGAGCCTTTACCTGTGATGCACAAAGGTATGTCAGCCAATTTTGCAGCTTCAAGTATTTGTTCTTTTGCTTTGATGGCCAATCCATTCACATAATCAACTGCTTCTCTGTCGAATAATTCCATTGTCACTTTTCCGGCTGTCAGTGATATTGGGTTGGCGGAGAATGTTCCGGATAGTGGAAAACGGTAATTGTTTCCACCCGGATCGAGTATGTCCATCACTTCTTGGCGTCCTGCGAAAGCACCTATTGGGTAACCGCCTCCAATGATCTTTCCCATAGAGGTGAGGTCAGGCTTCACTTTGTAATCGGCCTGTGCCCCTTCATAATTTGCCCTGAAGCAAATAACTTCATCGAAACAGAGCAGGGCGTTATTTTCGCGGGTCCACCTGTAAATAGCCTCGATAAAGGCATCGGATGCAGTGAGATTACCGATTCGGTGAGGTATAGGGTCAATGAGCACACAGGCGATCTGATCTGCATGCCTGTTCAATATGTTTAAAGTGCGTTCAACATCATTGAAAGGGAATATGATCACATCTTCCAACACATGTTCCGGTGTGCCTACTACATGTGGCACTGAATTTGGGCTTTCAATATCGCCCCATGTGGTGGGAGAAGCACTCTGGCTTACTTCAGCAAAGTCGTAGCTGCCATGATAACCACCTTCGGCTTTGGCAATTTTAGGCTTTCCCGTAAAAGCCCGTGATGCTTTGATCATAGCCATGACGGCCTCCGTTCCTGAATTGACAAAACGTATTTTATCAAAACCGGGAACCCTACCGGTCATCAGTTTTGCCATTTCAATTTCCACCTCAGTCCCGATGGTGTAGGCCGTCCCTTTTCTGATTTGATTAATAACAGCTTCAACAACAGCAGGGTGTGCATGTCCGTGAATAAGTGAAGCAATATTATTGGCGAAGTCATACTTCTTTTCTCCGTTGATATCTGTTACAACACATCCGGAAGCAAAGGATACATAGTAGGGGTGGGGCTGTCGGTACAACACATTACGACTGACACCGCCGGGCATGACTTTAACTGCTTCATTATAGAGCTTCTCTTCAGCCTTTTTACTCTGGGATATTACATGATACTTATCTAACATAAGTGTATTAATTTAGTGATTGTTCCATATGGTTTGCTAAGCCCAATGCAATTTTGCTGCTGTGTTCCTTTGCAGATAGTCTTTATCAATACCAGGAGCCATCTCTCTCACGATCAGTCCTCTATCTATAACATCGATCACAGCCAGGTCTGTATATATCCTGTCAACAACGCCCTTACCTGTGAGTGGGTATGTGCAGGACTCTACTATTTTAGGGTCTCCGTTTTTGGTGGTATGCTGTGTGATCACATATATGGTTTTAACCCCCTCCACAAGATCCATGGCTCCACCTACGGCAGGAATAGCTTTAGGTTCGCCTGTTGACCAATTGGCCAGGTCTCCATCCTTAGCTATTTGGAAGGCGCCCAAAACACAGATGTCAATATGACCTCCGCGTATCATGGCAAAGCTGTCGGCATGGTGGAAGAAACAGGCGCCTTTTATTGCGGTAACGGGTTTCTTGCCTGCATTGATGAGTTCATCATCTTCCATTTCCTTGACAGGTGATGGGCCAACACCGAGTAAACCATTTTCTGTATGAAAAATCACTTCTCTACCTTCAGGAATGAAGTTGGCGACCAATTCAGGAAGCCCAATTCCAAGGTTCACATAGGCTCCGTCCGGGATATCCCTGGCGATCTTCTGTGCCATCTCCTCACGGCTCCATCCTTTCTTAATTTCTATGCTCACGGATACCTCCTTTCTTCAAGTATAAGTTGATTTTCACTCACCGGATTCGACACTTCAACGATTTTTTTCACAAAGATGCCAGGTGTAACCACGATCTCCGGGTCAATCAAGCCGGCCTCAACCACCTGGCTTGCCTGTACGATGGCATGGCGTGCTCCCATACACATGATAGGTCCAAAGTTTCTGGCAGTTTTATTGAACAGCAGGTTTCCGTATGTATCGGCAGTTTTACATTTGACCAATGCAAAGTCAGCTTTTAATCCGTATTCCATCACAAAGGGTTTGCCATCAAACATCCTTACCTCTTTGCCTTCGGCCAGGGGTGTATTTACTGAAGTAGGTGTAAAAAAGGCCGGTATGCCGGCACCGCCAGCCCTGATCCTTTCTGCAAGTGTGCCCTGAGGTACCAACTCAAGCTCTATTTCCCCCTTACGGTAAAGCTCAGGAAACACAACCGAATGCTGTGTCCTGGGAAAAGAGCATATCATTTTGCTAACTTGCCTGTTTTCAATCAGTGCGGCTAGCCCAATATGGCCGTTTCCGGTATTGTTGCTTATCACGGTGAGGTTTTTCGCTCCCTGGTCAATCAGTGCATGGATGAGTTCGATGGGGCTGCCGGCTTCGCCAAACCCACTGATCATCACGGTGGCTCCATCAAAAATACCGGCAACAGCTTCAAGCGGTGTTTTAACTACTTTATTAATCATTTCAGATGAGTTGGTTTACTACTTCTTTCTACCTGTTTCAATGGAGGTTTCGAGATTGCGTTCAATTTCCTCAAGCTCATCTTCATAAAAATGCTTGTCAGCACCAAAAGGTTTCAGGTTGGCAATGGTATTCTCGTGCTCATCATATTTGGCCAGATACACCTGATCCATCCATTCCATATTGCGTGATTCGTTAAATTTTAGAGCAAAAAGTGTTTCTCCATGAAGCTGCACTGTGCCAAGCAATGAGGTTTTGCCCGCTGAGGAGGTCATGGTGATATATCGCGAAGGCCTGTTGATGGACGCAAGTGAGCGATACACCTTGCTAAAGACCTTGTTAATTTCAGCAAGGGGATTGGTGAAATAATGATGTTCACCTGTTGGCCTTGCACAATACATGGAGTGGAACCCAACTCCAAGGGTGGCAAAGAGGTTCCCGAGGTCGATCCAGTTTTGGGCTGAACGGTCAATGTCTACTTCACCTGTCTTGGTTCTGAAAAGGCTGATATTTGTCATGATCGGGCTTTGGCTCTTGATCGTGGCACCATGAGCTTTCAGCCTGCGTATGGCTGCAATAGTGCTTGGATTCATCAACTCGCGTGGTGATGAAAAGTGCGACATCAAGACCAGCTGAATGCCGTTGTCATAAAGCTTTTTGATGAGTTTAAGCATCCTGTTGTATTCGGGAGTGATGATGAGTTCGGGGTTATAGGTCAATATGCGTGTGCCCAGACGTATTGTTCTGATATGCATCAAATCAGGATCTTCGATGATGGGGGTGATATACTCCTCAAAACGGTCAGCTGAGAGGTAGCCGGCATCACCTCCGGTGATCAGCACATCAGTGACTTCCTTATGCTGCTTGAGGTATTCATGGATTTGATGGATATCTTTCTGAACGAACATATCCTCATCACCACGAACTTGGGCATGGCGGAAGCAATAATTGCAAAATGCAAAACAGTTTTGTGTCTGCACATCAAAAATTAGTTGACATTGTGGGTATTTGTGTTGGCTTCCTTCGACTACCTCAATTTCGCCATCCTCTTTATAGAAAGTAGGTTTATTCAACTTTTGCTTACCATCATGCGGATTGGTTTCCTTGATGTATTCCTTGATGATCCTTTCACGCTCCTGTTCACTGCCAGCTTCCAGATAGGCTTTTTTTACATCAGGCCGCATCATGCCCGGCTGAGGAAAAACAAGTTGAAATACGGAATCATGTTTATAATCCGCCCAATTAATGGTATTCAATACATGCTTGGTAGCCATGAACCGGTAAACCTTGATGAATAGTTCGCGCTCTTCCAGGTGGTCAATCTCAATCCCATATTTCGCCAGCACCTCAACGATTTCGCGAAATCCTTTGAGTCCTATGTAATTCTTTTTCTCATTAAAATGGAATTCGGCTTTTTCCTTCAGCCCTGAGTAGTTCGGAAATGATGAATGTAAACGGTGCAACACTCCTTTCGGTAGAAGATCCTCATTGATGATAATCGACTTGGTTTCATCGGTATAATGAAAACGATCCATCATATGTTGAATATCATCGTCATTGAAAAGTAACGCTTTCTCTTTTAAGGCTAAAACTTCGTTGTTCATTTTGTTTTAATATTTACAGTTTGATAATTATTCGCTTACGGTCGGTATTTGATCCTGCATTTTTTATGAATCATGCTTGGATTAGATCAGTTGCATTGTAACATATCACCTTGACTTATAAATGCAATACCGAAATGTTTTATTCAGGCGGGTCATGATCAGTGCGGAAATGAGAAATAACTGCCAACGGATTTGTCAAACTCAATGAGGAATTGACCCTGTGCTGAATCCTCTTCCTGCTGATATGGCTCAAAATTAAAGTCACAATCTGAGGTTTTAATATGATTACAAAATTAAGTAAAAAAGCTAATTTTCAATCAAAACAGTAAAGCACAGGCCTAAGCAGGAAAATAGCCGGAATTATTTTATATACTTAATAACCAGTATATTAACTGATATTGCCGTCGTTATTGGTGATAATTTAGACACAATATAAACTACCAGCAATAAATCTAAATCAAATAGATTACTTATATTCAAGCATTTACTATCATTAACTGAAATTATTGAGATTAATATCATGAATATCATGAAATCATTCTCATATCTTAACTTTACTTTTTCTATTCGAAACTTTGGAGTTCATCAAATCATGTCAAGTTTTTCGAAGTGGCTGACGACCTTTTAGTGTTGAAGGCGAACTTCTGCATTTGAAAATTTAACCCTACAGAAACCTTTTTCCAATATATTTGTCTTTTTTAGATTAGATAAAATGGGCGCCGCAAATAAGCTTAACATTTAAACTATCGTTTGTACAATTGCGTATGAGAATGAATGGCATAATCAGATTACAATCAGCGAATCACCTTGCGGGTTGTATAAGGTCCGTTGTGACCATATATTGCTGTTTATCCATGCTCCTGCCTGCTTCCTACGCTGATGGCTACCATATTGACAACAATAGTCGCCGGACATCATTCGATTTCAAGCTGGTTAACAATCTTATCCTCGTGCCGGTTACCATCAATGATACACTTGATTTGCAGTTTTTACTGGATACTGGTGTCAGAAGTACGCTATTGATAGATGAAGTTGGCCTGTTCACCAGGCACGAGGATGCACGCCCCGTTCAAATAGCGGGCGTTGGAGAACAAAGGCACATCAATGCATTTGTAATGGACGGTTTGAAAATATCACTTCCCGGTATCACCGGAACCAATCAAACGATGGTTGTATTGCAGGAAGATTTTTTGAAGTTAAGTACACATCTGGGTGTCGAAGTTCACGGGATTATCGGCTATGATTTTTTTAATTCTTTCGTTGTACAGATCAACTATTCAAGACACCGGATTGTCGTCTTTAATCAAGGGCGGTTTAAACAGAAACGCCGACATATTGACCTGCCGATCAATGTGGAATTCGGAAGGCCATATTTAAGTGCCAAGATCATACAAGATGATTTAGAAGAAATTGATGCTAAGCTACTTATTGATTCGGGAGCAAGCCATGGGATACTGCTTGAAGTGGACAGTGACGCAAGGCTTAAGCTTCCAGACAGTGTTATACAAACCATTATAGGTTGGGGCCTGGGAGGCGAACTGTCAGGTTTTCTGGGGCGAATCAAATCTATTGAGATTGGTACATTCGAATTTGAAGACATACTTGCTTCATTCACCGAAGGGTACAGTGATCCCCGTTTGTTTGAAAGCCTTGGTAGACGTGGATCTATTGGTGGCGAAATATTGAGCCGATTCACCACCACCTATGATTTTGCCAACGAACTTATTTATCTGAGAAAAAACACGAAGTTTAATCGTAAATTTGAGTTCAACCTAAGTGGTATTGACCTCGTTGCTGAAGGAAAGAATTACAAAACATTCAGGGTTTTAAATGTTATTGACGGTTCCCCTGCAAGTGAGGCTGATGTTTTACAGGGTGATATCATTCTACGTGCAAACGGGCAATATGCAGCACAATTAAGCCTGGGTGATTTAAACAGTATGATGCGCCTAAGGCCTGGCAGAAGAATCGATTTGGTTATATACCGGGAAGGTGAGATATTAAATTTTCGATTCAGACTCAGGCGCCTGATCTGAGATAAGCCACTATTTTTCGCCCAGAATGCGCATCTCCGTACGCCGGTTTAAAGCCCTTCCGGCCTCCGTTTCATTATCAGCAACAGGTTTTGATGCACCGTAGCCTCTGACCAGTATTCGATCTTCGTGTATTTCATTATCAGTTAAGAAATTTCGTACCGCCAGGGCACGTCGTTGCGAGAGATCCAGGTTGTATGCTTCGCTACCGATATTGTCGGTATGGCCACCAAGTTCGATCACAATATCGGGACTCGATTTAAGAAAATCAGCCAACAATACCAACTCAGTAAAAGATTCGGGCTTGAGCTCGGACTGATCCAGATCAAAGAATATATTGTTTAACACAACCGTACTACCATGACGAACAGGTTGCAACTCAGCTTGAATGAGGAATGGCCTGCTCTCGGTTTCGTCAGTAAGTTCAAAATATTCGGAATAAAACAGATAACCTTCTTTTTGAATATGTAAGGCATACTCCTTCCCTGATGGCAGGCTGATCAAGAAGCTGCCTCCGGGCATGGCGGTGCGGCCACTTTGCACCACGGTCGATTTCGCAAGGTCAACCAGGCTGAATTCAGCCACCAATGGAGTACCACTGTCAATATCTGTTACTATGGTATTGAGCCATGACACCGGTTTGGCACTTAAATCATGTGCAAGTTCGAAGGTGTAGATGTCGAATGATCCATAACCCTCATCACGCACAGCCGACATATAAGCTATGTCGCCCCGGGTACTTACAATAATATTGATCTCATCGTCAGGCGTATTGATCGGATAACCCAGGTTGATGGGTTCCTGCCATCGGCCTGTTTCATCTCGACGGCTTAAGAAAAGGTCAGCTCCACCCAAACCGATATGCCCATCTGATGAAAAGTAGAGCGTCATGCCATCGGGGTGGATATAGGGTGCCATCTCATTGCCGGGTGTATTGATCTGATCACCCAGGTTCACCGGCCTGCTCCAGCTGCCGTTTTCCAGTCTATGGCTCAACCAGATATCTGAACCACCCTGACCGCCAGGTCTGCGGCTCACAAAATATAGCTCAGTACCATCTGCAGAAATTGATGGTTGCGACTCCCAGCTGCCCGTGTTGATATGGCTCCCAAGGTTACGGGGCAGGGACCAGTTTATTCCATCAAATTGCGAAGTGTACAGATCGCAGCTGCCGTAACCTTCGGGCCATCCACAGGCAGCGAAGAACATGGTCAGTCCGTCAGCCGAAATGCTTAATGCCCCCATATTATCAGTGCGCTGCCAGTGAGTATGCAGTTGCTGTGCTTGCTGCCAGCCCACCGAATCACGTGTGCTAATAAAGAAATGCTCATTATACCTTCCGTGAACTGCAAACCCTTCCGCTTCATAACGGCGTGTAAAAAACAACAGGCTGTCATCCAGTCTGATGGCATTGATATATTCGTCTGCAACGGTATTCACATGCTGGCCCAGGTTCACCGGGTCGAAGTCCACAGGATTATTCATGGTCCAAAGCGCAAAACTTGCTCTTTCGTAAATATCCTGTGCGCGTGTTTGCATTTCACTACTTATTGAAGCATAACTGAGAAACCTTACGGCATACAGCGCTGCTTCCTCATAATCAAAGGCCTCCCAGGCAAGGCGGGCTATAAAGTACAAGGCCCCCGGAAAGAATTTCTCATCCAGTTCAACAGCTTTTTTAAATGCATCTCGTGAGCTGTTGTATAACTCCAGCTCATGATATACATCTCCGAGCAAGAGCCATGCTTCAATAAATTCATCATCAGCCTTAACAGCCTTAAGCAGTGATTGCTTTGCCCCTTCCATATTTCCACTGATATACGCTGACTCGCCTTTTTGATAATGACGTTGTGCCCTGGATGAACCAGTAGATAACTCGATGGTTTGTGACTGAACACTGAGAACTCCTGCAAAAAGAAGCAGAATAACCGTTAGGGAAAGGCGGCTTTTCATTAGGGAATACGCATGTATTTGTGGCTTTGCAGGCTTATTTGCCACTGCGGATGTTTCATGACATAATCTATAATTACAGGCATGATCTGTTCTGAGACGCTCCATTCGGGTTGCAAATAAAGCAAACAGGAAGGTGACACCAAGCTTGCATTTTTTTCGGCCCATTCAATATCTGTTTCTTTCTCAATGATAACTTTCAGCTCGTTTGCGATATTGTATATGGCCGGTTTTGGCGGCGAAAATTTCTTAGGCGACAGACATATCCAATCCCAGTGTCCTGAAAGTGGATGTGCTCCTGAGGTCTCAACCATGGTCCTGATGCCCATTGACTTAATTCTCGACGTGAAATAATCAAGGGCATACAAGGATGGTTCACCTCCGGTAACCACAACCGTCTTTGCTGGAAATGAAGCTGCACGATCAGCGATTTCATCAGCCGAAACAGGGGGGAAGAGTGTGGCGTCCCAGCTGGGCTTGGTATCGCACCAATGACATCCAACATCACAACCACCTATCCTGATGAAATATGCCGCACTACCCATATTATGGCCTTCGCCCTGGATGGTATAAAATTCTTCCATCAGGGGGAGCTTGCGCCCTCCTTCAAAAAGATCGTTCGAATGCTTTTGACTCATGGCAGAACGAAGTTTTGCGAGAGTCGTATTTGTTCCATCTTTATGTTAAGGATGTATTCGCCTGATGGGAGATGCTGCAGGTCAAACAAAAACCAATTATGCCTAGGGTGGTTTATAAGGATTGACTCTTCATGCATAATATTTTCAGACTTATGCTCAATGGACATCTGGGCCTGACCTGCCTTTTCGGCTTGAACATTAAACTGCAGTTTTTTTTCTGCAAGCAATTCCTTCATGATGTAAGGATTATCCGGAGCAATACCTGTATCTTGGCTTTC
>CALAZZ010000153.1 GCA_937926515.1 uncultured Bacteroidales bacterium | reverse complement strand
CTTTTCTATAGTGAAAATGCATTCTTAAATTGCTCAACCATATCAAGTTTTTCCCAGGAAAAAAATGCCACCTTCTTGAAATATTTTTGAACGCCATCTACCTGCTTGGTGTAGGTCTGATTGTTTTGATAATAAACTTCAACTTCATCAACATAAGGATCACGACCGAAATGACCATAAGCTGCTGTGGGTTCATAGATTGGATTTTTCAGCCCGAATCTTTTGATGATGGCATAAGGCCTTAGATCATAAATTGATGTGATAATTTTTGCTATTTGTTCATCTGAAAGCTTTTTCCCGTTTTGATCTTTCACATGGGCTGATCCACGAGTGTTAACATAAAAACCAACCGGCTCTGCAACACCAATAGCATAGGCAACCTGGACCAGCACCTCATTGCTGATGCCGGCGGCTACCATATTTTTGGCAATATGGCGGGCAGCATAAGCTGCGGAGCGATCAACCTTTGAGGCATCTTTGCCTGAAAAAGCACCACCTCCATGAGCTCCACGTCCACCATATGTGTCAACAATGATCTTACGCCCGGTTAAACCACTGTCGCCATGAGGTCCACCGATTACGAATTTGCCTGTTGGATTCACAAATAATTTGTAATCATCTTTGAATAATTTTTTCACCCTTTGAGGCAACTGCTTTTTTACCCTGGGGATTAGAATTTTTGCAACATCATCCTTTATTTGGGCCAGCATATTTTCTTCTGTATCGAAATCGTCATGCTGTGTAGAGATCACTATAGTTTCAATACGGACCGGCTTCCAGTTGTTTGTGTATTCTACCGTTACCTGCGATTTGGAATCGGGCCGAAGGTATTTCATTTTTTTCCCTTCCCTGCGTATTTCAGCCAGTTCTTGCAGGAATATATGCGACAATTCACTGGTCATTGGCATAAAGTTGTCCATCTCCTTGCAAGCAAAACCGAACATCATCCCTTGATCACCAGCGCCTTGTTCTTCTTCACTGTTACGTTCTACGCCTTGGTGAATATCTGGTGATTGCTCATGGAGGGCAGAAACAACACCACAAGAATTGGCATCAAACCGATATTCTGCTTTATTATACCCAATGCGGTTAATAACATTTCGCACTATTGTTTGAACATCAACATAACCTTTAGTTTTAACTTCACCAGCCACGATTGCCAGTCCGGTGGTGACCATGGTTTCGCATGCAACTTTCGAATCAGGGTCATAGCGTAGCATATCATCCAATATCGCATCTGAAATCTGATCGGCTACTTTGTCGGGATGACCTTCTGAGACCGATTCAGACGTAAATAAGTATCCCATAATAATTTGGATTAATTTAATTAATAATCAAGATGAGGGAAGAAGATGATTGAAAAGCGAAAACATTGTTTTAGCATTTTTTTTAGTGGTTGCAATCAATCAAATCTTTCCACATGAATTTTGCATTTCTTTAATAGACCGGCAAAATTAAAAAAATATACCGAGGATCAGTTTTTTTTCTGTTAAATTATCACGACCCTTTAAAATAAATGAGGTTATTAAATCACATTCACCCGGCTTAGCAAATGCGAACAGCTGATTAATTATGTGTTAGATCCCTGAATGTTTCTTCCATGCTTTTTTCCACTCGCTTAAGCGATTGAATGGTGATCTCATTGTCCATTGCCCAATGAAACAGCTCCTTACGTATATCCTGACTTTTTTTTGCTTCCAATAACCAGGTATACTCATCAACTTGCCTCACTTGCTGAATGTGTGGTATTTTCCCCAGCTGGTTTCTGGTGATATTCTTGTCAAACTCGACCACAACGGTAGCTCCAGATTGATCATGCTTTGTAAGATTTGCAGTTTTGTCATCAGCAACAATCACACCTTTGTTTATAATAATGGCACGATTGCATAGGGCTTCCACCTCTTGCATTATATGGGTTGACAACATCACCGTCTTCTCTTTACCGATTGTTTTGATCAGGTTCCGGATTTCAATAAGCTGATTAGGATCAAGCCCGCTGGTAGGCTCATCAAGTATAAGCACCTCCGGATCGTGAATCAGGGCTTGCGCCAATCCTACGCGTTGTTTGAAGCCTTTTGACAAGGCACCAATCTTTTTGTGGCTTTCGATGCCCAGGCCTGTAAGGTCTATCATTTCAGCAATCCGTTTGTTTCGGTTTTTAACTTTATGAATACCAGCTACGAATGCAAGGTATTCGCGTACATACATTTCATAGTAAAGGGGATTGGATTCCGGAAGGTAACCTACCAGGCTTTTAACTTGAATAGCTTGTTCCTGGATATCAAAACCATTTATACTTGCTTCACCGGAGCTAGGTGGAATGTAGCAAGTTAAAATTTTCATGATTGTAGATTTTCCTGCTCCATTAGGACCAAGCAATCCAACGATCTCGCCTTTTTTTATTTCAAAAGAAATTTTATCAATGGCTTTCTGGCTGCCGTAGATTTTAGTAATCTGATTGACTTTGACCGACATTTATTCGATTTGGTATATGCAACCGCAAACATACAAAAATGTGTGGAAACAAGGTTTCACACACATATTAGATATATTGTAAAAAGTTGTTATGTAGTTACTTATTCAGTTTTAGAAAATAGATAACGCGTAAGAAAAATGCCGTTGGTATTGCCTTCATTACCCGAAAATACTCCTGATGTAATATGCTTGAGTTCCCAACCTTGATTCGACAAATCCTGAATTTTATTGGTTACGACCTGGTCGTTCTCGCGAATATTGCTGAAATTAATACCAACCATACTAAAAAAGTTGTTGATTTTTGTTTCTTCAAACTGTCCATCGTGATCGATCGAAACCATACGGGAGCGTCCCATACCTCCGGGAATAACTGATTCCACAACCGTTATTTGAAGCCATTTGACTTCCTTTTGGGTTTCAACAGGTGATTTAAAACCGAATAAGATTATGATGGCCCCCAAGGCTACTAAGATTAGGTAATGATGAAGGTTTTTCATTCTGATTAAATTTTGAGTGATTAATAGATTAAGTGATAATAAAAGGATGCGAATATACGTTTTTGCAACACCGGATCATAGGTTAAATGTTCACGTGTTTGGCCACAAACCAAATCCTCATAGCTTAAGTCTTTGTAAATAGTCATTACATTTTTTCTTGAATAGAATCGTTTACCAAGAACGTTCTCAACAAACGTACGCTGCACAATCTTGATTCGTTTTCTATTCTCCTTAAGGTCAAATACCATTCCAAAAACTAAGTTTTTTTGCTCATAAAGCCTGACCTCGTTTTGGGAACCATTTTCCAGTCTGATTAATGTTTCGGGAATATACTGAACCTGATCACCATTGATCGCAACACATAGATCGTTTATTTCCAAGTGAGGATGAAACTGTGCCTGTATCAGCGTAAATTGAAAGAAAAAGAAAGAAATGAACAAACATTTTAATAACATGTGAAATCTGTTTTTGATGACAAAGAGTAAGTTTAATTGAATTGGTTGCATCTCTTCTTGCCAAATCAAATTTATTTTTTGCATCTTTGCAGGCCTTTTTCCTGCTGCTGAAAACAATCAACTTAGCTATGCGGAAATAATTCTCTACAATTTGTTGTTTGTAAATTTGTTAAAACAAAAATTAGTTTCTATTTTTGCACCCCGTTTTGCGGATAGTGTGCGCAATGAATAGCAAAAGAAACAGATAAGTTAAATGAATACATTGAGTTACAAAACTGTTAGCGTAAACAAAGAGAACGCTAATAAGGAATGGTTGGTTATTGATGCCGAGAACCAGATATTGGGCAGGCTTGCATCTGTGACCGCAAAGCTTTTGAGAGGCAAGCATAAGCCTGTTTACACTCCACATAGCGACTGCGGTGACAATGTTATTATTTTGAATGCTGATAAGATTCGGCTTACAGGTAACAAAGCCGAGGAGAAGTATTATATTCGACACTCAGGCTATCCGGGTGGTCAAAAAATCAGGACTTATAAGCAGCAAATGGCAAGAAAACCTGAAACCGTCATTGAGCATGCTGTGAAAGGAATGCTTCCAAAGAACCGTTTGGGCAGCGAGTTGTTCCGTAATCTATATGTTTATGCCGGTTCCGAGCATAATCATGAAGCACAGAAGCCCAAAGTTGTAAACCTTAATACAATCAAATAACAAGTATGGAAGTTATAAACACCCTAGGAAGACGTAAGACTGCAGTAGCCCGCGTTTACCTAAAAAGCGGTAACGGCAGCATCACCGTCAATAAAAGAGATTTCAAGGAATACTTTCCAACAGGGACCTTGCAATATGTAGTGGAACAGCCGCTCCAGCTGACCAACAACCTCGGTAAATATGATATTAAAGCCAATTTGGATGGTGGCGGTATCAATGGACAAGCTGAGGCATTGAGCCTTGCTATCAGTCGTGCTTTGTGTGAAATTGAATCAGAACACAGATCTGTACTCAAATCAAAAGGCCTCTTGCGTCGCGACCCCAGGATGGTTGAACGTAAGAAACCGGGACAACCCAAAGCACGTAAGAAGTTCCAGTTCAGTAAGCGCTAGACAATCGTCTGGACCCCAAATGTGTTTAGTATCCAAATTGTTAAGACTTCTAAATGGCAGAACTACTTAACAATTGAATTTAGTGAATGTAAACAACCTTTAAAAATTATCTTATGTCAAGAGTTTCTTTCGAAGAATTATTAGATGCAGGTGTTCACTTTGGACACTTGAAAAGAAAGTGGAATCCCAATATGGCGCCTTATATATTTATGGAGCGCAACGGAATCCATATTATTGACCTGTATAAAACACAGGCGAAAATTGAAGATGCTGCAAATGCCATGCGCCAACTGGCTCGTTCTGGCAAGAAAGTCCTGTTTGTGGCGACCAAAAAGCAAGCCAAGGATATCGTATCTGAGGAAGTTACCAAAATAAACATGCCTTATGTTACCGAGCGTTGGCCCGGAGGAATGCTTACAAACTTTGCTACTATACGAAAAGCCGTTAGGAAAATGGCAAGTATTGATAAGCTAATGGTAAGCGATTCATATAAGAACCTCTCAAAACGTGAACGCCTTCAATTGGGTCGTGAGCGTGCAAAACTTGAAAAGAACCTGGGTAGTATAGCCGATTTGAACAGACTGCCTTCAGCACTCTTTATTGTAGATATCATAAAAGAACACATTGCTGTTGCTGAAGCACGTAAGCTTAATATTCCCACTTTCGCCATAGTAGATACGAATTCTGATCCTACCTTAATTGATTTTCCAATTCCAGGAAATGATGATGCTTCAAAATCGATTGCACTTATTGTCCGGATCATGACGCAAGCTTTAGAAGAAGGCCTTAGTGAACGCAAAATGGCTAGAGATAAGAAAAGCGATGAGGAGCATGAAACTGATGTGGATGAGGATGGAATCTATGATAAAGCAAAGGATGACAGCCAGGATGAAGATGATGCCGATGACAAGAAACGTAAACCTGTAGGTAAATCAAAAGCAGATGATTCTGGTCGCGAAAGACCGAAAAGGCCCAGGAAGCCCGTATCAAAAAAATAATTAACAATAAAAAAATTCTGAATTAAAATGAATATTACTGCCTCACAAGTAAATGAACTTAGAAAACGCACCGGTGCAGGAATGATGGATTGTAAAAATGCCCTCAAGGAAAGCGAAGGTGACATGGAAAAGGCAATTGATTATCTGCGTAAGAAGGGACAGAAAATGGCTGCCAAACGTGCTGACCGTGAAGCATCTGAAGGTGTAGTAATTGCAAGTGTAAGCGATGATATGAAATACGGTGCAATAGTTATGGTAAACTGTGAAACCGATTTCGTTGCCAAGAATGCAGATTTTGTGAATTATACCAAAAACATTGCTGATTTAGCCTCAAAGCATAAAGTTAAAGATATTGAAGAGCTCAAAATGCTCGAACTTGATGGTAGAAAAGTAGCAGATACTGTTATTGATCAAACCGGTGTTATTGGTGAAAAGATTGAACTTGGAACTTTTAGGTTTATTGAATCTGAAGCCATTGCAGCATACATTCATCCGGGAAACAGACTGGCTACCATTTTGGGATTGAATAAGAATGTGAATAATGCTGCACAGATTGGCCGCGAAATAGCCATGCAGGTTGCAGCTATGGATCCTGTAGCTGTTGATGAGTCTGATGTGCCTAAGGATGTGATAGATCGTGAAATTGAGATAGGTATGGATCAGGCACGCCAAGAAGGAAAACCAGAAGCAATACTTGAGAAGATCGCGATGGGAAAATTAAATAAATTCTACCGTGAGAACACCTTGCTAAACCAGGATTTTGTGCGTGATACCAAGAAAAGCGTTCGTGCATACCTGTCGGAAATAGATAAGGATCTTACTGTAACGGAATTTCAACGCGTCATGCTTGGATAAACGTAAGCAATGATTCTGTAAATTTTAAGGAGGGCGTGAGCCCTCTTTTTTTTTCTCTCTGACTTAGACCAGTATGTACATTTAGCTTTAACACTACATTACGATGCAAAAAAAGAAATATTTACTTGTATACAACCCGAAGGCATAATATTAAACTAATGAGTACATTTGAAGGAAAAATGACTTCAGTTATTATGAAAAATCTGCTTACACTTTCTTTTGCTTTATTGGTTCTCAAATTCTGTATTGGTCAAGACACCTTTTCAATTGTTGCAGTAGACACAGTTACTGGCGAGTTGGGTAGTGCCGGGGCCTCATGTATTGGTGCACCCCAGATACCTCAGGGCTGTTATATTCTAAGTGATGTCATTCCTGATGTGGGGGTTATTCATACGCAGGCATACTATACAGCCGGCAATCAAAACTATGCCCATGCTTTGATGCTGCAAGGGATACCACCTCAGGAAATAATCGCCTTGCTAGTGGCGAATGATGTGGGAAGTAACCCCACTATCAGACAGTATGGAATAGTTGACATTTATACAGGAGTGCCTCGCACAGCTGCCTACACAGGTGAAAACTGTGATGATTATAAAGATCATATCATTGGTCCTAATTATATCATACAGGGTAATATTCTGCTGGGCCAACAAATCCTGGACTCGATGGAAGCTCGTTTTCTGGCAACCGAGGGTGAGTTGGCTTGTAAACTAATGGCAGCGTTACAAGGTGCCAAAGTAGTTGGTGCTGATACCCGTTGCACAAATGCAGGCGTTTCCAGCCTTTCTGGTTTTCTACGTGTTGCAAAACCAGGTGACGAGATAAATGATCTGTATCTCGACTTGAATGTCCCTTCAACCTTAAATGGTATTGACCCCATTGATTCACTACAAGTGCTTATTGATCAGTGGGGTGGGTGCGAGGTGACTTCTGTTTCTAGTCTGAAACAACAGGATAATGTTAAAATTTATCCAAACCCGGCAGGTGATATTTTAAATATTGAGTTACCTAAGAATAGTGAGGCAACTATAATCCAAATTTATTCGATGGGAGGCGATAAACTTATTGAACGTCAGGTAAAGACCGGAACTAGTGTTCGCATGAAACATTTGCTTTCACCCGGGGTATATATTTGCAGGATTATTGAAAGTGATGGCCGGCATCGGACCCTGAAGTTCGTAATCATGTAAGTTGCAAAAAGTATTCCGGATTGAGTTTCAATTAAATTCAACCAAGCGTTTCCCTTACAATTTTGGATATTAATGCGTTATCTGCCTTGCCGGCTGCTTTTTTCGTTGCCATACCCATCACCCTGCCCATATCCTTCATATTGCTGGCATTAGATATTTCGATGATTTCTTTAACCATCAACCTAATCTCTTCCTCATCCATCTGCTGAGGTAAATATTTTTCAATTATCTCAGCCTGGAAAATTTCTTCTTCGGCCATTTCATGCCTGCCTTGCTCAGTATAAATAGCAGCTGATTCCCGGCGTTGTTTCACCAATTTTTGTAAAAGTTTTAACTCGACCGATTCAGGAATCTCAGCACTATGAAAATCTTTGCCGGTTTTTTCAAGGAGTAAGGCTGCTTTAATTGCACGCAATGCTTCCAGTGTTCGGGTATCCCTGGTGCGCATAGCCTGTTTGATGTCTTCGTTGATCTTAACTTCGAGTTTCATAAGCATTATTTTTTCATCTTATGGCTTGATCTTTAGTCCACATTATCGTGCAAGAAAGAATTATCTGAACGTAATCCGGGCTTGTCGTCCTTATCCCCTAAACTGTAGCGGCTTATTTCTTCAGCATCACGATCCATATCATCCAGTTTCAATCCACGTCGTAAATATGCAGGTTGAGTCTCTAATTGATTAAGCTCCTCCTTGTTTTTGAACTTCATGCTCATATTCTTTAACCTGCTTTGTCGATCAAGGGACTTTTTTTCCATCTCATCCTTTTCAATTTCAGGCGAGGAAGAAGTGTGACTTTCTGAAGTTTCTTTTTTTACCGTCGGCTTTGGATCAGCAATGAAAGTAAAGAATAGTGATTCTTTGCTTTCGGCTTTTTCTTCTGTTTTTTGCTGCGAGGCTTTTTTTGTAATTTCCGGACTCTCTTCAGGCTGTTCTTTGTTTACAATTTGATCATCTTCGTCATTGAAAAGTTGATGAACAATAGATGGCTTCGGACTGGATGGTGATTTATATTTTTCATCAATTCGTATTTCTTCATCGTGGAATCTGAGCCTTTCAAGTTTAGGCTTTAACTCCTGCATTTCAGGTTGATCATCTCTTTTCTTTTCTTCCTGAACCGGAGGTGTGCTAATAGGCTGTTCATCATAAAGTGGGTTTACCTTTACTTTGCGCACCACATTTCCAACAGGTGTATCTTCCTCAGTTTCGAAGCCGGTTGCAATCACGGTGATTCCAATATTAGGTCCAAGTATTTCGTCTGTTCCATTGCCCCAGATCACTTCAGCAGTATTGCCGCAGGTTTGTTGAATAAAATCTGTTATCTCGTGCACCTCATCTAATGAAATCTCATCAGTGCCGGAGGTAATATAGAGCAGGATATTTTTTGCTCCTGAAATGTTGGAATCGTTAAGCAAGGGTGAGCGCATGGCATCTTCAATTGCTTTGAGAGCCCTGTTTTCACCTTCAGCTCTTGATGAACCCATAATAGCTTTGCCACTATCTTTCATTACCGTTTTAACATCTTCAAAATCAACATTGATGTATCCGGTAACAGTAATTATTTCGGCGATACCTCTGGCAGCTGTAGCCAACACATCATCTGCTTTCTTAAAAGCTTCAGTAATACGCATGTCGCCGTATTCCTCCCTAAGCTTATCATTGCTGATAATCAGTAAGGTATCAACATGTTTTCTCAGTTCTTCAATACCTTCGAGCGCTTGTTGCCTGCGCTTTTTACCTTCAAAACTGAACGGGATGGTTACTATGCCAACTGTTAGAATATCGAGCTCCCTTGCAATTTCAGCCACTATAGGTGCTGCACCTGTACCTGTACCTCCCCCCATTCCGGCCGTGATAAACAGCATTTTGGTATGCGGTGAAAGCACATCTCTGATCTCATCAACAGTTTCCAGGGCTGCTTCCTTTCCAATTGCCGGAATGTTACCTGCACCAAGGTTACGTTTTCCCAGGTGAATTTTGTTAGGTACCGGGCTTTTATCCAAGGCTTGTGAGTCAGTATTGCAAATGATGAAGTCAACACCTTTGATGCCCTCAAGTGACATATGTGTAACCGCGTTGTTTCCGCCTCCGCCAACACCTATTACTTTAATTATATTTGATTGATTTTTAGGGTGTTCGAATTTGAGCATGTCGGTCATAATTATCAAATTTAAAATTAGTTTATTCTTTATCTTGTTCGGTTAATCTTTATCAAGAGTTTTCAACATAACTGCGTTGATAGTTATTCGAGTAATTCGCGATCGAACATCTTTTTAATTTTTTCGAGATAGCTCATCCTTTTTTTTGATTTGTCCTGTTGTGCTTTGGACTTCTTCGAATCAGGACTTTCGGATGAATCACTCTTCAATTTCTCGACCTCTTCCTCGCTGTCATGTCGCATGATGCCTTCGATCACTAATCCTATTCCAGTGGCATACATCGGGCTAGCCAATTCTTCCAAGGTATCCTTAGCCAAATGTTCGTTAGGGTAGCCGATTCGGACATCCATACCGGTAATGAACTGCGCAAGCTGGTCAACATGTTTCAGCAACGCACCACCCCCGGTAAGTACTATGCCGGCAATCAGCTTGCGTTCATAACCTGAATTTTTTATTTCGTAATAGATTTGCTCTATGATCTCCTCCATACGGGCCTGAATAATTGATGCCAGGTTACGAAATGAGATTTCCTTTGGTGGCCTGCCCCTGATACCTGGTATTGAAACTACTTCATCCTCTCGGTTTTCGCTAGCCAGGGACGAACCAAACTTAATCTTTACCTCTTCGGCATGTTTTTTTATGATGGTGCAGCCTTCGCGTATGTCTTCAGTGATAATATCACCCCCGAATGGGATCACCGCAGTATGTCGAATGATCCTGTCATGAAAAATAGCTATATCTGTTGTTCCACCGCCAATATCAACAAGTACAACACCTGCTTCCTTTTCTTCATCACCCAGGACGGCCTCAGCAGATGCGATGGGTTCAAGGATGAGTTCAACCATATCCAGCCCGGCTTTTTGAACACATTTCAAGATGTTTTTTGCAGCAGCTGTCTGGCCGATAATCACATGAAAATTAGCTTCCAGCTTGCTTCCCAGCATACCAATAGGTTGTTTGATACCCTGTTCACCATCCACGATATAGTCTTGTGGAATGACATCGATGATTTCCTCACCTGCGGCCATATTTAGTTTATACATATCGTTGGTGAGTTTTTCGATCTCCAGGCGGTTGATCTCTTTTTCGCTGTTTTCGCGGATCAGGCTTCCTCTATGCTGTAAACTTTTAATGTGCTGACCGGCAATACCAACGTTCACATACTTTATATCAACACCGGACCTGGCTGAAGCTTCATCAACAGCCTTTCGGATGGAGTTTACTGTTTCTTCAATGTTCGCAACAATTCCCCTTTTAACACCAATTGAATCTGTTTTCCCATGTCCCAGAATTTCAATTTTGCCATGTTCGTTCCGACGCCCTACGATGCAGGCGATCTTTGTGGTACCAACATCAAGTCCAACGATGATTTCTGAAGATTTCATAGTCCTATATTTTTATACACACGATTTGATTTCTGAATTTAAGATTGATTGTTCTGTAATCCAGCATTTCCGGTTTTGAAGCCGAAGTTTTATAATAATGAGACATATTGCTCAGTTTTAGTTCCAGCATTTCCATATTGCCGAGTAACACGGTTGCTTTTCCAATTTTGGGAACCAATTCAATGTCTCCTAGGCTGTTGATATAGATTTGATCAACGAGTGCATCCAGAAAATGATTTTCTCGTAGTTTATGCTCAAGGGTATATAGTTCATGTAGCCTGGAATCAATTAAAATACTGTCCTGAATATGACTTGTAATTAATTTTTGTTGTGAAGGCAAATGCAAATAACCACTTACAATACGGACTCTGGATGTGAAACTGGTACTTTTCGGAAAAATAAATCCTTGTTGATCGATATAAAAAGATTCTCCCTTTTGGCTAAAAATTCTAAGAAATGCTTGTCTTTCACTTATATATAAATGCAAGGTGCCGTCGAGGCTAATACAAATCTGATTGCTTGAAACCCAAGGTATTTTATTAAGTATAGTATTGATATTATGTGTGTTAATATGCTTAACCTGCCTGCCGACTATTGAATCAGCCTGGTTATAGATGGTATTCAGGATTAAATTTTCGTCCAAAAAGCCTCTGAATTCAGGTCTGACTATTGATACTTTCATATCCTGAATAATGGAACTGCGGTAGCTTTCTCGCGCAAAGCCATAAAGCACGGTTAGACCAGCTATGCTGATGATCCAAATTGTTATATTAATAATTCCCTTCATAGCTCCTTGAGTAGGTTTTCAATAGGTTCTACCAATTTATCAATATCGCCGGCGCCTAAGGTTAATAATACCTGTGGTGGATTTTGCCTTAGGAAATCAGTTACTTCAGTGTTCTTAAGCAAGTATTTACTGGGCAGCTTTACTTTTTCGAACAGGGTTTTGGATTCAATGCCAGGAATAGGTTCTTCTCTTGCCGGATAGATATCAAGTAAAACTAATTCGTCTAATAGACTAAGTGCATCGGCAAAATCATCAAGCAAGTCGCGGGTTCGGCTATATAAATGAGGCTGAAAGATTCCAGTAATCCGTTTTCCCGGGTTGAGTTCTCTAGCTGCAGATATACAGGCTTTTAACTCTTCGGGATGGTGTGCGTAATCATCAATATATATGCGATCAGCAGAATTGAGTCGAATATCAAATCTTCGCTTAACACCTCTATAGGTAGTCAGTGCCTGGATTGATTTCTTGATGTCAATTCCCAGGAGTTGTGTTACGGCAAGTGCTGCCATTGCATTCTCGATGTTGTACCTACCTGGAATTTTTATCTCCACATGCTCAACGATTTTACCATGGGCTACCAGATTAAAGAAGAACCTATTATTTGACTTTAGAATATTTTTTGCATGATAATCAGCCTGTTCATTTAATCCAAAAGTGATTGTGTTTTGTTTTGAATGGATATCTAAGCCTATTTTTTTGATCAAATGTCCCCGGTCCTTTATTTGCGATACAAATTGCTCAAACGATGAATACAACTTTTTGTAATCATGATAGATATCCAAATGGTCAGCGTCCATTGAAGTTATGATTGCAATATCCGGATGTAGTTGAAGAAATGACCTATCAAATTCATCAGCTTCGACCAGTATTATATCGCTTTCTGGATGATGTACTAAATTGCTGCTGAAGTTATTACTAATACCTCCTATAAATGCTGTGAACTTCAACCCACATTCATGCATCAGGTGGGCAATGGTAGAAGTAGTGCTTGTTTTTCCATGTGTGCCAGCTACTGCAATGGTATATTTATCCTGGCTGATCTCACCCAGAACCATTGATCTTTTCTTCATGGGCAGCCCTTTTCCACGGCAGTAGGCAAATTCAGCGTTTGTTTCAGGAACGGCGGGAGTATAGATTACCAAATTTGTATTTTCAGGTATTTTGCTGATATCTTCTTGATAGTGAATGTATATGCCTTCGCTTTCGAGTTGTTTTGTGAGTGGAGTTTCGGTACGATCATAACCATGAATTTCAACCCCCTGCAAATTGTAATAACGTGCAATGGCACTCATGCCAATACCACCAATGCCAAGGAAATAAATAATATGTTTTGGTTCTATCTTCATGTATTATACTAATTCTAAAATCTCTTTAGCAATGTTTTCACTTGCATCTGTAATTGCAAATTGAGAAATATTTTTTGCGAGCTCGTTTTGTAGCTGCTTGTTCTTCGAGAGACTAATAATTGTAGGCAGCAATAACTCACTGACATCTTTATTTTCGACAAGAAGAGCAGCTTTTTTCAGCACCAGTCTTTTTGCATTTTTTGTTTGATGGTCTTCGGATGCAAATGGAAAAGGGATGAATATGACAGGCTTTCCAACAACCGCAATCTCAGAAATAGCCATGGCACCTGCACGTGAAACAATGATATCAGCTGCAGCGTAGGCCAAATCCATGCGATTGATAAATGCGACAGGCTTAACTGCATCTTTAAGGCCAGCTTTGGAGGTAACCTCCTTGGCTTCATTATAGTATGTTTTGCCTGTTTGCCATATCAACTGTATGCCTTCGGAGCAGATCTGTTTTAGGTTTTGGTTTAGTGTCAGGTTAATTGTTTTGGCTCCCTGACTCCCCCCGACAACGAGTACAGTTGTTTTCTCTTCTTTCAATTCAAAGAATTTGTGTGCCAATTTAGTTTTACCTCCAATATCAACGGCAGCTTTTCTTAAAGGGTTCCCGGTTTGTACAATTTTTTCTTTCGGGAACCATTTTTCCATATTGTCATAAGCCACGCATATTCGGTTTACTTTTCGTCCTAATAATTTATTGGTAATACCGGGATATGAGTTTTGTTCCTGTATCAAGGTTGGAATATTTAGCCATAGAGCCGCCCTCAATGTTGGTCCACTTGCATAGCCTCCAACACCAACAACGATATTTGGTTTATATTTACGTAATATGGAGTATGCTTTGAATAATGAGTAAAGAAGTTTGAACGGAAAACTCAAATTTTTAAAACTCATCTTTCTTTGCAACCCACTAATCCATAGCCCTTTAATAGAGTACCCAGCTTGAGGCACCTTATCCATTTCCATACGGCCCTGCGCACCAATAAATAGGATATCTGCATCAGGTTTAAGCTGACGCACACTATCGGCAATGGCGATTGCAGGGAAGATGTGACCTCCTGTCCCACCTCCGCTGATTACTATTTTAATTGGTTTCGGATGCATCTGCTATGCTAGATTCTTTTTTTCCTAATTCTTTACTTACACTTAAAATAATTCCTAATGACAAACTTGTAAACCAGATGGATGTACCACCCATACTGATCAATGGCAGCGGTTGACCTGTGACCGGCAATAAGCCAACAGCTACACCCATATTGATCATTGCCTGGAATACCAGGCTAAACGCAACTCCTATGCTTAGGAAGGCACCAAAAGTCTGTGGTATTTTTGTGACGATCACAACTGCTCTGAATAGTAGGATCAGGTAAAGTAATACAATAAACGAACCACCAAGGAGGCCGTATTCTTCAATGATGATCGCAAAAATAAAATCAGAGTAGGGGTGGGGAAGGAAATTTCGTTGCGTGCTGTTTCCCGGCATCCTTCCGAAAATACCACCATTTGCGATAGCAATCTGAGCTTGTTCAATTTGATAATTATCACCTGTACCACTTGAGAAACTCTCAATTCTATTTTTCCATGTCCACAGTCTACCTTGCTTATCATCAGGTAGCTGCATAAGCACAAGAATAAAAATACTAAGGGCAACCAGGCCTATTCCAATCAGAGAGAAAATGTATTTCATATTCACCCGGCCAATAAACATCAAAACCAAGCTGGTAGTGAAAAGCATGGCAGCAGTTGAGAAGTTTGCTGGAAGAATCAGGAAGACAACGATTAAAACAGGAAGCATAATGGGGACAAACGCTGACTTAAAGTCCTTAATGTGGTCTTGTTTCTTTGTCAGTAACCTGGCCAGGTACATGATCAGAGTAAGTTTCGCCAAATCGCTGGTTTGAAAAGTTAACCCAAAAGGAAGTGGCAGAACTCGTTTAGCTTCATTGAGGTTAAGCCCGTAGAATAAGGTTACGAATAGCAGTGGGATTGCTATGATCAGAGCCAGTTTGAATAATGGCGAATAATAAATATACTTGATCTTATGTGCCAGATACATAAAGAATAGGCCCAGAAACAGAATAATGAGGTGTTTGAGCATATAATACTCCGTATTTCCTCCCTGGTATCGATAAGCCAAAGTACCTGTTGAACTGTAAACTGCCAATAGTGAAAAGATCGACAACAGCAATACCACTGACCAGATCACTTTGTCCCCTTTTATATATCTGAAGATGTTTTGCATATTCTGAAGCTATAATTTTTTTACAGCATCTTTAAATTTATTTCCACGATCCTCATAATTATCAAACAAATCGAAGCTGGCACATGCAGGTGATAACAACACCACATCATTTTTTGCAGCAATATTAGAGGCCTGAAATACAGCTTCATCAGCTGAACTAGCCTCGATGATTATATCAATTTCATTCTGAAAAGCCTCCATAATTTTATGATTATCCACCCCAAGGCAAATGAGGGCCTTTACTTTTTTTTGAATCAAGGGTGTAAGGGTTTGATAATTGTTGCCTTTGTCAACACCTCCGGCTATCCAGATGACTGGCCGGTCCATACTTTCAAGCGCATACCAGGTTGCGTTGATATTGGTTGCCTTTGAATCGTTTATATAGGATACCCCATGAACATTGGCTACATATTCCAACCGGTGTGCAATATTTTGAAAATCAGATAGACCTTGTTGAATGGTGTCCTTTCTGATTTGCAATAATTTGGCTGCCAGTCCTGAAGCCAGGCTATTGTAGCTGTTGTGTTTTCCTTGTAAAGCAAGTTGTTCAAGTGTCATATGACTCTTTGTTTTATTGATATTGAACACGATTTTATTATTCTTCATGGTTGCTCCTTCTGCACCGGTATCATTGCCAATGCTGAAGGGAAATTTGCGTGCTTTCACCTCATGGATGTTGAGTTGCCGGTTTATGACAGGATCATCAGCCCAGTAGATGAAAGCATCATTTTCTGATTGATTTTGTGTAATTTTAAATTTTGAATCAGCATAGCTTTGGAAATCATTACCATATCGATCAAGATGGTCAGGTGTGATATTTAAGAGAATTGCGATGTCGGCTTTGAAGTCCATCAAACCATCCAACTGAAATGAGCTAATCTCTAACACAAAGTGATCATGATCATAATCTGCCACCATCCGGGCAAAACTTTGTCCCACATTGCCGGCAACACCCACATTCATACCAGCCTTCTTTAGAATATGTCCTGTTAGCAGTGTGGTGGTTGTTTTACCGTTGCTCCCAGTAATTCCAATGATGAACGCATTTGTAAACCACGAAGCGAATTCAATCTCATCTATGACAGGAATCCTGCTTAGTTTCATCGCCTTTACAATTGGTATATGGTCAGGGATACCAGGACTTTTAATGACCAGATCGGCCTCAAGCAGACGAGCATGATCATGCTTGCCTTCTTCAAAATCAATTTCATTATTTAAAAGAACGTCTTTGTAAGCTTTTTTAATAGGTTTATTATCTGATACAAATACCTTTATGTTATGTTTGCTGGCAAGTAAAGCCGCTCCGCAGCCACTCTCTCCAGCACCGAGCACAACCACATTCCGGTAATTGAACCTTTTGTCATTCATTTTATTTAATTACCTCAATTTGAGGGTTATTATCGTAAGCACGGCCAGCATCACTCCAACGATCATAAAGCGCAATACTATCTTAGGTTCGGGAAGTCCAAGTAGTTGATAATGATGATGTAGAGGTGCCATTTTAAAAACTCTGCGACCTTCTCCATATCGTTTTCTGGTATACTTGAAATAACTTACCTGTAGCATAACTGAAAGGCTTTCAACCAGGAAAATGCCACATAAGATGGGTATAAGCAGCTCCTTTCGTATGATGATGGCAAATACTGCTATAATTCCACCTATCGATAAACTACCGGTATCACCCATAAATACCTGAGCCGGATATGAATTGTACCATAGAAAACCAATATTGGCGCCAACAAATGCGCTAATAAAAATGGTCAACTCACCAGTATTGGGCAGGTACATGATATTGAGATAATCAGCAAAGATGATATTGCCCGAAACCCAAGCAAGAATCCCCAAGGTAGTGCCGATAATGGCTGAGGTGCCTACAGCCAAACCATCCATGCCATCCGTTAGATTTGCTCCATTGGAAACACCTGCTATGATCAAAATAATGATAGGTGCGAAGACTAAAAATGCCCATTTTTCATAGCCCGGTCCAAGCCATTTCAGAAGCACCGCATAATCGAATTCATTGTTTTTGATGAAAGGGATGGTGGTTTTTGTTGAGCGGGTTTCTTCTACGAGAAACCGCGATGACGGTCCTTCCGTTTCAATACTTTGTACGATCTGTGTAATGTCACGGGGTTTTTCGCGCAGCACAACACTTTCATCAAGGTACATGGTAGTGGCCACAACGATTCCCAAAATAACCTGACCGATAATTTTTGTGCGGCCCGGTAGGCCTCTTTTATCTTTTCTGAAAACTTTAATATAATCGTCCAGGAATCCCAACCCTCCAAGCCAGATTGTTGTGAAAAGCATCAAGAGGATGTAACTATTAAAGAGATCAGTGAATAACAATGTTGGAACAACAAGTGAAGCCAGAATTATCAAACCTCCCATGGTTGGGGTACCTTGCTTGTCGAGCTGTCCTTCCAGCCCCAGGTCTCGAATTGTTTCACCTACTTGCTTGCGATTCAGATAATTGATCCATCTTTTACCAAAGTAGAGAGATATGATCAATGAAGTGATTACAGCCATTGATGCCCTGAATGATATGTATTGAAATACCTGTGCTCCGGGAATATCAAATGTATGATCGAGATATGTAAATAAATAATAAAACATCAGGCTTGTGTTGGTTTTAACAGGTTGAACAATTCCTTTTTATCATCAAATGGGTAGCGTACACCTTTAATTTCCTGGTATTTTTCGTGGCCTTTTCCGGCAACAAGAATGATATCTCCAGGCCTGGATAGTGCAAAAGCTGTGCGTATTGCCTCTCGCCTGTCAGTTATTGCAAGTGTTTTTTTGTAATGCTGGGGAGGCACCCCGGTACGCATTTCATTTATGATATCTGTTGGGTCTTCCATTCTTGGGTTATCAGAGGTAAGTATGAGCCTGTCGCTCATATCCGATGCAACCTCTGCCATTTTAGGTCGTTTACTTCTATCACGGTTGCCCCCTGCACCTATGACTGTGATAAGTTGTTCATTATGCGAACGTATTTCATTAATAGTCTTTAGTACATTTTCCAATGCGTCAGGTGTGTGTGCATAATCTACGATTCCAACAATGCCTTCGGCAGACCGCTCATATTCAAATCTGCCTGCTGCCGGCTTTAACATACTTAATCCTGTTAAAGCATGAATTTTGTCCATACCAATAAGACAGGCTGCAGCATAAATCGCCAGCAAATTACTTGCGTTGAATGCCCCTGTGAGTCTGGTATAAACTTGTTGGCCATCAACATCCATTAATAATCCTTCAAACTGATTTTCAATCAGTTTACCTTTAAAATCAGCATGGTGTTGTAAAGCAAAAGTTTGAACTTTGGCACGGGTGTTCTGAACCATGAACTGGGCATTGCGATCATCTCTATTGATGAGTGCAAATGCGGATTTGGGAAGCATGTCAAATAGTATTTTCTTAGCGTCCCTGTAAGCGTCAAAGGTTTTATGATAATCAAGGTGATCGTGGGTCAGGTTGGTGAAAATGCCTCCAGAGAACATAATTCCACTTACCCGGTGCTGTACGAGTGCATGTGAACTCACCTCCATAAATGCATGTGTACATCCATTTTCCACCATTTGATGCAGTAAATTGTTGATAACAACCGGATCAGGGGTGGTATGGGTTGTTCCGCTTACTTTTTTTCCTATGCGGTTTTCGATGGTAGATATCAATCCTGCCTGGAATCCTGATTGCCGGAAAAGGCGATAAAGCAGCGTGGCAATTGTAGTTTTTCCGTTGGTCCCTGTAATTCCGATCAATTTAATTTTCGATGAAGGGATATCAAAAAAGTTTGATGCAATGATTCCAAGGCTGAATGCACTGGATCTGACTTTTATGTATGTCGTTCCGGGTGTCCTGTTCTTTGGTATTTCCTCACAGATTACTGCATTGGCGCCATTAGCGATTGCTTGTTCAATAAATTTGTGACCATCTGTTTGCGTCCCTTTAATCGCAACAAATGCATAATCAGGCTTCGTCATTCTGGAGTCGAAAGCAATACCAGTCACAGCTTGTTCAACTGTACCAATGACCTCCCTAACGGGACACTTATATAATATGTCTGCTAGGATCTTCCTCATTATAAACTTCTCAATCTTAGTTCGATCAGGTCACCTTTCTTAAATTCAGTTCCGGGACGGATTGATTGCTGATAGACATGTCCTCGGCCTGCTAATGTGGTACGTAAGCCCAAATCTTCAAGCAGGTATATGGCATCCCTGGCGTTCATACCAATCACATCCGGTACAATTGAGTTGCTTATATCAACTCCATCCAGATGCATCTTCTCCCCTTCGTTTTTGACCTTGACCCATGAATTGCCATTGCTGTGGTCATTAGTACTATATCCCAAACCGGCACAAAGCTGAATGGCATCATCATGAAAGGTCATGTTTTGATTTAGGGACAGCTGTGCCAAATATGTTTGAGTTGTAGGGAAACCATCATGTATATCCAGGCGGGTGGCATATACCTTGTCAGCGATTTCTTTAAATACTGGTGCTGCCACTGCACCTCCATATATTTTACCGGAAGATGGGTTGTTCACTACCACAATGCAGCTGAATTTTGGATTATCTGCAGGAAAATAACCCACAAAAGAAGCATTGTAATTTTGTTTGTTGTAGCCGCTGCTTCCGGATGCGATTTGGGCAGTTCCGGTTTTACCTGCAATTTTATAGGCATTGTTACGAAGCTGACGAGCGGTACCTCTTTCAACAACACCTTCCATTAATGATCTAACAGTATCGATCGTTTTACTTGAAGCTATGGATTTATTGATAATGATTGGCTTAAATGATTCAATAGTGATGCCTCCCTGCCTGATCTCCTGGACAAACTGAGGTTTGACCATTTTCCCTCCATTTGCTACCGCATTGTAAAAAGTAAGTGTTTGAAGTGGTGTGAGTTGAATCTCGTAACCGATAGACATCCAGGGTAGGGTAGTACCATACCAATTCTTTTTATCTGAGGGATGTTTTATGAATGGTTGACCTTCGCCTGGAATATCAATGTCAAGTGGCTTATTCAGTGCCATCGCATATAAGTGTTCAACAAATTTGTCAGGATTTTCATGGTAAGCTTCATACACCAGTTTGGCTATTGCTATGTTTGATGATTTTTCAAATGCTTCTCTTACCGAAAACCGTCCGTCGCGAATTGGATATACATCACTTAATGTTCTACGGTAGTAGACAGCTTTTCCGGTCGGACCAACATTCATGCTGTCACTTATCTTAACTTTCTTGTCTTCAAGCAATACCATCATTGAAGCAAGTTTGAATGTAGAGCCGGGTTCCACACTTTCAGCTATCGCATAGTTATATGTTTCCCGGTATGATTTTGTGGTGCTATCCCATGTGAGGTTAGCTATTGCCCTAATAAAACCTGTTTCCACTTCCATCAGAATGGCACACCCCTGATAGGCGCCGTTCTCTGTTAAATTGCGCCTCAGCGCACTTTCGGCCACATCCTGCAAGTTGACATCGATGGTGGTCAAAACATCCTTGCCGTTTTGAGGCTCCAGTTCGTTGTCATTAAAAATAGGTTTCCAGTCCCCATTATTAATACGGCGCTTGAGTTGTTTGCCATCAATCCCTTTTAATACATGGTGGTATGCACCCTCAACCCCAACAAAGAGATTTTCACGTTGATTTTCATAACCTATGGTGCGGCTTGCAAGCTGTTTAAATGGTTTTTCTCTTTTTTCACTGGGTATTGCGATCAAGCCGCCTCTGTATTTACCCCTTTCAAATATTGGGAAGCTACGCATGGTTTGCAACTCTGAATAACTTACCCTATTGCGAATCAATAAATATCGGTTACCTCGATTGCGTGCCCTACGTAATTCATTTGCATAATCTGTCTTTGATTTGTTTCTGAACAGCAGCGACAACTTTTCAGCAAGCGAATCCACACGGCTATTGAAATAGGGATCATCAATTAAAGGGGAAGCAACATCCATACGTACCTCAAAAACCGGTACTGATGTGGCCAGGAGAGCTCCATCAGAAGCAAGGATATTGCCTCTGGTCGCCTCAATATTGAATACGCGCAATTCCTGCTGCTCGGCTTTTTGTAGTAATTCATCCCCTAGATTAAATTGTATGTATGCGATGCGTATGATAATGGCAATGCCAAAAAGCAGCATCACTGTATACAGCAGATAGACCCGTAATAATATGTCTCCTTTTGGATCACGCATATTTTACTGTTCTTTTTTGGCTACCAGCCGCAATACCGGTTCAACGGATTCTTTTATGCCAGTTGAATGCAATTTCCTGGCTATTTCTGATTGTTTACTCTCATGCATGAGTTCAGATTTGCTAGTGATGTAGGCATAGTGCAATTCTTTAAGTTCCCGATTCAAGTTGTCTATCTTTCTGCTGGTGCGTTCTGCATAGTAACTGTTTCCAATATAGACCAGCGCGATGCAGGCAAGAAACATGATATAGCTAAATTGCTTCCTGGCTTTATCGTGCATGAGGAATTCGCCGCCCAACACATCGAGTATGCCATCGGTGACTTTTTTTAAGAAACCTCTGGATTTCGGTTCAGTCTCAGTGTTTATTGTGTTGCTATTTTGGTTGAGGTCAGACATGTTTTATTTTTTTTCAGCAATTCGCAAGCGTGCAGATCTGGCACGGTTGTTTTGTTTAATCTCACCCTCCTCAGGGACAATGGGTTTTTTGTTAATCAGCTTAAATGGTGTTAGGGGGTTGCCAAAAAAGTCCTTTTCTATGGCACCCTCAAAGTTTCCAGCCCTCATAAAGTTTTTTATTAACCTGTCTTCCAGGGAGTGGTAAGCAATAACGACCAACCTGCCGCCATGATTCAGGCATAATGTGCATTGTTCCAAAAACTGTTTCAATGCTCCAATCTCCTGATTGACTTCCATTCGTATAGCCTGGAATAATTGAGCCATGACTTTGTTTTCCTTTCCTTTTGGGAGCAGCCTTACAACAGCTTGTTTTAGATCGGCAGTTGATTCCATAGCTTTCGAGGTTCGAAATTGGCAGATGGCTGCTGCCATTTGGCCTGCACGATCCAATTCACCATATACTTGAAAAATATGCTTGAGTTCAGCTTGATCATATTCATTTACGACCTGACGTGCATCAATCGGATTGTTTTTATCCATGCGCATATCGAGAGGCCCCGTAAAACGAGTAGAGAATCCTTTTTCAGCTTTATCGAACTGATATGATGACACACCCAGATCTGCCAAAATACCATCCACCTGGTCCAGACCATGCAGCATCAGGAAATTTCTCATGAAACGAAAATTCTGGGGTATGAATAACAATCTGTTGTCTTCAGGAATATTTGACTTGGCATCTTCATCCTGGTCAAAAGCCACCAACCGGCCTTGCTTTAACCGGCTTAAAATCTCATGCGCATGACCACCACCACCGAAGGTTGCATCCACATAAACACCATTGGGGTTTATATTTAGCCCTTCAATACTTGGGTGAAGCAAGACCGGATTGTGATAGACCATTTATTCGCCGTTGTCGTTAATATTGCCAAGCTTTTCAGTTGCCAATTTTCCGAACTCATCAGCGTCGAATCGGTTAATCTCTTCTTGATAGGTGTCTTTGTCCCATAGCTCCATGTTGGCGGTGAGCGAGGTCAGAATAACCTCTTTATGTAAACCACCATCAGAGATCAGGTTTTTGGGAATCAGCAGCCTGCCCGTACTATCCAGCTTCACTTGTTTTGCTCCGGCGTTGTATTTACGAATGAATTCTACATTGGATTTCACAAATTGATTTAATGATTTCAATTTGTTTTGGTTTTTTAACCAATCATTCATAGTATACAATTCGAGGCATTTATTAAACAGGCCTGGCCGAAGCACAAAACCCTGCTCAGCAATTTCGCCAAGCTGGTCTTTACAATCAGCAGGTAGCATCAAACGCCCCTTTGCATCAAGCTTACAGTGATATGATCCGATCGGATAGCTCAAAAAATTGCAATTTAGATTCGTAAAAATACTGCATTTTTTCCCACATTATGCCATTTTTTACCACTTTTTTTGGAAAATGTTGCAAACAATTTGCATTATATTGTTAATTACTTTGTAAGTTATTGAATATGAGTATCAAAAATTTACACTAGCAGTGGGATGTGGTGGAAGGATGCAAGAACAGCCTGAGTTTAGGGAATGAATACAGCTCTAATGTTTACTCCTGAGCGATTTGAGCTTTTATTTAAATATATTTGTAGGATATTAAACCTGGAAGTATTAAGCTCATGGCAGAGGGTCAAGAATTCGATAAACTTATTGATGTTGAAAAAGTTATGCGTGCAAAGAACCCACATCTTGCACCCTGCATTCCTCGTTTCATAATTAATTATCTTAAAAAAATCATTCATCAGGATGAGGTCAATTCTTTTATAAACAAGTCGAAGGATTTATATGGGTTGGAATTTGTTGATGCCATCATTGAAGAATTTAATGCCAATGTTGAGGTGGTTGGATTGGAGCATGTTCCGGCTAAGGGACGGGCAATTATTGCATCCAATCACCCATTGGGTGGTCTGGATGGAATTGCTTTGATGCAGGTTGTGGGTAAAGTTAGAAAAGACATTTTGTTTCCTGTTAATGATATCCTTTTGTTTTTGATAAACCTGAAACCATTGTTTATTCCCATCAATAAGCATGGCAGCAATGCAGAGAACATCCGTATTCTGAACGATACTTTTGCCGGTAGTTCTATCATTTGTTATTTTCCTTTTGGGCTGGTTTCGAGGAAAAAGGGAAAGGTTATTGCCGATCTTGAATGGAAGAAAACCTTTCTGACAAAAGCTAAGCAATATCAGCGTGATATAGTACCTGCGCACATAAGCGGTCGAAACACCAACTTTTTTTACCGGCTTGCACAGTTGAGAAAAAAGATTGGAATTAAGGCCAATCTTGAAATGTTGTACCTTGCAGATGAGTTTTATAAACAAAATAATCAAACTATACGTATAACTATTGGTAAACCAGTTCCATACACCATATTTGACCGAAGTTTCACTGATGTACAGTGGGCCGAGAAGTTACGCAGGTATATTTATCAACTGGGAAAGGACAAAGATGCAGTATTTAATCCAGCCATGGATTATCCAAACATTTAACTCGAGAATGCATTATGGAAGAAATTATTCCACCGGTAGAAATTGAGGCAATACTTTCGGAATTGACCATAGATAAGTTTGTTAAGAGAACAAATAACGGTGAGAACGAGATATACATTGTTTCTGAGCAAGATTCGCCTTCGACCATGTTAGAAATTGGTCGACTGCGTGAACTCAGTTTTCGTGCTTCCGGTGGGGGTACAGGCAAATCAATGGATATTGACGATTATGACCGGGGCGAAAATTCATTTAAACAACTGATCGTATGGAATCCAAAAGATCGGATTATCACGGGAGGGTACAGGTTTATACATTGCAATGATCTTGAACTAGATCAGAATGGTCAGGTGAAAACTCCAACAGCAAAGCTTTTTCACTATACAGAGAAATTTATAAAGGATTACTTATCATCGACCATTGAGCTTGGCCGTAGTTTTGTACAGCCTGATTATCAACCAGCTAAGAACTTGCGAAAAGGCATGTATTCACTTGATAATTTGTGGGATGGCCTGGGGGCGCTTGTCATGGACTACCCTGATGTGAAGTATTTTTTTGGGAAAGTAACCATGTATGGTCATTACAATGCACTGGCACGTGATTTGATCCTTTTCTTCATGAATCTATATTTTCCAGACCCTGACAAACTTGTTTATCCACACCGGCCATTACCTTATAAAACTGATACTATAAATCTGAGCAAGCATTTTGTTGGAGGAGATTACGCAAGAGACTATAAAGTGCTGCAGCACTTGGTACGTAAGAACAAAGAAAACATACCCCCATTGGTGAGTGCTTATATGAACCTTTCATCTTCTATGCGTATGTTTGGCACTGCTTTTAATGAATCCTTTGGTCAGGTGGAAGAGACTGGGATTATCGTGACAATTGCAGATATCTATGAAGAAAAAAAGTCAAGACATCTTTCTTCCAACAAGAATGGATACATATCCCTCCATTTGAAATAAGCTTGATTTGTGAGCCGGGAAATTGATGAGCGCACTCAATAATTGAATAAAATGATGATCACAAGTGCTGTTTTTTTAATGAGTAATACCTCTGTTACCCATCTCCCTGAACCAAAATTTCCGGAGTACGCCTTTATTGGACGATCCAATGTTGGAAAATCATCACTTATCAACATGATCACATCAAAGAAAGGTCTGGCTAAAACCTCCGGTAAACCCGGTAAGACTATAACGATCAATCAT
>CALAZZ010000152.1 GCA_937926515.1 uncultured Bacteroidales bacterium | reverse complement strand
GTGTCAACTGTCTGGTAATCATAGAGTCTTATTATTGTTTATTTATTAACAATAGTTTGTGATGCAAATATAGGATTTAAAGGCTTTGGCTAAAGTCGTATAGGCGTATTTAGAATCGGTATAAGATATCAGGAATTGCTAACCGAAGAATTCGGAAGACAACTTGTTTACAATATCGGAACAATTATTGAGGTTTTACTCTAACATCACTGACAGCGCAACAACACCCGGTCCGGTATTTGTAACCAAAACAGGGGAGGCTTGCTGTATAAAAACAGGTTTTTTACCAACCAGGCTTTCCATTTGCTCAGCAAACCAATTGGCTGTACTTTCATTGTCAGAATAGGATATGGCATAACCCCAGATCTTCTTGCCGGTAACAAAGCGTTCCATTTCTTTCATGACCATCTTCATGCTTGCCTTTTCAGAGAATGGTTTCCCAAACACTTCTGTTTTTCCTTTTTGGTTTACCTCAACAATTGGTTTGATACCCAATAATTTACCAATTAAGCCTTTGGAGTAACTAACGCGTCCACTTTTTACCATATATTTCATGGTTCTGGAGGTAACGAGGATTCGTGTATCAGTTGACCACTTGTTTATCTTTTCTACAATTTCATCATGATTCATACCTGCTTCAATCGCTTCAGCAGTACGAAGCACAATCAGTCCTAAAGCACTGGTAAGCCTTTTGGTATCAATAACTGATATATTTTTGCCAGTTTCATCAGTCATTTTACGAGCTGCATTTAGGCTGTTTTGCCAGGTGCCGCTCATGCCTGAACTAATGTGGGCACTGATGATGGATTTATAGTGGCTGGCAAGGTAATTATACCTGTTCATGAATTCGGGGAAGGCAGGCTGAGCAGTAGTGGGATAAACAGTTGAGGTCTTTAGTTTGTTAAAAAATTGCTCTGGTTGCATGGTAATTCGATCCAGGTAAAAATCATCTCCAAAATGCACTGTAAGTGGTACTACCTGTATTTGGTGCTTTTTTAGAAGCTCCAAAGGAATATCGCAGGTGGAGTCAGTAACCAGCGCGATATCGTGTTTGCGATTGGATGCCACATCATTTTGGAGCACCATATCATCCACTTTCTTGAAGGCAATGGTGCCAACAGATGAAATATCTTCAAACAGCTTCCATGGTTCATCTGTATGAATATGTACACGCATCTTGGTTGGCGAACCGGCAATAACCATAGAGTCACCATAGGGTGCCATGATCTGGGCCAACTGCTCCCGTTTCATGTCCTGCCCATTGATGAGCGCTTCGGTGCAGAAACGGTAACTGACCTCCTCATGGTTGATGGTTTCCAATGACTCCAGAATTTCAATTTTTGAGGTGTCTAATTTAATAACGGCTTCGCCGTTTTTAAAATAATCAAACATTCCTTCTAGAAACACTACAAATCCTTTTGCACCGGCATCCACCACATTATTTTTTGCCAACACAGCCATCTGCCTGGTGGTTAGGCTGAGTGATTCCATTGCCTTCTTGAGTCCGTCGAGCAGTAGCCTGAGGAAATCATCCAGTGTATCCTTGAGATGATAGATGTATTCGGCCCAGTCCTTGATCACTGAGATCATGGTGCCCTCAACCGGATTTGCAATGGCTTCATAGGCGTACTTAACTGCATTTTTCATGTATTCTGCAAAAGCCTTAACTGTAAGCGTCTCCTCTTCCTTGATCTCATTACTGAATCCGTAAAGAAATTGAGCGAAAATAATACCTGAGTTGCCTCTTGCCCCGACCAATGCGGCATCTGCAAGTGCAACAGCAGTGAGTTTAAGGTTCTCATGGGGTTGGGATGCATTGACTATGCTGCGCATGGTTGAAGCAAGGTTGGTGCCGGTGTCAGCATCCGCCACGGGAAACACATTGATTTTGTTCAAGTGTTTCTGGTTTTCAAAAATTCGCTGAGCTCCCGAAATAAAGCTGTTATACAGCTGAATTCCATTAATTTCAGTGATTTTAATATTTTCCAATTTGGCTAAATGTTAGTAAATACTAAGACCAAAATAAGGTACAAAAGTAATAAATTTATATCAATTTATGAATTTAACAAATTGGTGAGAGTATGGTTGCAACTGCCAAGTCTTATAATTAAATGTTTATCAATTATATACTGTTATATATCGCAAAAGAATGTTGATAACTTTTAACACTTCAGCAGGATTTAAATATATGTGAATTATTTAACAATACCATTATCTAAATTTATGATAATATTATATATTAATTGACTCCGATTATAAATATTGCAATTTTACATGCGTTTCAGAAAATGACAAATGAATGTTAAACAGTAGCTTATTGTTAATATGCCATTATAGAAAATGAAAATAACTATTTATGGTATTATATTTTATTTTCACTTTTTCGAATTTAGCAACCAGTATAGTCCTTTTACCCCGATCCTGATATCGTCAAGCAAGAACAAAACAATGATCTTCTCAATATACGCCACGATACCCCAACCTACAGCTATGAAATACATCCAGCCATAAAACCCAAATACAAACAACACAAAGAAGAAAACACCTTGTATATAACCGGCTGTTACAGCTCCGTAAAGATGTAATCCCGGAATTTTTCCAAAGCGAATAAAAGCAACGATATAGCTAAGTATAAATATTGCCAGGAAAATATACAGAAACCACGCATGCGGTTCAATTTCTTCCCACCTGAACATAAAGATACCCAACAATGCCATGGCATAGGTAAACATATCGGCAAGGTTATCAATAGCTGACCCGAAGCGAGTCTGAAGCTTGAAAAATCGTGCAATGTTTCCATCCAAAATGTCAGTAATGAGGCTTATACACAAGAAAATGACAAACAAATTTTCCTGAGAACTAAGCGCAAGAAATAGGATAAACGGAGAAATCATCAGCCTATAAAAGCTAAGAAGGTTTGGTACATTTAGGATATTTTCACCATTAAAGTTAACTTTCATAATCTTATTGTTTTGATTTAGTAAACCTATACAATATTAAAATCATACTATAGCAGCAGTAGCAATACTGCAATAGCGAAAAGAGGGATGCTAAGATTATCTGATCCACGCCAACTGGAAAGTTCAGCCAGTGTTGTCGCCAATGCCAGGGTAATGGCTATATAGAAGGTTTTAAGGTCAAAAGCAGCGCGATTAAAATATAAGGCTATAATGCTAATTGTAAAGCTGGTAACGAAAAAAGCTGTGGTGCCGATTATGGTTTTTTCGGATTTAATTCCGAAAAAATTTAGCTTTCCATTTGGGATGTTCTCACTCATACCAAGAATGGCAGCCATTGGGTCACATATGGCAAGGATAAGCATGGGCAAAATAAATAGTATTTTGTTATCTAAAAGGTTCGAGATCAAAAAAGATATATATATGGCAAATGGCAGCAGGTAACTGCCCATGGATTTGCGTTTGATATCATGAATGGATTTGAGAAGTGTGCCGCCTTGGGTAAGTATTAGCGCTAAAAAGAAGATCACTGCAAGCATAAGCACATGCCAATGGGAGTCGAAAATGTAAGGGAAAGGGATGGTCGCCATGGTAGCTGTAAAATGAGCAAACTTTCTTGTAATTTCTCCTTTTACTCTCATTCTGCGATAATTAAGCTCATTGAAAATTAGTAAAATGGCTATTCCAATCAGGTAAATTATTGCGATTACTATTGAGTTGACCATAGTCTAATTTTATATTAGAAGATACAAAATTGTGTATATAAATAAACCCAGGCGCCCGCGGTAATCAGGCTGTCAAAACGATCCAGAAAACCGCCATGACCGGGGATAAGCTTGCTAAAATCCTTTGCCTTAAATACCCTTTTGTACCATGAGGCTGCAACATCACCTGCAAAAGCAAAAATGATCAAACCAGCAACCAATATCATGGAGCTTATCATATTTATTGTAATCAGGTTACGAAGCAATCCTGCACTTAGTATGGTTGCGATGCCACCTCCGGTCAGTCCACCTAGAGTTTTATTCGGGCTTATATTAGGAAAAAGCAGTTTTTTTCCCCACAATTGACCGCTAATCTGGCTGAAGCTATCAAAAATGGATATCAACAGAAATGCGTATAAGATGAGCCTGGAATCATACAGCCGACTGAAACTAATAAAACCGGCAGATAGAACAAGATAAATCAAACATGCCAGTGCAAAAAATACTTCATTCTGATATTGGCATTTCCTAAATAACTGATATAGCTCATAAAATCCGACACAGACAATAACCACGGCTGAATAGTTAAATGCTCTCGGAACAACCACAATGCTTGCGTAAAGGATATTTATTATTACAAAGTAAACAGCAAATTTTATATAACTCTTCCTTGCCACTTGAGGGTCTCTTCTTCTGTTGATCAGATAGAACCCAATCCCGCCAAGGACGAAATAAGCAAGTATGATTAGATATATACCTCGAATCAGATCCATTATGAACACGCAATTTTAACCAATAATCATTAGAAAACCCAGCACAATTATGACGAAAGAATATCCGTATTTGATTTTATTTTCAAAAAGTTCTGTTTTTATTTTTGCTAGTAATTTTGGGCCTAAGATAGCCCCCACAATGCTACCTGACGAAAGAAAGACAACCAACATGATGTCAATCTTTCCAAGGATAATATGAGCTCCTGTTGCAAATAGGGTATTCATCAGAATGATCAGCATAGATGTGCCTATAACGAGTTTTACGGGAATTTGCAATGTGAACAAGCCGATAATGACGGGAGCAGTGCCGCTGGTGCCAAAAGTGCCGGTGATCAGCCCTGAGAAAAAACCAAATGTTGAACCTAAGAGTCTTTTTTTTCTGATAGAAAAAGGAATATTTGGTTTCTTGGCCCTTAGCCTTAGAATGTCCCGCCTTGTACGGTAAACCATAAATAGAGCAATGAATATGCTGTATATTCCAAATCCGAGCTTAAGTGATGAAGGGCTTATCACACTGGTCAAAAAAGCACCGGCAAATGCGCCGGCCATACCTGCAACGGCAAAAGTTCCAACCAAATTGATCTCAATTTGTTTATATCGATAATGCATTACGGATCCAACAAAGCATATGGGAAGGGTTGCCACAAGTGATGTGATGACAGCGGTTTGGGCAGGTACCTGGTATAGCAATATCAACAAGGGTATAAAGAAAAAACCACCGCCGCCACCAATCAGGGTGGCAAACAAACCGATCAAGAATCCGATCAGTGGTAGTAAATAGTAAGCTGTTTCTATGCTTGAATGATAAACCATAAGGTGTATCAAATTGTTATTCTTTTAGATCACTAGCAGAAGGTGTATGCTGGCAAGAGGGTGTGACAAAACGGCCCTTGTTAAAATGCCATCTTCATAATAGTATTTGTTGGTTCTGCTGCCCTTTTCCCTACTCAAAATATAAGAATTGTCAGTAAGGGATTCAATATCAGCGCTTTCGCCGCTACGTTCCATATAAATGGATGTGATTTCTTCAGGTTCATTAAAGTAAAGCAAACTGCCACTGTAGGTTATTTTTCCTTCAAATGTACGGGTTTTACCATCCTCCACCACAGTATACATACCTCCATTTCGTTCCAGGTGCATATCTGAATTGATCTGGTCATTTTTGTAGGTTTGAACCCTGGAGCTGACCAGGACTCCATCCCTGTAGATGCTTCGCTGGACAAATTTTACCTTAAAGGTAAAAACAATTCGAACTTCAACCTCAGTGAGGGTATTTATTTCGATGCGATTTTCTGATTCTTTCTGATTGACGGTGAAATGTCCGATGCGCTTGCCAAAAACACTTACCTCATATTTCGCAGATTTTTCTATGTATTTGGGCTGAGCATGGAGCCGTATTGAAGCGGAAATTAATAAGATGGAAAATAAGAATGCAACCAGTAAACCTTTCATTGACGGCAATAGAATTCTTTTACAAAATATCTTTGCTATAGGCTTTTCCGGCTTGTTTTGGTCTACCATCTTAGTGCTTTAGTAAAACTTAAACCAACCACCAATCTATCTTGCATTAGTTCGCAACACCATTTGTACTATTCGTTCTGTTTTGTCGAATTAGTTCAGTATTATCAACATTGCGAAAAACAAAACTAACAATTTTCGCAGGAAATTAAAAATGATGAATTTGCCAGAAACCTGGCAAGTAGTTTATTTATCAAGCATACAATCTACTCCTCATCTTCTGACTTAACGCTTTCCTTATAAATGACCCCACGTTTTTTTAGGCCTTCCAGTATAAAATCAACACAGGAACGCTCCTGGCCCACAAACTCAGGAGCCTGTATACCTGGCTTGTGATACAGCCCTTCAGCCATCATGCGCAATGCCATTGTTGCAGCATAGCCTGTTGTACGAGCCATGGAATGGATGCCGGTATCGGCATCGTAAGTATCATAAAGATCGTAGGTGTAGCGTTTGTGTTTGCCGCTTTTTACCCCTTCCACCATGATCTTCATGACGGTAAGGTCTGCTTCGTTGGGACCAAGCTGCCACTTCTCAAACAGCATCTTCTGGGTAAAGGTCAGGGGAATGAGCTTATGTCCGCTAAATGTTGTGGGCATGGTATCAAAAAATCCACTGGCCTTTAGCACCTTAATGTATTCTATATGCCCCGGGTAACGCAATGTCTTCTCGGCCATATAATTGGCCTTAATGGTCTTAACCAAGGATCGGAGCCCATCGCTATTGAAGGCTTCAAGCATGCCAACAGGTTCAAAGTTAAGTAATTCAGCTTCCGAAAGGGCCTCTTTGATCACTTCTTTGCCATTTTCTACTAGCCGTGCTGGCCGGGTATATTCCTCAATGACATCAGCAGGGGAGAAGACGGCCTTGTACTGCCAAGGCCATTCGCGCTTCACAGGCAAACCACCAACATATATGAGGACCTTACTCACCTCATCCAATTGAGAAGCAGCATAACCTGTTAAAAGATGGCTCATGCCTGGTGCAACACCCATATCGCAGATGGCACAAACATCCTGCTCGCGTGCCAGCTTATCCAGGCTAAACATATCTTCAGGATAGAATGCGATATCAACCACATCCTTTCCATGCTCGATGATACGGTGCAGGCATTCAAAGCCCATAGAACCGGGGACGGCATTTACCACATAGTCGAATGGAAGGATCAACTCCTGTAACTTTTGCCGATCACTGAGATCAGCATGAATAGCTTGAATATGAGTCTGCCTAAAGGAATCCAGTTTTTTTTGATCGATGTCAGCAACCGAAACATCAAAATTGTCATCCAGTGCCAGATCAAGTGCAATTGGCCTACCTACCAGTCCTGCGCCTAAAACGATAACTCTTGTTTTTTTCATTTTTTATGGGTATTGTGGGGTTTGTGATACGAACACTTATTTTGCTGTGTTTCTTGCCCTGCTGCGACAACACCAGTCCGGCAATCACCAGTATAATACCAGCAATTTTATCGGCGGTAATCAATTCGTGCAAAATCCACAGACTAAAAAGAGCGGTGAACACGGGTATCATATTGGTATAGATGTTGGCTTTAGCGATGCCAAGGTGCTTGATTGCTTTCACAAAAAAGACGAAAGCCAGCGAGCTTGCGAACACACCCAGCAGCAAAAGGCTGGATACCATCCTGAAATCGGGCTGCACATTAAGCAGGGTGTTCCACTCGAGCAGCAATACCAAAGGTGCAAAATATACTATACCGATCATATTTTGATAGGTAATGATGGTAAGGGGACTGTAATTGCCTGTGAGCTTTTTAAGTAAAATGCCGTAAATGATGGCCGAAATGACTGCAAGAAATAAAAAAGCCAGTCCTAGTGGATCCGCCTTTAATGAAAATGAGCGATCAACCACGATCACGATCACTCCGATGAAAGATATTGCAAGCCCGATCGAGTTGATCAGCCTGAGCCGCTCTTTTAGATAAAGATAAGCAGCGAAAGGCATAAAAATAGGGATGGTGGCTATAATGACCGAGCTGATTGTAGGTGAAACCCTGTCAAGCCCAAAACTTTCCCCTACGAAATATAGAAAAGGATTGAACAGGGCTGTGAGCATAAATATACCAAGGTCTTCCCGTTGTATTTTTTGATAGCGCTTGGTTACTTTGATAAGTAATAATAAAAATATTGATGAAATGATCAGGCGAAACATCACCGTAGTAGCCGGTTCCATGTATTCAAATACGATTTTTGACCAGATATAGGATATACCCCACAGTATCATGGCTGCCAAGGCGTAAAGATGTATGGTGAAAGGTTTTTCCGGCACTGAGGCTAAGCAATTAATGAATGCGAATTTACACTAAAATTCGTAATTTGGCTCCTCAATTGGTTTCTGTAAAAACCATTACCATGATATATACAGACGTACTCATCAATATTAGAAAAATAGTCAGGTCTCTCAATCTGGAATCCAAGCGTATACAGAAGGAGTTTGGGATAAGCATCCCCCAGTTGCTATGTTTGAATTACCTCTCACAGTGTGATGATTATCACTCCACCACCACTGCGATTGCGAAAAACCTGAACCTGAACCTGAGCACTGTAACCGGTATCGTTAATAGGTTGGAGAAAAAAGGTTTTCTTGCCCGGCTTCCCAAATCAGGAGATAAGCGTGTGAATACGATTGCCCTGACAGCCAGTGGTTTTAAGCTGCTTGAGATTTCACCTGAACTCATGCATCAACAACTTTCCAAGAAGTTGAAGGACTTGCCTGATGACCAATTACTTGACCTCAAAAAATCAATGCAACTTTTGGTGGAAATGTTTGAATTGGAGGAACCTGCCTCTCCATTGATTGCATTGGATGATTTCAGGCCTGCAGATGAGTAGTGTGGTGTTTCTTTTGACTTCTGTTTGTGCGATTCGTTTTTTCAACGGTTAAATATTGGGAACACAAATTTACTTTAAGACAGCTTATTATCATACACGGTTTCATTGGGATGGAGGGCTATGAATGATATTCTTAAATACCTGACTTTCATTGATTCACGAATCAACAATGGCTATGTCAAAAAAAAGTTGTATTTTTGTTTCTGTAGAAACTAAATTAGAATAATTCATAGTGAATAATAAGATGTCAAGAAAAAAGATCATTCAGTTATTTCATAATCATTTGGACAATAAGGGTTATCAAGATGTCCGATCTAATGCTGTCGGTAAAATGAGACCGCCACAATTTGAATTGGAATCGGAGAATATGACCCTCAAACCGGATGTTTCAGCAGAGATAAGAGGCAAGAAATTGGTTTATGAGTTCATTGAAGCCAAACCATCACAAAAACAGAAAGTTATTGAGAAATGTCGCAATTATCTCAAAGTGTCAAAAACCGCTGGTGTAAAACCACGTTTAATAGTTCCTGTTGACAGGTATGATGCTGTGCTTCAGTGGATCAATGCAAACCGGCTTGAACATATCGGTTTGATCAGGATGAATGTTAAACCCAATGTAAGTGCCTGAAAAGTGCTTTCATGCCGGAAACAACCTTTATAATCATCAGGTCTAAACACATTGATGCTCCCAAAAACAACAGATGACCCTATTTGACTTCATCGTATTTATCGTCTATATGCTGGGCATGCTTGGAGTGGGCTATTATTTTCACCTCCGAAACAAAAACATGGACGATTACTATGTTGGGGGCCGGAATATGGGTAGTTTGCATATTGGCCTGTCTGTGGTTGCAACAGATGTAGGAGGCGGTTTCTCTATCGGCCTGGGCGGACTGGGATTTCTTATCGGACTATCCGGCTCCTGGATGTTGTTCACCGGGTTGGTGGGGGCCTGGCTTAGCGCAGTGTTCCTGATCCCTTATATCAAGACTTTATCGGAGAAAGAGAAATTTTTCACTTTTCCGGAAGTGTTCAATTACCACTATGGAAAAACAGCAACCATGCTGGCCGGTATCATTTCGGGTATAGGATACCTGGGTTTTACGAGCTCACAATTTTTAGCCGGAGCCAAACTGGCGTCAGCTGCATTTATCAGTCTCGATTTACAAACAGCTTTGATCATAATGGGATTTGTGGCAGTTGTTTATACTGTTTTGGGAGGTATAAAGGCGGTGATTTACACCGATACCGTGCAGTGGATCTTCCTGATCAGTGGGCTAACATTGTTGGCCCTTCCAATTGCCTACAAAGCAGTAGGAGGGTGGGCTGCCATAAGTGCTACATTGCCTGAAGCCTTTTTCACACTCAACAATCTAAGCTGGCAAATGCTGGTCAATTGGATCGTAACCATTTTGCCTATTTGGTTTGTGGGAATGACGCTATATCAACGTATTTATGCCAGTAAGTCGGTTAAATCAGCCAAAAGAGCCTGGTATATTGCAGGACTTTTTGAGTGGCCAATTATGGCATTCATGGGGGTCACGTTGGGATTATTAGCAAGGGTGGCCTATTTAAATGGCATGTTTGCAACACTTGGTTTTGGCCCTGCTGAAGCAATAGATGCTGAAATGGGGTTACCGCTTTTGTTGCGAATGGTTTTACCAGTGGGCTTAATGGGCCTGGTGATGTCTGCATATTTTTCTGCCATATTATCAACTGCCGACAGTTGCCTGATGGCGTCTTCGTCCAATATGTTGCACGATTTGATGCAGAAGTTTTTCAGGATTAAGCTAAACAACAGGCAGATGATGCTCGTATCTAAACTGCTGACCCTGTTGCTGGGTATTATCGCTGTGCTTATCGCACTCAGACTTACCGAAGTATTGTCGCTGATGCTCTATTCGTATGCTTTTATGGTAAGTGGATTACTGATTCCGCTGCTTGCAGCAGTTTTTCTTAAGCATAGCAGTCAGCCGGCAGCTGTGTGGTCAATGCTTGCCGGTGGAACCACCACCATCAGTTTGATTGCGGTGGATATCGCCCTGCCCTTTGGCCTCGATCCGAATATTTTTGGAATTTCAGCTTCGCTTTTTACTTATCTTTGTGTAAGAATGATAACAAATAGTTATAAATCAATAAAATAAAATTAAAATGGAAATTAAAATATTTGACAGCTTTCAACCCCTTTCAACGATGGAGAAGAAACAGACCATCGACTTTCTGCATACGCACCTGGACGAATTCAGGGATGATAAGGAATCAATACGAAAAGCGATTGATTATGCTCAGGGCGAGTCGTCTGTTGTAGGTGGATTTATTCTGCTCGGAATGGAAGGCAGTGAAATTGTAGGTGCCGTAGTGATAAACCGTACCGGAATGGATGGCTATATCCCAGCCAATATCTTGGTTTATATTGCAGTAAATGGAAAATACCGCGGAAAAGGTTATGGCAAGCAACTCATGGAAAAAACCATTGAATTGGCTAAAGGCAGTATCAAATTGCATGTTGAACCCAACAATCCGGCCCGTTTTCTTTATGAAAAATATGGATTTACCAACAAATACCTTGAATACAGACTGATGCGCTGATACATCAGTCATTGCTGTTCATCATTATATTTATATTTGAAATTGAATCAAATTGGAAACGCCTTCTATAATCGAACTCGACTTTGAAGCTATCGAGCATAACATTCGGTTTATAAAGAAATTTGTTAAAAAGAATGTACTGATTTCATCCGTAGTCAAAGGAAATGCCTATGGTCATGGTATTGAACAATATGTGCCTGCAGCAGAGAAGGCCGGAATCACTCATTTTTCCGTTTTCAGTGTTGACGAAGCCAAGCGTGTTTGTAATGTGAAACAACCTGAAACCGATATCATGATCATGGGATGGATTCCCACCGATCAGCTCGAATGGGCAATTCTTAACCGGATATCGTTTTGGGTTTTTGATTTTGATCGTTTTCACAAGGCCATTGAAACTGCAAAGCTTCTTAATAAGAAAGCCCATATCCACATCGAACTGGAAACGGGTATGAACCGCACCGGATTTGACTTAAGCCTGTTGGGGGAACTCATAAAATATTTAAATCAAGAAAAAGATTACTATGAGTTAAAAGGGTTGTGCACTCATTTTGCTGGTGCTGAAAGTATTGCCAATCACGTTAGGGTGCAACGCCAGTTCAGGACATTTAAACGTTTGCACAAGGTGTTTGTTGAGAACGGTATTCGCCCCGAACGTTTGCATGCCGCCAGCTCGGCAGCCACGATCACTTATCCAAACACCCAACTTGACCTGGTACGTATCGGCATACTACAATATGGATACTGGCCAAGCAAAGAAACATTTATACACTATGTGAGCAGGCGAAAGTTCAAGAAAGATCCCATTAAAAGGATCATCACATGGAAAAGCAAAGTTATGGTGGTAAAAGAGGTGCCGCAAGGAAGTTTTGTGAGCTATGGAACAACCTACCTGGCCACCGAAGATAAACGAATTGCTGTTATTCCCACTGGATATGGACATGGCTATAGCAGGTCCCTCAGCAATTCAGGCCGCGTCTTGATCAATGGACAGCGAGTGGCAGTGATCGGTATGGTGAACATGAATATGCTCATTGCGGATATCACTTATGCTAAAGATGTTGAACCCGGCAGTGAGGTGGTGCTGATTGGCAACCAGGGCAATCTGGATATCAGCGTCTCATCCTTTAGCGAGTTGAGCGATCAGCTAAATTATGAGTTGCTTACTCGTTTGCCAACAACAATTGAACGTAAACTAATACATAAATAATCATGGCCTTTATTGAATTGGATAAGGAAAAGCTTAATCATAACTTCAGGTTTTTGAATGAGCTCTTCAGCAGCAATGGAATACATTGGGGTGTGGTCTCGAAATTACTTTGTGGTAACAAAGCCTATCTAAATGTGCTGCTGGACATGGGTGTGACAGAAGTACATGACAGCCGCATCAGTAATCTTAGGATAATCAAAGATATCAACCCTGCTGTGCAAACAGTATATATTAAGCCACCACCGCGCCGCAGCCTATCCAGCCTTATACGATATGCTGATGTAAGTTTCAATACTGATTTCGAGACCATCAGTCTGATATCTGCCGAGGCTGGTCGACAAAACAAAACTCATAAGATCATTATTATGATTGAAATGGGAGACCTTCGTGAAGGGGTGATGGGCGAATCCCTACTCGATTTTTATGCCAGTATTTTCAAGCTTCCAAATATTGAAGTTATCGGTATTGGAACCAATCTCAACTGCCTCAATGGGGTGATGCCCAGTCATGACAAACTCATTCAGCTAAGTCTCTACAAACAATTGGTCGAAGCTAGCTTTAATATTCAAATCCCCTGGGTGTCCGGAGGTTCATCCATTACCATACCTCTGCTCATGAAGAAGATGCTGCCCAAAGGCGTAAATCATTTTCGGATAGGTGAAACGCTCTACTTTGGTAATGATCTTGTAACCGGCGACACCATTAAAGGCATGAAAAAGGACTCATTTACCCTTTACTCCGAGATTGTTGAACTCATTGAGAAACCTAAAGTCCCTATAGGAGAATTAGGAACTAATCTTGCCGGCGAAACTTTTGAGGTGAACGAAAAAGATTTTGGAAAAACGTCATATCGGGCATTGTTGGATGTGGGCCTGCTGGATGTAGATCCCAAGCATTTGTTTCCAATCAAAAAAGGCCTGGAAGTTACAGGTGCAAGCTCTGATATGCTGGCTATTGATCTGGGAGATAATAAGCTAAAATTTAAATCCGGAGACCTGGTTGGGTTTCACCTGGATTATATGGGTGTGTTGAGCGTTTTAAACTCCAACTACATCGAAAAACGGATCGTTTAATTAATTTCATGACCGGTCAACCTCTTTTAGCAAATTGGTGTAATGCTTCAGACTTCTTAATACCAAGGTGATAATGATTGCAGTCACAAGAGCAAATACCGAGCTGCGCTGCCATTCAACTGTTCCGGTTTCAATATAATACCGAAGCAAATCAATGTAGACAAAGCCCAATACTGTTGCCAAAAAACCAGAATACTCGCGGCGTAGAACGCTACGCAAGCTGAAAGGCATGGTGTTTTTTCGATAATGTTTGAATGACGGCCAAAACGCAGGTGTTTGGTTGGCCCAGCTTAGATAGTCCTCTCCAAATTTTCGTTCCAGGAAACGTTCTTCTGCAAACATAATACGCTCATAATAAAGCCAGAATGCAAGTGATACGATCAGCACGAAAGCAAGATTAAATGTGAACATCACAATGCCGATCCACATCAGGTAGTTTCCAAGATACAAAGGATGCCTTAAGGTAGAATAAATACCGTCCTTATTCAGGCTCTCAGCGACCTGACCCTGTTTGGTATTACGTCCTGACGTGCCTTTGGGTGTGGTGCCTATGCTGATGGCTCGAATAAGAAAACCAATGGTGCTTAAGGCTATCGCAATAATGGTTATGAGCTGCCGGATGGCATGACTCAACCCTTCACTTTGGGTGAAATAAAGTACGGGAATGGCAACCAAAAAAAGTAACACTGGTATCTCACCCCGAAATTTGAAAAGCCAATTGCCGCTTTTTTCGAAAGAATGAATTAATGCCATAGCTTGCAATATTTGACGCAAAAGTATTTAATTTTGGTCATTAGCAATCTGACAGATCAATTTGGCTCAAATCCAGATCAGTTTATTAACTGTCGGGATTTGCAACCATGTCTGCAATTGAGTGTCATTAGCATAGTTGGAAACATTTTAAAAACAAAATTACAGAGTCATGAAAACTAATTTTTTACGGGCTGTCCCTGTGATCACCCTGATTATTGTGTTTTTTAGCTGCAATGCATGCGATTATTATCTTGACCAGGTGATAGGCAATGGTCAAATCACAGAGGAGTTTCGGAGCTTAAAAAAGTTTACAGGTATACAAGCCGGTGGCAGTTTTGACATTATGCTGGTTCAGGGTGATGAACCCTCATTGATCATCGAAGCTGATGAAAACCTGATGGACTTCATCCGTACGGAAGTGGTAGGACAAACGCTCAAACTTTCTACCGAAGCCAGGTTTTTAAATATTTCAAAGCTAAAGGTGACTATCGTTTTCGACCAGCTTAATGACATCCGGTTAAGCGGTGCCGCCAGGTTGCGCACAGCTGACCCGCTGCAAAGCAGAAACATTGACTTGCGGATGAGTGGTGCCAGCACAGCATCAATAGAGTTGTATGCTGGTGACCTGGATGCCAGGCTGAGCGGTGCTTCCAAACTACAGCTGGTCGGCAAGGTGGAAGAGCTCGAGGGGCGCTTGTCAGGATCCAGTCGCCTTCAAGCCTACGATACGGAGCTTGAAGAATGTAGCTTACGTACCAGCGGTGCGTCCAAAGCTGAGGTATTGGTGACGGAGGAGCTGGATTTCAGGGGTAGTGGGTCATCAACGGTATATTACAAAGGAAGCCCAAGCAAGATAAGTACCAAAACAAGTGGAGCTTCATCAGTTGTGAAAAGATAATCCGATCTATTTTGTCCGGCTACTCAGAGGGTACTTCAGGTTTTCGTACCCGTCGAGGTACACTTTGACGCTGCCCACCCGCACTTTGGCTTCCATCATCACCGGTATGCGATTTGCATCGTTGCTGAGCCAGATCCTGAGTGCTTCGCCCGGTTTGAACATGGTGCCTTCGTCTAAGATGGCATCTATAGCAATACACTCATAACGGTCGCGGCCACGATTGCGAATGGTTTCAATGCCCTGGTAAACAATGGGAAGTGGGAATATTTGGTCGTCAACAACCATATTCACAATCAAGCTGTCGCCTTTCTTTAAACGGCTGAAATCCAAGGAGCGCACCACATAGGTGGCCCCAAGAATGTCATAGGTAGGATCCTTCAATGGGATGGTTAAGGTGTGATAGGGTTTGCGTGTTTCCTCAATCTCAGCAAATACGGTGTTGTTATGGTAATCAAAATGATAGATGTTGTGAATCACATAACCACCCTCGTTGTTGTGCCTTTTGTGCCATAAGGGTTTCAGGCTTTGTTGTTCCACATACACCTCAAAGGTGTCGCGCACTTTGAAGAGCCAGTCCCAGCGCTTGAGCGAGATGCCCGTGCTAAAGAAGTGATAGGCTGCCTTGTTGTCGTATTTGACAGACGTAGTCATAAACTCCACATCAGCTGCATCAATCCACAATAACCCCCAATGATACGCCACCCTGTAAGAGAGTTTTTCGGTTTGTCCGAATGATGGTTTACCACTGTAATTGATTGGTTGTGACCATACAATCAAGGGGGCAGCTGCTGTGAAACCTATGCAGATGAGTAAGGCGATCAGTAGGATTACCGGATTAGATTTCATATTGCGAAATTAATGTTTCAGGTGTTCATCCTACAAAATGCAGGCCAATCGTTAAAAATCCAGGTGTTGCCTAAATCTACGGAAGTAAAATTTGCCTGTGTGCTCACAAGTTTTTATTACCTTTGCACCCAATTTTTTAACTGCATTACACTGATGATAAACATCACATTACCCGATAATACTGTAAAACAATATAAACCAGGCATCACAGCACTTGATATTGCCAGGGAGATCAGCGAAGGCCTGGCACGCAACGTGTTGTCAGCCAAAGTGGATGATGAGGTATGGGATGCCACACGTCCTATACACAAGGATGCCCGTCTAAAGCTGCTTACCTGGAAAGACCCTGAAGGGAAGGCTACCATGTGGCACTCATCAGCACACCTGATGGCCGAAGCTGTAGAACAACTCTATCCCGGTGTCAAATTTGGCATTGGCCCTGATATTGAGAACGGCTTTTATTATGATATTGATACAGGCGATACGGTGTTGACCGAGAGTGATCTGGCTGATATTGAAAAGCGCATGAATGAGCTGGCCAAAGAAAAGCAAAGCTTTAGACGTGAAGACATCAGTAAGAACGAAGCTTTGAAGTATTTCAGTGAAAAAGGGGATGAGTATAAACTGGAGCTAATCAATGAGTTAAATGATGGTGAAATCACCCTCTATAAGAGCGGCACTTTCACGGATCTCTGCCGTGGCCCACATATACCTGACACGGGTTTTATCAAGGCCATAAAGCTCTTGAATATTGCAGGTGCCTACTGGCGTGGTGATGAAAATCGCAAGCAGCTTACCAGGATCTATGGCATTACCTTCCCTAAAAGGGCCGAATTGGATGAATACCTTCAGATGCTTGAAGAAGCCAAGAAGCGTGACCACCGTAAGCTGGGCAAGGAGCTGGGCTTGTTTACATTTTCCCAGCGGGTAGGTTCAGGCTTGCCTCTATGGCTGCCAAAAGGTGCGCAATTGCGGGAGCGACTGGAGCAATACCTTAAGAAACTGCAAAAGGAAGCCGGTTACGAGCCTGTAATCACACCGCACATAGGCAATGTGAACCTGTATAAGACTTCCGGCCATTATGATAAATATGGGGCTGACTCTTTCAGGCCGATCACCACACCGGTTCAAGGGGAGGAGTTTTTCCTGAAACCTATGAACTGCCCGCATCATTGCGAAATTTTCAGTTCTAAACCTCACTCGTACAAAGACCTGCCCATTCGTTACGCAGAATTTGGAACGGTATATCGCTATGAACAAAGTGGAGAACTGCACGGACTCACACGTGTCCGTGGATTCACCCAGGATGATGCCCATATATTTTGCACCCCTGATCAGATCAAAACTGAGTTTAAGGATGTGATCAAGATCATCATGCGTATTTTTAAAGCCTTGGATTTCAATGATTTTACAACCCAGATATCTTTACGCGATCCGGGAACACCGGACAAGTACATAGGTAGCTCCGAAAATTGGGATAAAGCTGAACGTGCTATCATTGAGGTAGCCGAAGAAGAGAAGCTCGATGTTGTTGTTGAGCAGGGAGAAGCTGCGTTTTATGGCCCAAAGATGGACTTCATGGTCAAGGATGCCCTGGGACGTAAATGGCAGTTAGGCACCATCCAGGTTGATTATAACCTACCGGAACGTTTTGACTTACATTATATTGGTGCTGATAATGAAAAGCACCGCCCTGTGATGATTCATCGCGCTCCTTTTGGCTCGCTTGAACGCTTTGTAGCAGTGTTAATTGAACACTGCGCCGGAGATTTCCCTTTGTGGCTTGCTCCAGATCAGGCTATCATACTGCCAATCAGTGAAAAATATCAGAATTATGCTGAAAAAGTTTCTAAATTCCTGAAAAATTCCGATATTCGCGCCCTCATTGATGACAGGAACGAGAAGACAGGAAAGAAGATCAGGGATGCCGAATTAAATAAAATCCCCTATATGTTGGTTGTCGGTGAAAGGGAAGAAGGAGAGGAAACAGTCTCTGTCAGAAAGCGCGGCGCTGGTGATTTGGGTGCATTTACCCTGGATAAGCTGGCTGATATCATTCACCAGGAAGAAGAAAGATTACAAGGAATTAGTTAATTGATAGATAATTAAATAAAGTATTCATAAAAATAGGAGACCAGAATTATAGCAAACTTCAGAGGTAGGGGTCCGAGACGTCCGTTCGTTAAAAAAGAAGACCCACATCGCATCAACGAAAGAATTACATCGCCCATGATTAGGCTTGTAGGCGATAATGTAAATCAGGATATATATTCACTGCGCGATGCCTTGTCCATAGCAAAAGAATTTGGATTAGACCTGGTTGAGATTTCACCAACTGCAAATCCACCGGTATGTCGTGTAATGGATTATAAAAAGTTCCTGTTTGAACAAAAGAAGAAACAAAAGGAAATAAAAGCCAAGTCAGCCAAAATTGTGGTCAAGGAAATCAGGCTTGGACCCAACACTGATGATCATGATTTTAATTTTAAGCTGAAACATGCCATTAAATTCCTTGAAGATGGAGCCAAAGTTAAAGTTGATGTTTTTTTTCGCGGTCGTTCGATTGTATATAAAGATCAGGGTGAGCTAATTTTATTAAAGTTTGCCCAGGAACTTGAAGATTACGGAAAAGTGGAACAGCTGCCCAAGCTCGAAGGAAAGCGAATGATCATGATGATCGCTCCAAAGAAAATTTAACTGTTAAAATAAATCATAAATCTAACTAAGTAATGCCAAAGATGAAATCAAAATCCGGTGCCAAAAAGCGTTTTAAGCTAACGGGAACCGGAAAGATCAAGAGGAAGCATGCTTACAAAAGTCACATTCTTACCAAGAAATCGACCAAACGTAAGCGGAATCTGACGTATTCAACCACTGTGGATAAGGTGGATGAAAAGAATATAAAGGTGATGCTTCAAGGGTAATTAAATCAATGTTAAACTTTGCCATAGCCCCAAAGAGTGCCAGAAGCAACGCTATGGTGAAAATCAATTAAAAATGCCAAGATCAGTAAATACAGTAGCTTCAAAAGCCAAGCGCAAAAAGATCATGAAGCTGACCAAAGGGCAATTTGGTCGTAGGAAAAATGTCTATACGGTGGCTAAAAATGCATATGAAAAAGGCCAGCTGTATGCATACCGGGATAGACGAGTTAAGAAGCGCAATTTCAGATCACTTTGGATTATGCGTATCAATGCTGCCGCAAGGGAGTATGGTATGACCTATAGTGTGTTCATGGGTAAATTGCACGAAAAGAACATTGAATTGAGTCGTAAGGTTCTTGCAGACCTGGCACTCAATCATCCACAGGCATTCAAAGCCATAGTCGATGCTGTGAAATAGCATCACAAAAAAAACCGCTGCTTAAGATGTGGCGGTTTTTTTTTGACATTTATCTTTCTTATTTGGTAATCATTGGGATGCTATTAGATGGTCAGGGATATCTCTTTTCGCCTGCTTCAATGTAGGTGTCAAGGTAATTTTCAAGTGGCGTCAGTGGGCACGACCATCGATCGTCGTAAGCACAATAAGGATTATAGCAGAGATTGAAATCGATTACTATATGATCTGTTTCGGGTAATTCGAGGTCAAGATACCTGCCTCCGCCGTAAGTTGTTTCCCTGTTAGTAAGGTCTTTGAAAGGGAGGAAGAGGTGTTTGCTGTCGGGATTTTTCTCAAGAATGTCAATGTTCTGATAAATACTGAGCTTATACGTCTCGTCTGCCAGTTCAAAATAAGCGACTCCATATCTGCGATATTGGGGTAAGCGTTCAGTGGTGGTTGCCATAGAAAACACCTCAGCCATTGTATCTCTTACGATCCTGGCTGTTACGATAAAGTTCATATCGGGATCAAAATAATTTAACCCGGTGAAATGGATCAGATCATCACTATTAAGGGGGGAGCTCAGGCTATCAGCAAAATAGACATCTTTTTCCTTCCTGATCAAAAGAATGCTGTCAGCATAAGCTTCTTTACTTAGCCTGGTTTCAATTAAATCAGCAGCCTGATCATGATCTTTGATCGTCAATCTGGACTTGACCACCCAAGCAATGAAAAGAATCAGGATGATGATTATCATCCAGGTAATGATGGTTTTAGCAATAGGTGAACTTGGGCTTTGATTGGATTCGGACATGCAAATGTTTATTTTGTTCGCAAGATAGTTATTTTTGCCCTAAATTATCAGAGCCAAATGGATCTACACCATGAACGTAATGAATACCTCAAAGGGAGTTTAATTGAAGCTAATTTACCTGCCGAGCCTTTTGACTTGTTTAGACTTTGGATGGCTGAAGCCTTGACAAAAAACATTTCTGATGCAAATGCCATGGTGCTCTCCACTTCGAAGGAAAATAAACCATCCAGCAGGATCGTGTTGCTTAAAGCTTTGGATGATAGAGGCTTTGTGTTTTATACTAATTATGAAAGCAGAAAAGGCATCGAGCTAACAATGAATCCTTACGCTGCATTGAACTTTTATTGGCGTGATCTGGAAAAACAGGTTAGAGTGGAAGGATTTGTTGAGAGGACTACTGCAAGTGAATCAGACGAATATTTCTATAGCAGGCCTCAGGAAAGCCAGATTAGTGCAATTGTTTCTGACCAAAGTCAGGAGATAAAGAGCCGTGAAGTATTGGAGAAGAAGCGTGAAGCTTTTATGCAATCATCACAAAAGATTGTGCGGCCTGCATCATGGGGTGGTTACAGGTTGATTCCTGAATCGATAGAGTTCTGGCAAGGTCGTGAAAGTCGTTTGCATGACCGTATTCAGTATAACATTCAGGACGGTAAATGGACCTACAGGAGGCTCTCGCCCTGACCCGATTTCATATCATTCTCTTTCCAATTCCCTGGCCATTTGGTTCAATTCATCCACAATTTCATCAATCATTTCATCCTGGTACCCTTTCTCTTTGGCCGCTTCATCAAGTGTGCCCCAGATAGGCTCACCGCAGGCGATGCATTTTATATGCTTCTCCATTAAGAATTTAACGGAGAAAGGATATTTACGCACCAGCTCCTCTATTTCGATATTTTTATTGATCATCATCTTTTTTAAAGCATTCATAGCAGGCTATAAAAGAAAAAAGTTTTTTCTAAAATCTTATATATTTCCTAGGTTTGTAAATATAAACAAAAGTTGTGGGATATGGTTGAAAATATCTATGATAAGCTTAGTAACCCAGTTGCTCTGGTTGTATTTTTGCTTACCCTTTTGTTTCCTGTAGGTGTAGGCTTGCTTGCTCTGCTAAAAACGCGGAATCAATCAGATTTTTTTATTGGTGGCCGGTCAATGAATTCCTTTGTAGTAGGCTTGTCAGCCATCTCCTCCGGGAGGTCATCATGGTTGGTTCTGGGGTTAAGCGGTGTGGCTTATGTTTCGGGAACAAGCGCTATATGGGCCATTGTGGGTTATATAGTGGTGGAAGCGTGGCAGTTTGTATTTCTCGGCAAAAAGCTGCGTAACCAAACACAGGAAATGGATTCAATTACATTACTGGATTACTTCGAATCACGTTTCAGTGATAAGTCAGGTATGTTGCGTATTGCGGGTGTAATCATAATAGGAATTTTTATAACCGCGTATGTAGCTGCACAATTCAATGCAGGTGCAAAATCCTTGTCTACAGCCCTTGACCTTTCGATGTTGACATCTTTGGCCATCTCAGGATTGCTAATCATGATCTATATGGTGTTGGGAGGCTACGTAGCTGTTGCCTATAATGATGTGGTACGCTCTGTAATAATGCTTATCGGACTGATTGTTTTACCCTTGATCGGCATTGTGCATATTGGTGGGCTGGGCGTACTCAACGATATGCTTCATCAATTGAATCCGGCCTATCTTGATCCTTTTTCCCTTGGACTTGGTGCAATCATAGGATTTTTAGGGATTGGACTTGGGTCACCGGGCCAACCACATATAGTGGTCAGGTATATGTCAATCAAAGACCCGGAGAAGCTTAAATACAGTGCCATTTATGGGACTTTCTGGAATATTTTGCTTGGTTTGGGTGCCATCAGTATCGGCTTGGTTGGCCGGATATTGGTTCCCGACATCCATGCCCTGCCGGATGAGGACCCTGAGATGATTTATCTGGTGTTGTCGTCTGAGTATTTTGGGCCTGCACTTTATGGTTTGCTTGTGGGTGGTGTGTTTGCTGCAATATTATCAACTGCCGATTCACAGCTGCTGGTTGTGGCTTCCACCTTTGCCAGGGACCTTTATGAGAAGGTCATTGCAGCAAAACGGGAAATTGATGAGAAGAGGAAGCTCTACCTAAGCCGTATGGTTTTGGTTTTGTCTGGAGTCGCAGCATTGTTTTTAGCTTATATTGCTCAGGACCTGGTGTTTTGGCTGGTATTGTTTGCATGGGCAGGCTTAGGCGCTGCTTTTGGACCGGCTCTTATCCTATCGCTTTACTATAAAAACGCTACCAAACAAGGAATCCTTTCAGGCATGATAGCCGGCACGCTGATCACTATCGTATGGAGACTCTGGCTCAAAGAGGTAACCGGTATATATGAACTCATACCCGGGTTTTTTATAGCGTTGATTATAGCTTTGATGGTGAGCAGGTTCACTTTAAAAAAATAATAATTTATAAGTTTTCCGGGGTTCAAATCAAGGCAACTTGCCCTTGGTACTACAATGATCAGAACCTGATTTCACCCCCACTCAGCGGAATGCCGAGGCGTATTCCTGTATGATGATGCTTACCACCTGCAATGCCTGTGAATAGTTCTAAGTCAAATAGCAAAAATATCTGATTGACACCATAGCCAAACTCTAATAATGGAGCATTGCCTTCTGTTGCCAACATATTGAAGAACAATGATTCCCTGATCAAGCTGCCCGCAAGAAAGGGCAACCTCTTGAGCACGATTCTGCCATGTTGATATTGGATGTGGGCTTCAAAATATGGGTTTTCTGTGCTGTAATCATAAAAGCTAAGCGATCGAAACATATCCAACTTATTTGCTCCGCTAACCCACAATGGATTGTTGTTAAAATGCTTATAATCTGCAAAATATAGCCTGTTGGACTTGGGAAAGAAACCTGATTTGAGCAGGTAATCAAAGCGCCCCAGCAACCTTTTTTCAAACCCATATTTCACGCCAAATTCGAGCATTTGAAATGCTGCATCAGAATCGAATAATGATGAAATACCTTGCCGCCATCGCAACGTAAAGCTGGGGTATGCAGAGTGGAGCATTTGCTTCTGGTTATTGAAAATTCTGTAGTAATGACGCGGCGTATAAGTGATGCTTGCATCAAAAATTGTTGCGCTGTGTTCCTCTACGAGCTGTGAGTTTTCATCAAGGGGAGGAGGTATGTTGGATGTAAACGATTTGCCTAAAAAATTGGTCAGGTAATAATTTGAATGGTTCTCAAGCTGTCGTCTTTGGGCGTATTCAAATGAAAGGTCTAGCACAAGGCCATTGAAAACATCCAGTTTATGATCTATTTTGATGTAATCCTTCTCATAAAGTTTCAGGTAGTTCTGCCTGGTAAACAAACTCGTAAAATCATTCAGCAAGGGGTTGATTCCGGTATTTTCGTTGAAGTCAGAGGTGATTCGCCCGCCGGAGAAACCTATACCGGCTCTTTTCCGAGGATGATACAAATAACGCAAGCCTGCCTCATAAGTGAATCTTTGGCGTGCAAAAGCATAATTAAGTTTTACATTTAAATTGAGCCGTTTGCCGGTTTCGGGTATGTACGTAAAGCCTGCCTTTTTATTGACCAGTAATCCATCTACAGTATTGTAACTAAACGAACTAAGACCCAGTAAGCCATTATGTTCCATGCGCCAATACTCTCTGATCTTTTTTCCTGATGTACCCAAAATTACCTCACCTAAAATACTTCTTCTGTGCGTGACCGTATCATTGTTTGCAGTGTCGTTGATGGGCTCATTGAAACTTTTCATTTCGTTGGCTGTGAGGGGTATAGGTCGTTGCTGATTCCAGTATTCGGTTGGCCTGATCAAAGCGCTATCAGCTATTTCCGTATTTCTGGATTTTATTTCCAGGGGTGGCCGCTCACGTTCAAGGGTAGCTTCCTTTCGCACTAGCCTGTTCAGTTCACGCATTTCCCTGTTGCTCAGATCCTCTTTCTTCAGCAAGGTTTCAACTCGTTGTTGTTCCTCGCTGCGTGGGACAACGGTTACTATATCTACGGTGTCAGGTACCGGATCAGGCATGGGTTCAAGGTCAAAATAATCATCTTCAATCATTTTAGAGTAGAAATCATGATCAATATCCTCATCAAGGATAATATGATAATCATTGACTGTGGCCAGGTATTTGAAAGTAAATGCAGCTCCAAGTAAAGATAATTGGATATTATAGTCGTGGCTCACCGGCATCCAAACCAAGGGGTCAACAGCCTGGAATACCTGCCTGATGTGAACTTGCAACATTCTTTGTTCAACCTTCAGATCTACTGAATGCAAATTCCAGCTTCCTTCTCTGATGTATATGGTGCCTTGGTATAGGTCGTGGCCTTTTCTGCGTGGAATAACCTTTATTTTATTGATCGTTCTGCCGTCTTCAATGAATGTGCCTTCCAGCATGAACTGATATACCTGAAAGGCAGCACGACTCAGTGGTGAAATAATTCCGTCGATATCATCATATAAGCTCAAAGTGACAAATTGCATGGGACTGGTTTCATTGCCAAATTCAGAGCTGCGCATCGAAATTACTTTAGTCTGAATAGGTTCACCTTTTTTGTAATGAATTTCAGACAATGTTTCATTCACAATATATTTTCCTACTTCTATTCCATCATTTTTGAGTTGCTTGCGCATTAGTGCGGGTATTTTTTCAGGTATGCCGGTCCCTTTGAGGTAAACCCGGGCTGTATATTCAGAAACCTGATTTCGGTAATACTGGCTCATGCCTATTGCTTTGCGCATGATGTAATAGGCAGGATCCTCTCCGGTTGAAGTAATGATCACTTCCGGTAATAAATAATTTTGGTGCTCAAGTGTGACCTCAACATTTAAATATTCGTTCTCGATTTTTATATTAAACACCTGGGTTTTGTATCCCAGATATTGAATAATGAGCTCATATTCTCCGGGCTCTAATGCCATGTGAAATACACCTTCTTCATTAGCTGTGGTCCCTTTATGAAGGGAAGGTATGTAAATAGAAGAATATGGAATTGGTTCTCCTTTTGAATTGATGATATTTCCTTCAATGCCTTGTGCCGTAAGATCGATTACGCCAAATATGAAAAGCAGTAGTAAGCTTACAAGGCGGAGACTATTAGCACAGCAAAGCATTGATTTATAATTCATTTAAACAATTATTAATGCTTAAATATGGTATTCCTGTCCCGATCATTCCGGTTGCTTAAAATTCCAGTTCCATCTGTAAGGGAGGGTCAGGCCTTTTAGGTGAAGGCTCGACCTGCTGTTCATTTACATCGCCTTGCAGCGATTCATCTGTGTCATATATTTGAGTTGAAACATCCTTTGTTTCGTCTGGTTTGGCCTCCTCCTTGGCTGGATCGCTAGCTGTCACTGCAATTTTAGGCTCTTCATCTTCTTTTATTTGATCGGTTACCGAAGGTTCCGGTTTAATAGGTTCTAATGTCTCTATTTGATCTATTTCGTGGGCTGACAGACGTTTACCTTTCGCCTTATGGCTTTTAACTCCAACAAAATCAGCCACCAAAACAGTTTCGTCTTCCGGCTTCTTT
>CALAZZ010000151.1 GCA_937926515.1 uncultured Bacteroidales bacterium | reverse complement strand
TTTACACTGGCACAAATACTCCGGTTTAGCTGGCACATATTGGCCGGTATATGCAGCAGGCTTGATGCCCTGCAACAATCCGACAATTAGCTATGTGGAAGACGCCAGAAATGCCGGCTTTACGCATGTGTATCTCAGCACTGACCACATGGGGTATTACGAAAAACTGGGGTTTGAGTATATAGGGCAGGGCTACCATCCCCGGGGCGAGGAATCGGGGATTTATGCATGCAGATTGTAGCTTTTAAGCCACCCCATATACAAAAGATTCCTAATTTTGTATAAATGTAACAGAAAAATGACAGGTAAGGATTATATTTTGAGCACTTTAAGGTCGAAAGAGAAAGAGATCTCAAGGTATGGGATCAGATCAATGGGCGTATTTGGCTCGTATGCCAGGGGCGAACAATCAGAAAGTAGTGATATCGACATATTGATTGATTTTGAACCTGAACTGGAGAACTTTGACAATTTTATGGCAGTGTACGATATTATTGAGGATTTGTTTAAAGATCAACGGGTTGAGGTAGTTACAAAAAATGGACTAAGCCCTTATATCGGACCAAAGATTTTAAATGAAGTGTTGTATGTATAAGGAACCTATAGAATATCTGAAACATATACGAGACGAAAGTTTTTTTATCCTTTCGGTAATTACCGCTGACAAAACAAAAGATGATTTTTTAGCTGATGAAACATTAAAGCGTGCTGTGATAAGGAGTTTAGAGGTTATTGGAGAAGCAACGAAAAATATACCCGCCGACTTCAAAGTAAAATGGGGTACTATTCAATGGAAAAATATGGCAGGTATGAGAGATAGGTTGATCCACGACTATATGGGAGTTAATTATTCGATTGTCTGGGATGTTGTGAAAAACAAGATACCTGAACTTTATGCACAGATCATTGAAGTAACAGGTTTAGAATGAATCTGGTGACGTGAAAAAGCAGTCTGATTGGTCTGCAAAGCCTACATGAAACGGTAAACCAAACCCGATAAATGATGCTGGATACTGACGCTCCTGTAATCGTAGAACAAACTTTCGGGGTATCGAAGGAAACCCTGTGGCGGGCCATAACGGAAGTGGACCAGATGACACAATGGTATTTTGATAATATCGAGGCTTTTGAACCCAGGCTGGGGTTTATGACAAGGTTTGTGATTGAAAATGAAGGCAGGACCTTTCCGCACCTTTGGACGGTAACTGCAGCAGAGCCCTACAAAAAGCTAAGCTACAACTGGAAGTATGAGGGCTATGCAGGTGATGCTGAAGTGACCTTTGAATTGATTGAGCAAGAATTTGGCGTCAAATTGAGATTGACACACAGGGTATTGCGAAGCTTTCCACAGGATATTCCTGAGTTCAGGCAGGAGAGCTGCCTGGGCGGATGGAACTATTTCATCAAAGAGCGGTTGAAGCAATTTCTGGATAAAGCTTAACATTGTGGCAATGTTTTGCCTCCCATTAGTAAATAACTTATAAATCATTGACCAACAGCGAAATCATCTCACGATAAGGATTCGGCTTGTTGCACTCCCTATTGGAGAAGTGGCTCTGATCAAGTACAAGCCGGCGGGCAATTGGTTGACATTAATTTTGGTGTGACCCACTGAGTTGGTTTCGCTAAGTATTTTCCGGCCACTTTGATCCATAATGCTGATGATGGCTGGGCTGCCTGTGTGGTTGGGAATGCTGACGTACAATATATCCCTGGCCGGGTTAGGGTAAATAGTGAGCCCAAATCTGTCGCCAATATTTTCCTCCAGCCCTATTGCAGTCGAATTGGTGATCCTTGCCAGATAGGGTTTTTTAGCCGGGCCAGTATAGGAAATTGAAAGTTCGTTATCAAAGTTCAGATTGCCCGAGTGAACATGGGTAATGATCAGATCATTTTCATACCAGGAAATCTGCCCGGAGTAGAGATCAGAAGGTCCGTCAACGACTTTCTCGTCAAGCAGATTCAAATCATAATCATAGATCAATACCTTATGGCTGTCAAAACTAAACGCATTGGCTGCAAAAATCCCTAAAAAGTCCTGTGTACCAACCATATCCGGATAAAGGGTAACCGAAGTGGTGTAAAATGGTATTTCAACTTCAGCCACCAATTGGCCTGTAAAGTTGAGTTTTTTCAATTTATTACGAACGGTGAAAGGGCTGCGGAGTACGTTTTGATAGGCAAATATGCCGTTTTCGTTAGCCACAATACGGCCATCACGGTTGTTTATCGTGGTATCCACTGTTACCCATGTTGCAATAAGGTTTTCATTTAATGCCAGCACAAAGGTGGCGTGCTCCACTGTAGGTCTATGTATTTCGATGGTATCAATCATTATGCTTGGGGCCGGGCCGTGGAATCCACCATTCAGGTATACCAAATCATTATAATAAGAAATATCGGTTATCATTGTTGTTGTGGAAGACAATAATTTTGAATTTATTATATCTCCATTTTCATTCATGATCAAGACCCAATCCCCTATATTGGATTGCCGCCTCACATGCACTGCGAACAATGCATCGCTCCCAACGGATATTTTTGCTTCCCTTCCGGTCTTCTGCGCATCGGTGTGCAGCCATTGCACAACACCATGCTGATCAATACCCATGATAAACATATAATGGCCAGCCTGTCCATATAACGCCCCCTTATATGTAAAAGGACCATTGGATTGCCCTGCAACGATAATATTGTTGTTTACCGCAGCTATATCCCCTATCTGCAGGCTACCTGAGAGGTACTCTGTCCATTCTGTTTGACCGAGTAAATCAGTTTTTACAAGGTAGGCATTTCCTATAAAGGGCAAGGTATGTGGTGCACCGTACACACCTGCCATATAAATAGCACCATTGGAATGCACCGTAAGGGCTGCAACTTCATTGGATTGGTTGATATCGTATGAATGGGCCCATAAAAAGCTTTGGCTTGTGGTGCTTGTGGATAGGGCTATTAAAAATACCAGGGTAAAAAGTGCTTTCATAATACTTTAGTTGTTTGATATAACTGATTGGCAAGGTTTTACGAACATTATTTCAGTTTTGGTAAATACTTACCTAAATACAAATATAATGCAGCCAGCATAAAAATCAACAAAAACCAACGATTTTTTCGAAGAAAACGCCAGCATAAGATGCAAGAGATGTTGCAATAAGGGCTATACTTTGATAATTAATGGGTTGCTACGGGATATCAAACACCACTCTTGTCCCTTTGGCTTCGCCATGTTCATCTTTCAGGTCAGTGAACTTGACAGTGATGTGGTTTTTCAATTTGCGGTTTATTCAGGCATAAGTCTCGCAGATGATCTTGCTTAGTTTTTATGGCCTTTGGCGCGCTATAAGCAGACTTCGATTAAATAGACAGGATTTCTGGTTAAGGCAAGTTTTTCTATTTGTTTTAATCATACTTAAATTATTCGGTATATATTGTAATAGTTTTAATCATAGTTAAAAATGTATCAACCGGTGATTAAGTTACGTAATATTTATTTGAAGCGGATCATACCACACATCCGCAAAAACGATATCAAGGTTCTCACAGGATTGCGTTGCTCGGGAAAAAGCTACCTGATGTTTACGATTAGGTAATTTGGTGTGAAATGTTTAAACAAAAATAATTTGCCTTGCAGCAGCCCTGAAAAAATCCCTTGACCAGATTTCAAGCATCCGAACATCTGTTACAAAAGGCGTTACTTCATCTTTTGCCTGTGCAACATCCAGCTGGTCAATTGCACTATCAAGCAACTCAATCACTTTATTATGAGTAAGGGGAATTGAAAGTTCGTAATGTCCGGAATCTCTCATTCGCTGTTCCAGGTGAAAAGTATTCACTTTTGGATGGTTGGAAACATACCAGGTGAAATCGTACCAATCGCGGCCTTTTACACGATTTTTCCATTTCCGGCAAAGCACTGCATGCAGTTTACCGGCAAACAGCGATGGCAATGTATAAGAGCGCACGGCAAACTGAAGCGGTGAAAATACGTACTTCATCTCAGTGTCAAAACCGCCTGGGGGATTGGTATCAATCTCAAGTTTAATTTTTAGCACGGATTGAGGATGGATGCCGGATAATAACTCCTGTGGAGTATCAATAATCAGCAGTTGCCTGTATCTATTGGTTCTAAGGAATGCTGATTCAATGGCTGTGTTTTCTGTTTTATGGCGGGGTTCAAAACTGACATCAAATCCGAAGGCTTTGAACTCATTTTCGAGTGCATTTTTGAATCTGGAAAAATCAAACCCGCTGTCAGGCTTTAAGAGGGAAAAATCAAGGTCTTCCGAAAAACGGTTTAAACCATAGAGTATTCGCAAAGCGGTACCACCATAGAAGGCAGCCTCACTGAAAAACTTAACCCTCCAAAGGCCAAGCAGAGCAACCGAATGCATGATTTCGCGCAATGCAACAACAAATTCTCCCGAATTTGCCGGTATCGGCGATGGCAGCATCTTCCTGATCAAATCATTCATTACCAATCATTTTATTCAATAAAAAATCAACCATCCATCCAACTTTTCGTGTTAAGTATTTCTCTTTGATCTCCCGCAACTTTTCCGTTGTAAGAAAGCCGAGGAGTGTGGTTTCGTCAATCCGAAGATCATCAAACAAATAACTTTCAAATGATGCGGGTGAAGATGGTTTAAAACGCTTATCCGTCCAGACTTTGTCGGCCAGAGCCTTGATGGGAAGGGCAATGAGCCATTGATAATTTCCCGGTTTTTCTATCGTCAGGCCATAAGAGAAACTATGCTGAGGCACGTGGGTATAAGAAAACCGTCCGAGCGGGGTTTCATAAACACGCGACCTGCCGGAGGTAACAGAAGTGATGGTGGCCACCTTTTCGGGGATCAGTCCATAATAGCTAAGCGCGTAATCAAGGCTTATGGCAGATGGTCCGTAAACCAAATTGGCAATGGCTTCGTGCGATACAGGCTGCTTTTGCCAGAATTTATTAAAACAATACAAACCCTTTCTAATCCTGATAATTTTCTCCTGTTGCAACAAGGCAGTTACCACATCCCGCGGCTTGTTGTAAGCCGACAAAACCGACATCAGTTGATTATAATCAAAAACATCCCGTTCGATCTCTTTTCGGAGTAGTTCAGTTGTTGTCATTTTCAAACATCAATGTCCGGTTTTTTTGGACATTGGCTGCAAATTTAATAAATCCATGGTATAAACAAAAAAATTAAGCATGAAAAAATACGCGATTGAAAACGTGCATTTCAATGGAACTACCTGGAATAAAGTGTTCCAAATTTCAATCCGGTGTGAACTACAAGTACTTCAGGCACTTCTACACCGGCACCCCAAACACCACCTTCGTCCCCCTGGCTTCGCCGTTTTCGTCTTTTAGATCGGTGATTTGCATGGTGATCTTGCGTTTGAGCTTGCGGTTGAGCACGGCGATACGTTCCATGGTGATGGCGGTGGCCATGCTTTTGTGGTCTTTGTAATGCTGTTTCAGCAGTTCCTGGGCTTTTTGCCGGCCTATGCCATCATCTTCGATCTCCAGCCGGATGCTGCCATGCTCATGTCTGTAGTTCACGGAGATATTTCCTTTGCTGCCTTTGTTTTTGATGCCATGCTCAATGGCGTTTTCAATGAAAGGCTGCGAGAGCATGGGCGGAATGTTCAGTTGCTCCGTATCCAGATTTTCATCCACACTAAGGCTGTAGCTAAATTTTCCGGCATAGCGTACCTGCTGAAGTTCCAGGTAGTTTTGTACTGTTTCAATTTCTTTTTCCAGCGGAATAAATTCCTCCACGCTGCCTTCAAGAATATTGCGGAACAGGTGAGCGAAACGCGCCAGGTAGTCGGTGGCAATTTGAGGCTCTTCGTTGATGATCTTGTTTTGGATGCTGGCCAGGGAGTTGAAAATGAAATGGGGGTTCATCTGCGAACGCAACAGCTTCTGCTTTAATTCTATGGCTTGTTGACGGCTGCGCAATTTCCCTTGCCGCAGCAGCAGAATCAGCGTGAAAATGGCCAGCAGCAACAGAAAAATAGTCCCGAAGAAAATGATCATTGTTTGCCGTGCAGCCGATTCCTTTAGCTCGTTCTGCTGTTCCAGGAACATGATCTTTTGATCCTTATGTTCGGTTTCGAAAAGATAGCCCAGTTCCTGCAACTCCTTCCTTCTTATCACTTGCTGGATGGTGTCGTTGGTTAAAGTATAGGCCTGGAAGTGTTCCAATGCTTTCTGGTAGTCATTCTGTTTCAAAAATATCTCATATAATCCATGGTGTATTGCCATGATCATCTCCCTGTGAATCTGTATTCTATATGCAAGCGGGAGGTGAATGGCGATTTCCTGGGGGTGACCTGGCAAATGCCAGTAAGCCGGATTCCTGTAGAACTGGCCGCTTTTCACTACAAAACCTGCATGATTCAGGGCAGCTTCGTAATGGGTGATTGCCCCAGGTATATCGTTTAAACTCGTGAGAATACGTGCTAGATATATATGATTTAAAGACCCGGAAAATGAATTCCCAACCTTGTCAGACAAGTTAAGGCCTTTGTTGAAACAAATCATAGCGCTGTCAATCTGGTCGGATTTTGCGTAACACCTTCCCAGCATCGTATAATTTAGTGCAAGAATGGAGCAATCGGCAACAAGGGAAGTATCGAGCCAGGCATGGGCTTTGAGAAATGTTTCCCTGGCTTTCCGGCATTCATTAAGGTTTATATAATAATCGCCTATCAAAATAAAGGATAGGGCCTTATCATGATTGGTGCCATGATTTTCTTCTACAAAAATCAGCGCCGCCTTTTCCCAGTAGTTTAATGCCTGATCCGGTTTCAGTGAATCCATCAAAAATCGGCCATGCATGAAATACACATAAGCTTCCATTCTCTTATACCCTTCCGCAATAGCGATCTGCAGGATCCTGGCAAATAATTCCTGTCCGGTTTCCTGTTTTATCTGTGAATAGTGAAATGCCAGCGCAAGGCTTCCATAGCACTCTGCCAAATGAGGCCTGTTGTCTGATTTTTCGAGATACTCCCTGGCCTGAGATAGACTCTTTATCGCATCAATGTAATCTCCTTTCAGGTATTCGGCCTGGCCCCTGTACAAAAATGCCTTCCCTGTCGCATCATCTGTTTTTTCATCTATCATGATGGCCATATTGGCAAAATGGATACAGCGGTCGAAATCAAACTGACGGTGAAGCTCTGCTAGTTCAACATAGGCGTTGGCCAGGGCTTCATCCTTTAAATCAGCGATCCTGAATATAATACTGTCTACCCTGCCGACCTGAAATCTTTCATAAAACACATCCCATAACTGCCCATACGCCCGTGTAAGCAGCAGGAGAAAGATGAATATTGTAATTGCTTTTTTCATAAACCTCTTGATGATTTCCGATTATGAATTTTTCTCATCTTCCATCTTCTACTGCCTACTGCTACCGTAGGTAAGGGACCAACTGCCTACTGCCAATTGCCACTGCCCAGACCTCCACTCAAAGCCTCTCAAACAGCTCCATCAACTCTTCTTTGCGCGAGGCGCCCACAGGTATCTTTTCCCTGTTGCTCATTATCAGGAATCCTCCCTCACTTTTATCGAGCCGGATGATCCTGGAAAGGTTCACCAAAAAAGATTTATGCACCCTAAAAAAACCTGCATGTTTCAATAGATCTTCGTATTCGCGCAAGGTTTTTGACACGAGTATATTGCGGCCATCGGCCAGGCTGAAAAGGGTATAGTTTCCATCCGACTGGCAAAATAGTATTTCTTCCGGGGTCACAATATGAATGCTCTCCATTGTTTTGAGCACCAGTTTCCTTTTGGAGGTATCTTCCGAAGCCAAATTGTGCCTGAGGCTGCCAAGCTGCATTTCCAGGTCTTTGATCTGCATCTCTTCCGCCCTGTTCACAGCTTCGGCCAGGTTGGCGGGTATGATGGGTTTGAGGAGATAATCCAGTGCGCTGTAGCGGAAGGCTTCCACCGCATAGTGTTCGTATGCCGTAACAAAAATCACTTTGAAGTCAATGGGTTCAGCCAGTTTGAGCAAATCGAAGCCGGTGCCGTCGTCCATTTTAATGTCGAGCAGCACCAGGTCGGGGCGATGTTTGCGGATGCTTTGCAAACCGGAAGCCACACCATCAGCCTGGTCCACTACTTTCACACTCGGGCAATGCAGTTTCAAAAGCTTTTCCAGCGTTTGCCGCATATGCGGCTCATCGTCAATGATGAGGGTGCGGAGCATTCTGCGATTGGAATTTTTTGTAAAGATAGGCATGGGTGGAGGAAAATCAAAGTTCAAAGCTTAAAATTCAAAGTCCAAAGCAAAAATTCCGGTATTTACTCATGGTGTGGTGAACCCCGTCAGGGTTTTTTATCAGTTGGCGAAAAAAGCAGCAGGCGTATTCGCTGCTATCAAACTCAAGCCTGACGGGGTTGTTGGGCTAATACTTGATTATCTTTCGTGTAGTCACTTCCTTCCCCGCCTGCACCCTGCAGAAATACAGGCCTTTGGGCAAATCGCCGGCATGCCAGGTAAAATGCTGCTGCCCGGCAGGCAGTTGGCCGTGGTGCAGCTCGGCTACCCTGGTGCCCATGGCGTTGAAGATTTGGATGGAAACGGTGAAAGTCTTGGGAATGGAAAATTCAATGGTGGTGTGGGTGGTGAAGGGATTGGGAAAGATACGAATTTCGGATGTCGAATTTCCGGTTTCGGATTGAGGGATTCCGACATAAATGGGGGCGTCATATTCGTAAGCGCCCATGTCTATGCGATCAATGCCGTCGCCATCGCCGTCCCAGATGCGGAGGTTGCCCAGCAAATCCATCAGCGGCAGGTTCAGTCCGGTGGTGTCGGGTGTGCCGGCATCAATGCAGGGGGAGCCGGGGCTGAGTTGGTAGGGTTTTTCGCCATAAGCTGCAAAAAGAGGGTCTTCATTAATATTACCCTCCAGCCAATTTGCTGCCCCTGTACCCGATATTTCAATTTGTTCGTAACCGCCTTGAACATCAGAAAAAGATATGTCAATGGAATTGAAACCGTAAATGCCTTGCAGCCTGACCTGACTTGGGGCATTATTCCACAAAATGGAGTTCATTAAAGTAATGGTTGATCCACCTCCACCATAAATTCCTCCTCCTTGATGGGAGGATGAATTAGCAGCAATAGTTGAGTTAAGAATAAACGGTGTGGAGTTATTGATATAGATTCCTGATCCTCTTGTGCCAGTGTTCAGTGTAATATTAAGATTGAAAAGTGAGGGACTGGACTCCATCAAATAAACTCCTGCTCCTTCAGAAGCTGTGTTATTCGTTATATTCAGATTTTGTATGACTCCATATGATTCTTCACAATAAATGCCCCCTCCATTACTGGCTGAATTTCCGTGAAGACTTACATTTTTACCTGTAATGCTTGACTGCTTTAGATATATACCCCCTCCGTTTTTGTTATAATTATTTTCAATGAGTACATCTTCAAGTATTACGGTGGAGTTGGATAAACATATACCCCCCCCGTCAGGATACCAGGTACTGGTGGCAACATTCTCTGAAATGTTACTGTTTTTGATGAACAGTTGTGAAGAACTGCATCGAATACCGGCTCTGGAATTACCGGTAACGATAACGTTTTCTAATACTGGTTGGGAATTATGAATGTAAAATCCGTTGATGCCGTTGGTTACAGTCAAATCGGAAATGTGATTTTGGATACTGTTGTATATGCGTATGATTTCGTCTGTTCCGTCAATAATTACCTCATTAGCAGATGCGCCTGAAAGGCTGACATAATCCATTAACTCGAACGGGAAAAATTCCCCGTTTCCTTCCTGGCTGTATGTGCCCTCAGCCAGGTGAATGGTTAAAGAATTCGATTCGTTGGCATCGATCATAAAAAGAGCCTTGTAAATGGTCTTGAAAGGCTCATCCGGACTTAAACCGCTGTTGCTGTCATCGCCTTCAGGCGAAACATATACATCCGATTCGATCTGCTGCAAGTACCCGTTTTGTATATCAAATGTAAAAGAACCTTTTACATGCATGGCATTGGGGTGCAATACCATAAAGGTATCTAATATCACATCCAAAGACCAGTCTGATTCAATCTCCTTCTTGCCTGATAACAAAGAATTATTATAGATATTGCTTCGGTTAACCGAGTCGAAAAATATAACTGGCATCCAATATTCCAAGATGTTTTTGATACCAACCTGGTTATTACGAATGCTCACATTGCTTAAATTCAAATTTGAGCTGTTGTTTATTAAGCCGGCTCCTAAGTTGTTCTTTATGATTGAGTTACCAAGAAAAACAATACGATCATAATCATTATCATTATGGTAATACGGGTCAATATCTCCTGATATCAAGCCATCTCCGTTATTTTCTTCAATAACAATGTTTTGGAGGGTGTATGTTTTGATGTCTTCTCTCGCCGGGCCAAGAAAAACAGCTCCATTTCCGGTGTTTCCCTTTACATGAACGTTGTTTAAAAAAAGGTTACCCGAATAATGAAAAATAGCGCCACCATGGTTGCTGGCCGTGTTGTTTATCAGTTCAATATCATACATTACCGGATTTGAAGCTATTTGATCTTCCCAAACATAATAACATCCACTCGCGATGCCACCCCCATTACCAGCATATTCGTTTTCAGTAAGAGCCTGGTTGTCTTTGATTACCAGATTTGATAGCGTCGGGCTGCTGCCTTCGCATAGAACACCCCCACCCGAACCATTGTTAACCATCCCATTGATAATGGTAAAACCTGATACAACGCAAGTTGAATCTATTATAACGGGTGGCCAACCTTCATACGTGATTCTAATACCCCTTCCCGATTGATTGGCATCAATAACAGTTTGGGATATGTATGAAGTATCCTGGCTGGTGAGAAACAGCGAAGCAAGTACAATATTCTTACCCTCAATCGTCAGATTTTCCTGGTAAATTCCCGGTTGAACAAGCACCGTGTCTCCATTATCCGCAGCATTAATCCCTTGCTGTATCGTCGGATAATCGGCAGGGATATGGATGATTTGAGCAAACAGCATGTTCGCAGTCATCAGCATTGCTATGAAAAGCGTAAGTTTTTTCATGGTTTTTCCCTTTTTAATTCATACTAATGTTGTTTACCAAACAAATGTACAGCACCAAAAAGGCGGGAATGCGGCAAATGTGCGAACACCCCTTACGGATGTGTAAACACCTGTTTCAAATGAGCGAAAGTTTTTTTGAACGTGTTTCTGAGATGGCAGAGGCTTCTATGAACTTTTATGAGCAGGAGTTTAGCTTTACACCTAAACCCCAAACACTACCCTGGTTTCGCTGGTTGTGCCGCTTTCTTTTGCCCGATATGCAAGAACAATGCTTGTTACTGAAAAATTAATACGGAAAACATAAGGTGCATCGGTAATGCCCGGCACTTAAATTGAATGGCTGACAATTTCATCCGGCATAAAAATAAAAATATCAGGATGGGATGCAGGTACTTTTTGAAACAGCGCTTTAATAATTTTGGGAGGTTTTGTGAAGGGGATATTTTGCAATTTCAGGCTCAATGATTCAGCAACTTCGTTCAGGAGATTTTTGTCTGACCATTTAGCTTCGCCTATGAGTAAGGCTTTTTTGTCAGTGGATAAGGAAACTATGTGTATTAAAGAGCAAAAAACGTGTTGCAAATATTATGTTTGACAATAATAATGTTTTTCAAACATAATAATGCTCTTTTGATTAATTATTTTACAAAGGCACCCCAAACACCACCCGCGTTCCTATGGCTTCGCCGTTTTCATCTTTTAGGTCAATGGTCTCCATGTTAATCTTGAGGTGTAACTCGCGGTAATTGCGTTATTGGTCTTAGGCATGATGCTATCGGTAGGAAGTCAGAAGTCTTTGTATCAGTGAAAAACTATCTTAATTCAATATATTACGTAAATTTGTGCATTATAAATATTCTGTTTCAACTATGATAAGAGATATCGTTTTAAGCCAGAGACGGGAACTGGAACACCGGTTGCATGAAAAGTATGTTTCGAGAGATGCCGATTTTACTGCAGGGTCATCTGATATGATTCATGTGATCATAGGCCCAAGAAGAGCAGGGAAATCATTTTTTGGGATACACCAACTGGTTCATGGCCAAAAGTTTGGCTTCCTCAACCTGGATGATGAGCGCCTTACAAAGGTTCAGAATTTTGATGAAATACTCGAAGCCATGATGGTTATTTATGAACATCCGAATATCCTTTTGCTGGATGAAATCCAAAACCTTCAGAATTGGGAGCTGATTGTAAATCGCCTGCAGCGGCAGGGATTCCGACTGATCATCACCGGTAGCAATTCAAATCTACTGAGCAGCGAACTGGCAACTCACCTAACCGGCAGGCATTTGCCAGTTTACATTTTTACTTTCACATTCAGCGAGTATCTTGCAGCATTTACAAAAGAATTGACTGCGCCTGAAAAAAAGGAAAAGTTCAACACCTGGCTTATCAGCGGAGGATACCCCGAGCCATTGATGAAAGGGCTTAATATAAGGCAATACCTGCAAGTGTTATTCGATTCGATACTTTACAAAGACATCGTAAAAAGATATAAAATACGCCAGCCCGATTCCCTTGAAAATCTTGCGGTGTGGCTGATCTCAAATATAACGGCTGAATTTTCTCTAAACTCTATTTGTTCACAGGTTCAAATTTCGAGTGTGCATACGGTAAAAAAATACCTTCATTACCTTGAAGAATGCTTTGTATTCTTTACCCTGCCGCTGTTTTCGTTTAAAGTGGGTGAGCAGCAGCGCGGAAACAAAAAGATTTATTGTTTCGACAACGGCTTCCGGCAGGCCAAAGGATTCCAATTTAGCGACGACTGGGGCAAAATGCTTGAAAATGCTGTGGCTTCCTGGCTTTATCAAAGATGCCTTTTTCAGGGATCAAAATTGTTTTACTGGAAAGACAGAGATCACCAGGAGGTAGACTTTGTTGTTCAGGTCGGCACAAAGGTTAGCGAACTTATTCAGGTGTGCTGGGATGTGACACAACCCAAAACCCTTGACAGGGAGGTCAGGTCGTTATTAAAAGCTTCCAGTAAACTCAAGTGTGACAGATTACTGATTGTTACCCTGGAAGAGGAGAAAACAGAGGAATTTTCCTGGTTCGGTGTAAAACGTAATATTGAGTTCGTTCCCGCATGGAAATGGATGCTGGGAAAATGATTGTGGCTATTGCATGCAGTCAAATCAGAGAGGCACCCCAAACACCACCCTCGTCCCTCTCGCCTCGCCTTGTTCATCTTTCAGGTCAATGATTTCCATCGTGATCTTGCGTTTGAGCTTGCGGTTGAGGATGGCGATGCGTTCGCTTGTAATGGCGGTGGCCATGCTTTTATGGTCTTTGTAATGCTGCTTCAGCAGTTCCCGGGCTTTTTCCCGGCCGATTCCGTCGTCTTCCACAACGAACAGGAGCCGGTTGTTATGCAGCTCAAAACTTACGGCAATATTCCCTTTGGATCCTTTATGCAGGATGCCGTGTTCGATGGCGTTCTCAATAAATGGTTGGGCGAGCATTGGTGGAATACGGGTGGTTTCAGTATCAATGGCTTCATCCACCTCAAGGGTGTAATCGAACATGTCGCGGTAGCGCACTTTTTGCAGGGCCAGGTAGTTTTCAATGCTGCTGATCTCTTCCTCAAGCGACACATACTCCACTGCGGTACTGTTGAGTATCTGTCTCATCAGCTTGGAAAAACGCCCCAGGTAATCGCTGGCAAGTGCCGGTTTTTCCTTGATGATGAAATTCTGGATGCTGGCCAGTGAGTTGAACAGGAAATGAGGGTTCATTTGCGACCTCAACAGACGCTGCTGCATGATCAGGTTCAGGCGGCTGCTTTTTAACTTGTTTTGCCGGTGCAAAATAACTGCAACCAAAACGATGAAAAACGCCAGCCCTGCCAATCCAACGATGAACCAGGTAAACTGCATCAATCTGAATTCCTTCAAATCATTGGACTGGCCCAGGGCAAGGATTTCGGCATCTTTGCGCGTGGTTTCAAACCTGGTTTGTATTTCCACGGCTTCGCGGTTGCGGGTAAGGCGGTCGAGGGTATCTTTGGCAGCAGTGTAGGCCTGCAGGTAATGCATGGCCGGGCGCAGATCGTCTTTGTCCTGATAGAATTGGTGCAAATCCCGGTAAACCCAGGTAGCATATCTGTAGATATATTCCTGCACAAATTTTTTACTGAAAGGGAAGAAAAGCTCAGTTCCGTATGAAACGGTATATTTGAGCGAATCATAGCGGTAAAAGGAATTTTTACCGAGCATCTCTTCCAGCAATTTCGCCGCCTGGAGCCATGATTTTTCTGATTCCTGATGTTGACCCCGTTTCGCATAGAATCCCCCAAGTTCCCATGCCGACAGGAAGGCTGATCGCAGATAGCCATGATGTTCAAGCCATTGATATGCCTGCCTGTAATAGTAGAGTGCTGAGTCGGGTTCGCCATACATGGTATAGATTGATGCCAGGCGGCGCTTATACTCATGCTTGAGGGCAGGCACACTCTGGTTTACCTCCGGATAGGCCAGGGCTTTCCAGAAATAATAAACTGCGCTGTCAACATTCCCTGTTTCCATAAAGCAGCTTGCCACAATCGCTTCATGTACCAAAAGGTCAGTAATATCAAACCCATACTTTCTTCCGGCTTCCATGTAGCGTTGGTAGATGATCAGGGCGGTATCCGAGCGCCCGGTCATCCTGTATGGCAAGCCTAATTTTGAAAAGGATCTTACAGTATCATGAAAACCACCCACCGTATTGCCCGCGCCATCTTTGGCACGATATCCCGGGATAGCCATATTTTCTCCAATTTCGATGGCTTTTTCGATATTGTTTGCATAGAAATGGATGGTGGCGAGTTCCATATACATAGCCGCTACCTTTCGCAAGTTACCCAAATCCTCATAGATGTGCAGCGCTTCGTAAAAGAAGTTCAGCGCATCGGGATAATTGCCTTCATAAAATTGAATAAAGCCATAGTTGCTGTAAGCCACGGCAATACCTTCGGTGTAGTTCATTTGTTTGGCCTGCATCAAAGCCTGATCTGCATAGTGGGTGCTCTTTTCGGCATCTTCAAATGAAAGGGACACAGCCAGGCGATTCAGGGTTTGAATCCTTTCAATGCCTTGTTGTGTAGGCAAGACTTGCAACAGGCTGTCAACCGGATACCATTCAATTGCAATAAAAATACTGGCATTTGCTGTTTGCAGCAGAAAAACCATCGCAACGATGATGAGTTTGCCTTTCATCTGTGTGCATTTTATCCGCCTATGCGGTCGAACAACTCCAACAACTCTTCCCTTTTCCTCGAAGCAACCGGAACTCTGACCCCGCCTTCCAGGATCACATAGCCCCCTTCGGCCTTCTCAAAACGCTGTATGTACTCCAGATTGATCAGGTAGGATTTGTGCAGCCGGTAAAAACCCATATCTGCAAGCATATCGTGATAATGTTTCAGGGTTTCGGAAACGATCACACTCCCGCCAGTTGCCAGCCAAACCGTGGTATAACCTCTGTCGGATTCAAGGTAAACAATGTCTTTTACCTTCACCAGGTGGATGTTGTCGAAGGTTTTCAGGATGATCTTCTTCTTTGCCTGCTCGTCAGTTTGCAGGTTGTTTGCAAGGGTGTTCAGTTGGGTGTTGATTTCCTTTTGGGAAAGTTTGTCGGCTTTGTCAACAGCGGCTTTCAGGTCGCTGGATTCAACAGGTTTGAGCAGATAATCCAACGCGCTGAACTTAAAAGCCGTGATGGCATATTGATCGAAGGCGGTGATAAAAATAATCCTGAAGTCAATGTTTTCGAGTTTTTCCAGCAGGTCGAAACCGGTTCCGTCGCTCATCTTGATATCCAACAATACCAGGTCGGGCTGGTGGATCTTAATGGATTTCAGGCCGCTTTCTACCCCATCGGCTTGCGCCACCACCTTTGCATTGGGGCAACAGGATGTGATCATGTCGGCCAACGACTCACGGATATGGGCTTCATCATCAATGATAATGGTGCGCTGCATTCTGGGCCTGGTATTTTTTGTAAAGATAATCATGGGTGGAAGAAAATCAAAGTTTTAAGTTCAAAATTCAAAGTCCAAAGGATAATTTTCTCTGCTGATTCAAATGACACCTCAACAAACAGCTGGCAATTGACAGCAAGCATACGTACCTCACCGAAAACGGATTGGCAGTCCATCTGGCTTTTTCTCACTGATTTTAAGCCGCATTAACATTTTGAAGGTTCTGATGAATAAAAAAATTATCTGGTTAATCACAGTTTACATCTGATCCAAAGCGCCGATATATTTAATTTGCAAGCCATTCTTCTCCAAAATATAGGGATTGTCAGTAAATGGAGTGTAACAGTAATTGTTCCCATGCGGATAGATTTCCCTGAAAACCGTTATTGTTTTGGCAGAAAAGTGATCCGGATTAACTTTACATTCGATAACATCAACTGTATTTCCCTGACGTTTGATCACAAAATCAATTTCACGGTCTGATTTATCGCGCCAGTAAAAAAGCTTATCCTCCCTAAAGTGCGAACGCAGCATATCCAGCACCAAATGTTCCCATAGCAGCCCTCTGTCATCCGGCCTAATATCATTCCAACCTTTAGCAAAACAAATCAGGCCCGTATCAAAACAGTAACTTTTAGGGCGCCGGACAATCTCGCGGCGGCCGCTTCCGTGAAAAGGCGACAGGAAGTAAACCATGTTTGCAATGCGCATTGCTTCAAGGTACGAAAGCACAGTGGGCCTGGTTACTGCGCTTAATTTTGATAATTGGGTGAAGTCAATGAGGTTCCCGCTTGAGCGCAGCAGTAAATGCATCAACTGTAAAAATCCTGCCCGGTTTCTCACGTTGAAAAGTTCCTGGATGTCTCTCGCGTAAAAACTATCCATCCATTCCGAAAAAAATGATTCAATCATTGATGCGGAGCGCAAATGTTCAGGCAAGCCTCCATGCAACAACCTCAGATCCAGGTCGGGGATTCCGAAGATGGTTTTACATTCATCCCATAAAACCGGTGGTAGATAAATGGCATTTTTTCTGCCTGCAAGTGAATCTTTAAATTTTTGTGTCGCTTCCAGCGTGGAGGAGCCTGTAGCCAGTATCCTTAAATGAGGGTATTCATCTGCCGCAATTTTTAGCAGGTTGCTCGGGTCTTCCAGCCTGTGAATTTCATCGAAAATAATCGTTCCCTCATTTCCGGCGCTTTTGAAAAATGATTCCGGATCTTCCAGTCGTCTGACCACAGATGGCAAATCGCAATTGAGGTAAGACGCGTCAGGCAGCATTTTAGCAATGCTAGTTTTGCCTACCCTGCGAACACCTGACAACCAAACGATTGGTCTTGTTTTCCAGGCATACTTAATTTTATTTATCCAGAAAGGCCTAACAATCATAAAATTATATTTTACATTTAGACGGACAAAAGTAAAACATATTTTTATTTAACAAAATAAATCCATCAAAAAAACACCCACTTTCCAGCCAACATTCACTCAATCATGATCGGTAATGATTTTAAAGTTTCATTATTTTACGTAGCGCAACTTCTTTCCCCGCCTGCACCCTGCACAAATACATCCCTTTTCGCAAATCCCCGGCATACCAGGTAAACTGCTGCTGCCCGGCAGGCAGTTGGCCGTGGTGCAGTTCGGCTACCTTTGCCCCCATGGCGTTGAAGATTTGAATGGAAACGATGGAAGTTTGGGGCATGTTGAATTCAATGGTCAATTGGCTTGTGAACGGATTGGGAAAAATGGAGAAACTGCTTTCAGCAATTACTTCACCAATACCAACAGTTGCACAGGCCACAATTACCTCTTCCGGGCTGTTGCAGCCAGGGGCGTTGTTATCAATAATAACCTCTCCGTTGGGCGCCGCCAGGAAATCGCAGATGCTTTGGACTTCGCAAGAGGATAATAATGGGTTATCCCAAATATAAAGAGATTCAATTGAACTGGCAGCAATATTATCCAACCCTGTGAGAGTATTGAGAGATTCATTCTCCATTATCAAAAGGCCCCCGGCAGAAGTCAGGTTCTCCAGGCCTATCAGGCTGGTTAGGCCATTGTTAGTCCAAATCCAAAGATTACCAATGGAAGCCAGGTTCTCCAATCCTGTGAGATTGGTCAGGGAGCTGTTAGTTGATCCAATAAAAAGGCCACCTTCGATGGAAGTCATAATGCCCAATCCTGATAGATTGGTTATATCATTTCCAAAAATCCTAACATCCCCCTGCAATTCCGTGCAATTGGGAAAAGCCGCCTGGAAATTATCAATGTCAGATTGATAGGAGAAATAATAGGTGCAATGAGAAGGCAGGCAGGGCATACCTCCGCAAGCGATGGCTATATCCATCATACTGCAGCCGGGTGCATTGTTGTAAATAGAAATCTGTCCGGCTGGTGCAGCCAGATAATCGCATAACCAATCGTTATTGCAGGTAGATAGGGAGGTGTTATCGCTAATATTTAGATAACCACCGATGGAAGTCAGGTTCTCCAACCCGCTCAGGCTGGTCAGATTGTTGTTGTAATAAATTGAAAAAGAACCACCGATAGAAGTCACAATGTCTAATCCTGATAAATTGGTTATATCATTTCCAACAATCCTAACATCCCCCTGCAATTCCGTGCAATTGGGAAAAGCCACCTGAAAATTATCTATGTCGGATTGGGATCTAAGATCGTAGTGGCCATAGGGCAAACATGGTATGCCCCCGCAGGCAAAGGCGACATCAATTAAACTACAGCCGCTTGCATTGCCAAAAATTCTCACATATCCGTTCGGTGCTGAAAGGTAATCACACAACCATTCTGAATCGCAGGTGGATAAAGAGCTGTTGTAATAAATTGTGAGTTCACCGCCGATGGATGTCAGATTATCAAGTCCTGTCAGACTGGTCAGGGCGTTGTTTGAACTAATCCAAAGATAACCACCGATGGAAGTCAGGTTTTCCAGCCCCGCCAGGCTGGTTATGGAATTATTGCTACCAATATATAGATTATCCGGGAATGAAGTCAGGTTTTCCAGCCCTGTCAGGCTGGTCAGGGCATTATTTCCAGAGATCGAAAGACTACCCCCAATGGAAGTCACGTTCTCCAGCTCCGACAGGCTGGTCAGGGCATTGTTACCAGAGATCGAAAGACCACCCCCGATGGAAACCAGGTTCTCCAGCCCCATCAGGCTGACCAGGGATAAATTGGAAAAAATACTTAAACCGCCTTCAATAATTATTAAACCTACAAGCTCCGTCAGACTGGCCAGGGCATCGTTTTCTCCGATCCTAAGACTACCCCCAATGGAAGATAGGTTCTCCAGTCCCATTAAGCTGGTCAGGGCATTGTTTTGTTGGATCGTAATATTACCCCCAATGGAAGACAGGTTCTCCAGCCCTGTCAGGCTGGCTAGGGCGGTGTTTGAATAAATATTAAGTCCACCCCCTACGAAGGTCAGATTGCTTAATACTGTCAGGCTGACCAAGGCGTTGTTGCCCCAAATTGAAAGATTACCCTCGATTATAGTAAGATTATCAAGCCCTGTGAGGCTGGTAAGTGAAATGCTATTATGAATAAGAAGATGACCTCCGATGAATGCCAGGTTCTCCAGCCCCGTCAGGCTAGTGAGGGATGGATTGGTATTCCAGTTTCTACCAACGGTCAGGTTTCCCCCAATGGAAGTCAAAACACTCAACCCATTTAGATTTGTTATGTTGCTTCCATTGATGGTTACATCCCCCTCAATCTCTGTGCATCCCGGGTAATTGGTCTGGAAATTATCAATCTGGGATTGACTTGTGAATGCTATGCCCTGAGGCAGGCATGACTGCGCCTTTGCGTTGTTAAAAGTTATGGTTATTGCTGCTAAGAGTAAAATTAATCTTTTCATGGTTTAATGATGCAGGTTAATGCTGTTATAAAATTACGCCAGCCGGAAAGGGAATATGAGTTAAATGCATAAACGTTGGGTTTGGAGTTACGAACGCGGGGATTTGGGTGATGAACGTTTGGGGTGGTGGTGTTTTATTGGATCAATACCAATTATAAAGTAACTTTAATTTTTGTAAAAACCAGAGTTTTTAAAACAACCGGTGTTTATCCTGTTACCAGATGTATATCAGACTAACCCCCTAAACAACTATTAATTACCAAGAATCAACGTGCTCCATTCAGCTATGGTTCACTGATGGTGATCTCTCCAAAACTGAGTGACTTCGGACAATAATACTGATCGGTCATCCATTCGTTATAGGCTGGCACAAGGTAACTGTTCACGGTGATTTTCTCGGTTGTGGAGCTATTGGGCGAACCAAACTCAACTGTCATGCAATTGCTTCCCGGACTTGACGTTGAGCTGCCACTCTTGCTTGCTTTAACACTTAATTTGTACTGTTTGTCCTTTTCTACCTGAAAGGCTCCTGTTACCCTGGTATCAGAATGATCTGCTACCTGTACATGTATGGTGACCTCACCTGACTCTTTCAAGACTTTAAAGCTTCGATGGAAATAATAAGCTGAAAGCACCCCACCTGAATAGCTGTAGGTGGTGGTTGTGCCACCTGTGATCCACTCAACCACAGGACCTTGTACAGGTCCGATATCGTCTTCTTTTTCTTTGCAAGTGTTGAATAATGTTAGCAAAAGCACAACAGTACAAAGCCATACCAATGTTTTCATGGTTTTGCGTATTGATAGTTTGCGTGTTTAACCTAAAACATTGTGGCACTAAAGGCAATGCCAAAAATCCTTGATGAAATTTCTGCCTGGTTGCCTTTACTATCTTTTTTATCCTTGAGCATGGCAGCTTCAAAGAACAGGCTGGCACCCAGCCCCCACTTCTTGCCAACCCACCACTCCTTGCCGGCACATATAAAAATACCCGGTCCCATTTCGCTTGAGCCACTTGAATTGCTGTATTCAAAAGTGGCCCTGGCCAACATCACACTACCTGAAATGTAAACATCAGCAGGCATAAAATAGTAGGATACCCCAGCACCAAATCCAACGGTACTCAGTGATGCTTCATTCATGGTGATGGTTGATCCTTTCCAGCTCACTTCAGGATTGGACATGCCCAAGCCACCCAGATCGGCAAATAATGCAAGGTTGTTGGAAATCTCCTTCCCAATCTGGAAGTGAAACAGGGCGGAGGTGGCCTTGAACTCCATTTCGTTTCCCTGCATGTCAAAGGCGATGCTTCCGGGACCTCCGCCAACAAGGAAACGCATGAAAAAGCCTTCATGCACCCGTGTTGTAGTTGTTTCCTGCGCAGACAGATTGATTGAAAACAGGACACAAAGGCACATGAGACAAATTAAGAAACTTGTTTTTTGTTTTTTCATATTAAATTGATATTTAATGTACTAGCGTCAGTAATTGACTTGCATATTTGTGCAGAAATCATCCTTTCTGCATTGAATACCAAAGATATACTTGGTTGTGGTGGTTTTGGTCCAACCTACTACATTGGTTTGATGGCCAGTTTTGAGTTTGTTGCTTTGCAGCATTATTCTTCTTCCTCCAGCACCAGCTTCATGCCGGCCTGCCTGAAAGCAAATAAGCGGTCGAAGTAATTGTACTCTTCATAGATCTTGCCATCACGAATTCGGAGTATACTCATACCCATCACCTCAAAGGGTTTACCGGTCCGCGCCCACACTGCTGTAATGCGCCAGCGTGAGATGAGCATGTTTTCATGTGTGATCGTTTCCTCAACTATAACTTTGAAGTTCAGATTGAACTTGTGCGTTTCCAGGATCTCCTCCTTCATTTCATCAATGCCTCTCAGTATACGGTCGGGTGTAATGGAATAAGAAGAATAGCGAACAAAATCATCATCGAGCAACACATCTAGTTCATCTACATTGGCGGTGTTCCATGCGGACACATAGGCGTCGCCCAGATGAGTGTAGTCCGGTGCCTCAGCCGCCGGTTGCTGGCATGCGCCCATAAATGCAATGGAAGCACTGATCACGAACAAAAGCAGTAATCTTGTTTTCATTTGGTTTGTTTTAATTTATAATTGGTTGAATAACGGTCTAAAAGTACGAATTTACATACTAAATGTCAACTATATATATGATATACAAATAGATATATATGTAATTTCGATAATCTAAACATTGGTATACAAATAATCTATTGCATGAAGACCTGCAGGTGTGTTGTTCAGGTTTAGTTGGTGCTAACCTAACTTCCCCAACCCGCACCTCTTTCGCCTGATAAGGCAAAAGAGGTGCTGAGAAAATATGATTAACCCAGATCCATGAAAAATTGGGTTGGAGTGCTTGGCTGTTTTATTGCGTTTTAATCAATTTTACGGTCGTTACCTGTTCTCCAAATTCAGCAGACAACAAATAAATGCCTACCGGTAAATGCGCTACCGGAATATCAATTTCGTGATGGCCGGAAGTTCGCATTCCATAATCGTGTTTCCATAACAACGAACCTACCGTGCTGAATAGCTTTATCTTAACTTCAGTATTCCCGGCCAGTGACATTTTGATAATGACCTGATCGACAAAGGGGTTTGGTTGAGCGCTGATGCCTGATTCAGTAAGAGTAAATTGAGGCAAATCCACGATCAAGCTTTCGTAGGCCCCCATATCAATGCAATCACCATATATCCTGGGATTGCCGCAGAGGCAGGTTTCGGGTAGGTATTGGGGATAGAACCAGGCTGAGCTGTCAGGCGTGCCCGCATTGATGCAGGGCGACTCCCCCAGCAATGAATAAGCCGGCAACTCTGGATCGGTGTTAAACAAAGGATCTTCATCCATATTGAATAAGTAGGTTACGGTCTGCCAGTTGCTGCCAAAGCCTTGCTGCCCGCCCTGGATGTTGTTGTAGTAGAAGCCAGCCTGGTTCGTACCACCCGAGAGGAATACCTGGTCACCCAAATTGACCGCTTCATTGTTCCAAATAATGTTATTGATCACTTCAGGCTTCGAAGCGCCATACAGGTAAAATGCACCTCCGAAAAAGCTGGCGTAATTATCAACGATGGTATTGTTGATCAAGATTCCATTTCCATTGCTGTAAAATGCTATGGCACCTCCTCTTTCTGACTCATTTTCATAGAAAAGGCAATTGGAAATAACCGGATTAGAATTGACGTAGCTTAAAATGGTGCCACCGTAATCTAAGGCATAATTATTATGAAATTCACATTTTTGAATAACAGGGCTTGCATTCCACAAGGCAATAGCGCCACCACTGGCGTACCAGGTTCCATCATAAATATCGGCCTGGTTATGCCGGAAGGTGGAATTGTGTATTTCTATGCCATCGTAATTTCGTATGGCAAATATGCCACCGCTATTGTATTCGCCACCACCCTGCGCGCGTCCATACTGGAATATGCAATAATTGAATAATGAGGTTTCATTGCTTAAGTTTAGCCCGTCATAATCAAACCCATCCCACATCAGATTGGGATTAGAACGGGTGAAGATGATGTTTTCTGCTTCGGAGCCTTCGGCTTTCACACAGCCTTGCACGTCGAAATGATAAGGTCCGCGAACAGCTACTTTAACGCCCGGCTCTATCACCAAAGTTTCGCCATCGGCAATTTCCAGGTGCCCGTCCACATAATAGGGTGAACCTTTGGCAGTCCAGGTACCGCTTACCTGGCCGGGTGCAACGAAGGTGATGTTTTCATACACTCCCTGCAGCTCTCCGGCATTGATTTGATAATACGCTCCATCTCGTCCATTTCCGGAAAATGAACCCGCATATGTAAGATTTGAAGTAAGCAATTTCATGTATTTAGCACCCAAATCCCTTAAAAATGATTTGGCCACATACTGCAATTCGCTGGAAGCATTTTCCGAGATATCGTATATCTTCCCAGTGGAAGTTCCTGTTTTCCAGTGACTGCTATATTGAACCATTTTATTGGTGTCAGCCATCATTACAAGAATAGGTTCTTCGTTAATCTCAACCGTGAACACATTGTTGTATTGATTCACCCAATGATTGCCATTTTCATTACCCCAGTCTTCCCCTATCATATCTGGCCCGAAACTGGTAAGTCCCAATTTCATTTTGAGATCGCCGATTGCAAAGCCACGGTATTGAAGTTGAAGCAAAGTATTGGAAAAACCGGTCGAGCCTTCGAGGAAGTGTCCCAGGCAAGCATCAGGGCTTGGATTGATCCCATCATAGTCAATTGAAGCGCCATAGTAGAGATAATTCATATGGCCGTTTGCAGGGGGTTCAGGCCCTGTACCGTCGGCATTCCAGCCGGCGACTCCCTGGTTGTCGGCATAAAGGCCTTTGAACGGCAGGGATGGGTTGCCAACGGTGAGAAGGCCGTTAATAATATTGTAATAACCACCATCCCTGCCATTGCCTGTAAATGTCATTCCTCCATAAGTGGATTGACATTGCATCCTGATTAGTTTTCCGTAAAGGTCTGCAAGAAAAGCCTGCGCAACCTCCTGAACTCCTGCTGAACTGCTTCCTGAAATGTTGATTACCGGCAGATAGCCAAAATCAATCAGCCAAACGGCAGTGCCATTTTGCACTGACCATACGCCATAATCAATTTTCATTGCCAGCATGGGCTCACCGTTGAGTTCAAGAATATTAAAATCGGAATGTTTGTGGCTGGAATGATGGTAGTTATCCATTACAAACCAGTCCAGCCCCTCTTCATCTTCGCCAAGCGTAACCAGTCCGAATTTGGCTTTTACCTGTCCTGGCGTATATCCGTTGGCAGTTAATGCCTGGGTGAAATTTGGGAAACCAGTGATGCCGGGCATAAACGCAAAACAAGAATGATCAGGATTTCCGGAAATGTAATCCCTGGAAGCTCCATAGTAGAATTGACTCCCAAATCCGGGAAATGGAACCTGGTGCCCGGTGGCGGCAGGCTCGGGGCCGGTGCCATCGGCATTCCACGCTGCCACGCCAAATCCCTGGTTCACCAGGCCCTGAAAGGGGATTTGCTGCTGTGCATTTGCAAAAGGTGTTGTCATAACCAAAACAAACACCGTCAATAAAATTTTTGTACATGTTTTCATAATAACCTCCGTTTTTTTGTTTTTAATTGGGTTAATTGGGTATTGAATTACAGTTATAAATTTACGTTGCCATAAAGGCAAGTATGAACTAAATGTGTGAACGCCGGGTTTTAATGTATGAACTCCGGGATTTTCCGTATGAACGCAAAAAACTTTAGCTGAAACCCATTTTCATCTGGATCAAAATCGTTTAAAAATTTCATCCTTTTGCTTTGTTTATATAGGTTGCTTTCTTGATTTTTTTTCCCACTAAGGACACGAAGGACCACAAAGGGTGTTTGCCGGCATTTAAGTTATTTATAATCACCTCTTCAGTTTATCCTTTTATCCTTTGTGCACCTTTGTGCCTTGATGGGAAATAATAAATACTACTTTCCACCTAAGGACACTAAGGACCACTAAGGGTGTTTGCCGGCATTTAAGTCATTTATAATCACCACTGCAGTTTATCCTTTGTGCACCTTTGTGCCTTGGTGGGAAATAATAAATACTACTTTCCAACTAAGAACACGAAGGACCACAAAGGGTGTTTGCCGGCATTTAAGTCATTTATAATCACCTCTACAGTTTATCCTTTGTGCATCTTTGTGCCTTTGTGGGAAATAAAAAATATTGCTTTACCACG
>CALAZZ010000150.1 GCA_937926515.1 uncultured Bacteroidales bacterium | reverse complement strand
AAAATTATTATCAGCCCTGATGGCCGTTATGGTATTGTTCAGCTCGATTGGGTTGACAATCAATGCGCACTACTGCCATTCAACAGGTGATATAAAGAAATCCATTTTACCTGTTCCATTGTACTGCGACCATGGCGATGAGATGGCCTCATGTGTTATTCCTCACCATCCGGACCAAGCCGATGCTTGTTGTGCTACCGAAGCGATGGCTGGTGCATCAGTTGAAGGCGAATGCTGCGAGGATTACACCACCTTCCTTAAACTGCTGTCCGAATTTGATCTTTCTTCACTTAAGTCAGGGTTTAACCTGGTATTGCAATTGATCATCAATCTGCTTGATTTGGTCAGGCCTTCATATAGTAATGAGCATACCTCACAAGCTTTTTACCCTAATCCACCACCTTTGCTAACCGGTAAGCAAATGCTGGTAGCATTCAATCAGCTAAAACTGGATCCTGCCGTACTTTAATCATACACCCTGCGTATTATTAAGCCTTTTAAGGCAATTTTATTAATGATTAAAGTAATTTTTTATGAAAAACATATTTCGGTCAGTATTAATACTGATAATTATTTTGATGGGCTTGAATGCTGTTTCACAGCAAGTTCATGGCACTGTCTATGAACCTGCCGGAGATGAACCCAAGCCGTTGCCCGGTGTAAATATTTATTGGAAGGGAACCCAAACCGGCACGGTATCAGATGAAAACGGCAATTTCAGAATCCCTGTTTCGAATCAAACACACGATCTGGTTTTCAGCTTTGTAGGCTTTGAAAATGACACAGTGCATGTACATCACAATAAGGAAACTTTAAAGCATGTCCTAAGTGAAAGTCGCACCCTGGACGAAGTTGAAGTAGTGAACCGTGCACGAACCAATTATGTATCGCGTCTGAGTACGGTTAATGCCACAACAATAACTTCAGGGGAGCTTACTCGTGCAGCATGCTGCAACCTGTCCGAAAGTTTTGAAACAAGTGCCAGTGTTGACGTTTCGTATACTGATGCTGTCACAGGAGCCAAACAGATAGAACTTCTTGGTCTTGCAGGCATCTATACCCAGATGATGAGTGAAAACATCCCAAACCTGCGTGGCTTGGCTACATCTTTTGGGCTGGCCTATGTGCCCGGCAGCTGGATGGAGTCAATACAGGTATCAAAAGGTTCAAGTTCTGTTCTGAATGGATACGAATCCATCAGTGGTCAAATCAATGTGGAATACAAAAAGCCTCACAACAGTGAACGTTTTTTTCTGAACCTCTATCAAAACCATGCAGGACGCTCCGAAGCCAATTTCAATGGAAGACTAAAAGTCACAGATAAACTTTCAACCATGTTATTGGGTCATATTAGTTTTCAGCAAACCGAACATGATTATAATAAAGACGGTTTTCTGGACGATCCACTCTATACCCAATACAATTTTTTTAATCGCTGGGACTACGATCAGCAGAACTTTGAGTTTCAATTTGGGATCAAAGCCATGAAAGAAATGCGCCGCGGGGGTCAACTCAGCTTTGATCCTGATAAGCCACGCGACATGAACAATGGATATGGCATTGAGATTTTAACTGACCGTTATGAGACTTTTCTGAAAACGGGATTTATATTCAACAGGCCGGCCACCAGCCTCGGTATTCAAAACCAGGTGATATATCATGAAATGCAGTCGTTTTTTGGCTTAAAGGATTATGATGCAAGTCAATTTTCCTATTATGGCAATGTGCTGTTTCAGTCCTATATAAGCAATACGCAGCATACTTATACAACAGGAATGAGCATGTTGTACGATAATTTTGATGAACGGTTGAACGACAGTGTATTTGGACGGATCGAACGAGTACCCGGAGCTTTTTTTCAATATACGTACAGCGATGGCGTCAGGTTCAACCTGATTGCTGGTATCAGGGCTGACCATCATAATCGGCATGGTTTGTTTTTTACTCCCAGATTGCACGCTCGGTACAGTTTCAATGAGCATACCATTTTACGACTTTCTGCCGGAAAAGGATACCGATCCGCAAATGTCCTTGCTGATAACACATCATTGCTTGCATCATCACGGCGTATTGTTTACCAACAAACACCCGAAATGGAAGAAGCTTGGAACTTTGGGTTAAATATGAGCATGTTTTTTCATATCGGTACACGGGAGTTAAGTCTCAATATAGACCTATACCGAACAGAGTTTATCAACCAGGTGGTGGTTGATCGTGACACGGATATATTTTCTGTCCTTATCTATAACCTTGATGGACGTTCCTTTTCAAACAGTTTCCAGGTTGAGGCCAATTATGAATTGCTGAGTGGTTTGGATGCCACTGCTGCATTTCGGATCAATGATGTAAAAATGACTTATGATGGCCAGCAGCTCGAAAAACCATTTGTTAACAAGTACAAAGGATTGTTGAGCTTTTCTTATAAGCCAGGACTTGGCCGGTGGCAGTTTGACCTCACCGGACAATTCAACGGACAAACACGCTTGCCATCAACCGGTGCCAGACCCGAACCATTTCAGCTTGATGAACGATCGCCTGTTTATACCATTGTAAATGCCCAGATTACAAGGCATTTTCGTAAGTGGAACATATATCTTGGTGGTGAAAACCTGACGAATTATAAACAAAAAGATCCCATCATTGCTGCAAATGAGCCTTTTGGGGAGTTTTTTGATTCATCTATGATATGGGGTCCCGTGTCAGGAATAAAAGTCTATGCCGGACTGCGCTATACGATCAATTAAATGAACGATAATATAAATAATAACTTGAATATGAAAAAATTAAAAATAATGTTGTGTGTTGTTGTGACTGTTTTAATAATGCCTGTAGCAGCATCGGCACAGGAAAAGAAAAAAACTGATACAGTGGAGATTCAGACTTCGGCCATATGTGGCATGTGTAAAGAACGCATCGAAGGCGATCTGGCTTTTGAACGTGGTGTTCGCAAGGTTGATCTCAATAATGAAACTAAAATTGTTACCATTGAGTTTAACACCAGGCGAACAGATAAGGAAAAACTTAAGAAGGCCATTTCAAAGATAGGTTACGATGCAGATGATATTCTTGCTGACCAAA
>CALAZZ010000149.1 GCA_937926515.1 uncultured Bacteroidales bacterium | reverse complement strand
CCATCCTGAAACCAGCATTGAGGAGTTGATTAAAATGGATGATTCGCAGCAAATACTTAGCGGTTCGCGTTACCGACCTAAGTAATAAAAAAAGCTTCCCTATAAACCGGTAGATCACACAGGGAAGCTGAATTTTATTTCCATTAAAAATGAGTGGTTGTTAAAACAACTTCATATCATCAAGCAATTTCATTACTTTCTTCACTGAATCAGAAGAGTCATAAAGTAACTTCTTTTCGTCTTTATTTAATTCCACTTCAATGATTTCTTCTATACCTTTACGACCAAGTTTTACAGGTACACCCAAGTAAACATCACTGAGCCCATATTCACCTTTGAGCAAGGCACAAACCGGGAAAATACGACTTTGGTCATCTACGATAGCTTCCACCATTTGTGCAGCAGCAGCACCAGGTGCATACCAGGCGGAGGTACCCATCAGGTTAACCAATTCTCCACCACCTTTTTTTGTCCGTTCCACTATCTTATCAAGCTCCTCTTTACCAAGCAGTTCAGTTGCTGGAATTCCACTTATGGAAGTGTATCGAGGCAGTGGCACCATGGTATCGCCATGGCCTCCCATCAGCAGCGCATGCACATCTGTGGGTGACACATTAAGTGCATCTGATATAAAAGCCCGATAACGTGCCGTATCCAAAGTTCCGGCCATGCCAAATACTTTGTTCGATGGCTTGTTGCTGGCAAGGTAAGCAGCATAGGTCATCACATCAAGCGGATTCGATACAATGATAATGATTGCATCGGGTGAGTATTTCACTACTTTTTCGGTTACATCTTTTACTATTGAAGCATTGGTTTTGATCAGGTCATCACGCGACATGCCCGGCTTGCGCGGCAGGCCTGAAGTAACTACTATAACGCCTGACCCCTTGGTTTTTAAATAATCATTTGTTGAACCCACCACCCTGGTGTTGAAATGGTTGATAGGTGCTGTTTGCCAAATATCCAGGGCTTTACCTTCTGCAATTCCCTCTTTGATGTCAACCAAAACGACTTCTTTACATAAGTTCTTATGCGCAATTACATTTGCACAAGTGGCACCGACGTTACCGGCTCCAATTACTGTGATTCTATCCATATGAATTAATTTAGGTTTTAGCGTTATTTCATATCAACCATTAAAATGATGATACAAATATACATATCTTATTTTATTAATACCTCAACGAAACAATTAACTTTACAAGCCTTATACTTTGCAGGATTTTATGTTTATTTACACTTCCTTTTCGAAAAAGCTTACACATGAAATTAACCATGCTGGCTAAATTGAGATTTCCGGATCCTCTAGCACTGGCGATGATACTCAGCTTGATCACCATGCTCCTGGCCTGGCTCTTTGGTCCAAATACGAGCAAAACATGGCATGGAATGGTTGATGTATTTGCTTTTTGGGAAAAGGGATTCTGGGATTTGTTGGCTTTTTCAATGCAAATGGTACTCATTCTTTTTCTGGGCTATATGTTGGCCTTGACACCCATCCTTGATGGTTTGTCAAATCGTTTGACCAAACTCGCCTCTCAACCGGTTGCTTTGATTACAATGGTAGCCTTTTCTGCTCTGATCCTTGGTTTTGTCAATTGGGGTTTGGCTCTTGTATTTGGTGCTGTTTTCGTAAGGAAAATTGGTGATGCCGCCTGCAGAGAGGGACGCTCTATACCTTATGCATTACTTGGTGCAACTGCATACGTCTGTATGATGGTATGGCATGGTGGGTTGTCAGGATCGGCGCCTTTATCTGTGGCCGAAGAATCACATTTTTTATCTGGCCAGAGTGGTACCATCAGCTTGTCGGATACCATTTTTTCTAAAATGAACTTATGGGCATGGGCAGTCCTGGTGCCAGGCATTCTGATCCTGGCACTGATCATGCTGAAGAAGGCTAAGTTTATTATTCCTTCTTCAGATGTCAATTCATCCTTTGCAACTGTTAAGCCAGAAAAAACAACACGCACTCCATATGGACTTTTATTCTATTTTGGTCTGCTCATGTTTGCTGCCAGTTTGATCAACAAAATTTTTGTTTCATCTTCATCAGCTATCGGTTTAAATGACATCAATTTTATCCTTTTATCATTCGTTTTCATTTTTGCAGGCGATGTAAGAACCCTTCAAGCGATCGCAACACGAGCCATTGGCAGCACCCTGGGTATTGTGATACAGTTTCCATTGTATGCAGGCATTATGGGTATTGTGAAGTATTCGGGGCTGCTGGTTGTGTTTACACAATGGTTTTCCGGTGTAGCTGATGCGCAGACGTTTCCCGTTTTAACCATGCTCAGTGCCGGTCTCGTAAATTTGTTTGTACCAAGCGGAGGTGGCCAGTGGGCGGTACAAGGTCCATTGATCATTGAAACGGCCCGCCTGGTGGACATACCATTTTCAAAAGCGGTGATGGCACTGGCTTATGGTGACCAACTGACCAATATGCTACAACCTTTTTGGGCCTTACCATTGCTTGGTATTACCGGACTAAAGGCAGGCCAATTGTTTCGTTATACAATAATATACTTTCTATTCGGCCTTTTGGTATTTGGTATGGTGTTGTCAGTTATCTGACCTGAAAAGTGATGGTGGATTACTTATTCTTGTTTCCTTTATGCGGGCTCGTATTTTTTTGTGGGAAGGATAGTATTTTTTTTGACAAATCTTCTCTTTTCAACTTATGCAGTGTTTGACTGATCCATGCTTGGTTTTCTTTTTTGTACCAAAAGAAAAACCGTTGTTGTTCAAGTTTTTCTTTTTTATTTCGAGCCGTGAATATAGGTTTTAAGGTATAGGGATCATAGCCTGAATAATAGATCACTGTGGCCACCGTCATAGGCGTGGGTGTAAAGTCCTGAACTTGTTCAAGCCTGAACCCCAAATCCTTGGTCTCGGCTGCAAGATGAGCCATATCTTCAACAGTACTTTCCGGATGGCTGGAAATAAAATATGGAATAAGTTGCTGTTTTAATCCTGTTTCCTTGTTAATCTGCTCGAATTTATCCTTCAGTTTGTAGAAAAGTTTGAAAGATGGTTTGCGCATTGCTTTCAGTACCCTGTCAGAAGTATGCTCGGGTGCTACCTTTAGCCTGCCACTTACATGTCTGGTTGTTAGCTGCTTCAGGTATAGGTCATAACTGTTTTGTTGGCATTTTTGTTTATCATCAGATAAAAACAGGTCATACCGCAGGCCTGAGCTAACGAATGCTTTTTTAATGGCCGGGTGCTTATCTACTTCACGGTATATATCCAGCATGGGATAATGGTCAGTATCCAGGTTGCTGCAAATACTTGGGAAAATACAACTTGGGCGTTTGCAGTTATCACAAATACCCTGATGTTTGCCTTTCATTTTGTACATATTGCCTGAAGGCCCGCCCAGATCAGTGATATAACCCTTAAAATCATCCATCCTGGTGATCTGTTCCACTTCCTGCATGATAGACCGCTTGCTGCGACTGGCAACAAATTTCCCCTGATGCGCTGAGATGGTACAAAAACTACATCCTCCAAAACAGCCTCGGTGCATATTGATAGAATGGCGTATCATCTCATAGGCAGGGATGGTTCCTCTTTTCTCATATTTGGGATGTGGTTTGCGGGTGAACGGTAGGTCAAATGAAGCGTCAATCTGTTTTTCGGTAAAAGTGGGAAAAGGAGGATTAATGATCAATAGTTGATTACCAACCTCTTGTATTAGCCTGGCTGCATGTGTCTTGTTTGATTCTTGTTCAATGTTTCTGAAATTCCCGGCATAGGTTTTTTTATCGGCCAGGCAGGCTTCATGCGAGGACAGATGTATATCTCCCCATTCAGACCTCTTAAGCGTTTCATCTTTGGATTGAAGGAAGAAAGTCTGCCTGATATTCGTAAGATCCTGAATGTGTGACCCTTTATCAAGTTCATACAAAAGCTCAAGAAGTGCCAACTCACCCATGCCATATACACCAATATCAGCATTTGAATCAACCAGGATACTTGGTTTCAGCATGTCGGACCAGTAGTCATAATGCGTAACACGACGCAGTGAGGCCTCAACTCCACCTATCATAATCGGAACTTCAGGAAAAAGCTTTTTCAATATACTGCTATAGACTATGGTTGCATAGTCGGGTCTGAATCCACTTTTACCACCAGGCGTGTAAGCATCATTGGAACGGAGTCGTTTATTGGCAGTGTAATGGTTCACCATTGAATCCATATTACCTGAAGTAACGCCAAAAAATAAACGTGGAGCACCAAGTTTTTTGAAGTCGCGAAGGTCATCCTGCCAGTTAGGCTGTGGCACAATAGCCACTTTAAAACCTTCACGTTCAATGATACGGCCTATTACAGCAGCTCCAAAAGCCGGATGGTCTACATAGGCATCACCCGTAAATAAAATCACATCGAGTTGATCCCATCCATGCAGCATCACTTCCTTTTTCGTTGTTGGAAGCCAGTCAGTAAGATTGTATGATGTTGGCATAGTTTACTTTAGTGGGGCCAAAGTAACCAAAAATTTAGATGTAAGAGCGTTAAAAAAACCAAAGTCAGAACCGAAACCTCTATATATTGCTGCTAATCAGCTTATAGGTTTATGTTGTCCAGCTTTTGATAGGACTCATCATTCATGGTAAATGTAACTGCATCAATATTTTCACGAATATGTTTTTCGCTGCTCATCTTCGGTATGACAAGCATTTTTGGTTTATGCAGCAACCAATTCAGAGCTATTTGCATAGGTGTTTTACCATACTTTTCAGCAAGATCCATGATAAGCGGGTGATCCAGCACTGCCTTATTCCCTTTGATCACAGGCCTCCATGCTGTAATGCTTATTCCTTGTTTCAAACAAAAGGGAATGATGTCTTTCTCAACATTTTTATTATAGGTTCCATTGTTTCGTGTAAACAAGTTATATTCAACCTGGTTGGTAATGATAGGAGCATCAGTGTTGTCCATGACCTCTTCAATCAGCGATGCTGGGAAATTACTTAGTCCAAAAAACTTAATCAATTTGTTTTCCAGTAATTTATTGATAGCCCTCATGGTTTCCTGTATGGAAACATGCGGATTGGGCCAATGCAGCAGATACAGGTCAATATAGTCTGACCTCAATCGCTTTAAACTCCCATCAGCTGCTCTTAGTACCTGATCATATCGGAGATTATCACCTGAAACCTTGGATGTAATAAACAACTGGTCACGCCTGAGGCCAGCACAGGCAACCGAAACAAGTTCTTCGCTATGACCATTGCCATATGTCTCGGCCGTGTCAATATGACGAATGCCATATGCCAGGGCCATTTGTATGGCATCAATCCATTTATTATCCTCACTGGTGTCAGCACTTGACCGGCCTCCCATTTCCCAGGTACCCAGTCCAAGCCTGGGGATGTGAACCACATTCTGAATATTGATTTCGGGGATTATCATAAAGCTATGGTTTTAAAAAATTATCAATTGCAGCAAGCTGATCGCTATTTAAGGGATGTGATTTTCCGAGCAGGCGACCATATAAACCTATCCGCGCACAACTTTCAATTACTTCAAGCCTGTCGAAAGCTTCCAGCAGGTTTGTTCCCAACGCCAGAACACCATGGTTTGCAAGCACGATCACATTGGCCTCTTTAGCAGCCTTGGCAACATTAGCAGCAAGTTCATCCGAACCCATTAATGCATATGGAGCCAATACAGCTTTACCTATTACTGCATGTGCTTCGCCTATTATGGAGGTATCAATATTCAAATGGGATGCCGCATATGCAGTTGCAAAGGGTGGATGGGCATGAACAAGGCATCTTATTTCGGGCCTGGCATGATAAACAGCCAGATGCATACCTGTTTCCATGCTCGGTTTCAATTTCGTGCTTAATATCCTGGCCCGCATATCCACCATGGCTATGTCATCTGCTTTCATTCGGCCTTTGTCTGTCTGGGATGGGGTTATTAACACAATACCACTAGGCAATTGAACACTTATGTTCCCACCCGAAGTAGTGGTCAAACCACGTTTATAGAGCCTTCTCATGAAGTAGGCTATTTCTTTTTTCCAGGCTTTTGTATTATCCATTGCTTACATTTTTTAATAATGCCATGATTGAATTGGTATGTGCTGATATGATCTCTTTTTCTGTTATGAAACCCGAAATGTATTTAGCCGGTGTGACATCAAAGGCAGGATTATAGGCTGTTGATCCAGGTGCGCATACCAATACTTTTAACTGGTTTCCATTGGCATCAATGCCGTCCTGATACAAAACTTCATCGGGGGACCGCTCCTCAATCACAATTTCTTTTCCGCTTCGGCACGACTCATCAAATGTGGAGGTGGGTGCAGCAACATAAAATGGTATATTAAAGTTATGCGCCAGAATCGCCCGTCCTAAAGTTCCAATCTTATTGGCTACATCGCCGTTGCGAGCAATGCGGTCGGCACCCACAATAACCATATCAATTTTACCTTGCGACATAAGAGTGGCAGCGGCATTATCCGGGATAATCACGTGAGGGATTTGTTCATTTTGGAGCTCCCATGCTGTAAGTCGCGCGCCCTGTCCGCGCGGACGTGTTTCATCCACATACACAAACACTTCTTTCCCCTCTTTATGTGCAGTATACACCGGGGCCAGGGCAGTTCCAAAATCAACAAAAGCCAACCATCCTGCATTGCAATGTGTAAGTATACGTGCCCCTTTCTTCAAAAGTTGATTACCATACATGCCAATTTTTCTCGTATCATCAATGTCCTGTAATGCTATTTTCTGAGCTTCTATCTTAGCATTTTCAGCTGAAATTTTTCCCGCTTCAAACACCCGTTCAACAGCATAAAACAAGTTGCGGGCAGTTGGACGGGTGGCTTCAATATCGTTTCGTGCTTCAAGTACAAGTTGATGTTGGTTAGATTCTGCGGCTTCCAGGTAAGCCTGAGCCATCGCATAGCCGGCTGCAGCACCTATGGCCCCTGCACCACGGATGGTCATATCAGTTATGGCCATACAGGTATCCCAATAGGTTGCACATTCATGAATAACAAATTCAAATGGCAATAGGTTTTGATTGATCATCATAACCACATTGCCTTCCATCCATACGGTTTGGTAATTTTTATCGTTGACAATCATCTCATTGGTTTTGAAGCCACAAACGAACTTATAATATCTATGTTATGTTGAAATGGTTTAACTTGTGTTTACTTGCTCAAGGGATATCATTCAATTTTATTAAGCTGTTGCAGTGCCATGTAAGCCATCAAGCCTGATCCTGTTTCAAGGCTTGTTTCATCAATATCAAAGGTAGGTGTATGCAGACCTGAAGTTATATTATTTCGTGTGTTGCCAGTGCCTAGCCGATAGAAACAAGCAGGTATTTTATGTGAGTAATGTCCAAAATCCTCCGTGGTCATGCGCTGTTCCAATTGCACTACATTTTCACTTCCAAGATAAGTAATAGCTGCCTCCATGGCGATGGAGGTAAGCTTGTCGTTGTTGACAAGGAAAGGATATCCGTGATCAATCTGTACTTCTGCGATTGCACCTGATGCGGCTGCAGTGTTTTGGGCTATTTGTATGATATGATCCTTGGCTTTCTGACGCCAAGCCTCATTAAATGTACGTAATGTGCCCTGTATGATCACTTCATCAGGAATTATGTTGTGGAATCCATTTGCTATAAGTCTACCAAAAGAAAGCACTGTAGGTATGGAAGGAGGCGCATGCCTGCTAACGATCTGCTGCAGCCCGATAACTATTTGTGAGGCGATCAGTACTGTATCATCAATGGCTTCAGGCATGGCTGCATGTCCACCCTTTCCTTTTACTTTGATATTGATCTCATCGCCCGAAGCCATAAAGGGGCCTGCTTTGAACCCGATCATACCAGCTTCTAGCGAAGGGTGAACGTGTTGGCCTATGATTGCACTTACCTTTGGTTTTTCCAAAACTCCGGCATCGATCATGCCCAATGCCCCTCCAGGTAACATCTCTTCAGCAGGTTGGAAAATTAGTTTGATGATGCCACTAAAATGTTGTCGCATCTCGAATATGATCCTGCCTGCTGTAAGCAGCATGGCTGTGTGTGCATCGTGCCCACAGGCATGCATTACACCGGCCTTGCAGGAAGCATAATCATGTGTGGCTTTTTCCTGTATGGGCAACGCATCCATATCTGCACGCAAAGCCATGCACGGCCCGTCGGAATTTTGACCTTCAATGATGGCAACAATGCCATGTCCGGCAATATCCACTTCATGCGAAATACCATAATCCTTGAGCATTTTCGAAATAAACTTAGCTGTTTCTTTCTCTTGAAAACTTAGCTCAGGATGTCGGTGCAAATGCCTTCTTATATCGACAGTATCACGGAAGTATCGGGCTGCCAGTTCTTTTATTTTACCTGCCTGCATGCTGGTTTGCTTTTATTGACAAATTTAACCAAAAATACTGATCATAAAAATTATACAGTTCAATGACAGTAAAAATTAAGGAGAAAGGCATTACATGAATTATAGCTGTTCAGCCCATTTGTGATCCGAAAAGTAATTAACCCATAGCTGTTGATCGATTTTTCAAAAACGTTCAATTAGGCTGAAATATTTGAATTATTTTTGCCGTTATGCCAAATAGATTCTGTTTCTATGAAGATTATCCTCAAGCCATATATTATTTCTACTATTCTCCTGTTTTCAGTCACAAATACACATCCAACAAAGGCTCAAACCTTGTCGGATGTGATTATTGCAGATAGTTTATCAATTGATTACGATGATGCTGACACCCTGCAACTGGGTTACTATGAAGCCGATACAATTATTGATTTAAATGATACCCTACTTCTTACAGAGGAGGTGACTGATGCATTTGCAGATGACTCGCCCATTGTACGTATGCTCGACAGCCTGATCCGAATTAATTATTTTGACAATACTTATTACCTTATAACAGATTCATCAGCTTACAACAGGTATGGTTTTTCACCTGATGCAGTGCCTACCTATGCTGATTCAGTTTACAAACAACGTATTGAAGTATTAAATCGAGAAACACCAATTAGATTGGGCTTCAATCAACATGTGAAGTCATTCATTGAATTGTATTCGGTGAGACGTCGTGAGCTAACGCAACGCATTATGGGCTTGTCGCATGTGTATTTTCCCATGTTTGAGGAGGTTCTTGACCGTTATGACATCCCCCTCGAAATGAAATACCTGGCTGTGATCGAATCGGCGCTAAATCCAACAGCCGGCTCCCGAATGGGTGCAAGAGGTTTGTGGCAATTTATGTATGGTACAGGAAAAGTGTACAACCTTAGGGTCACTTCACTTGTGGACGACAGGCACGATCCCTACAAATCCACTGTTGCTGCTGCAGCACATATGCGCGATCTGTACAACATCTATCAAGATTGGTTGCTGGTGCTGGCGGCATACAATTCCGGTGCGGGAAATGTGAATCGTGCGATAAGACGTGCAGGAGGGGTGCGTGATTATTGGGCCATATGGCCGTTCCTACCAAGAGAAACAAGAGGCTATGTTCCTGCATTTATCGCAGTTAATTATGTGATGAATCATACTTCCGAACATAACCTGTACCCACTGCATCCGGGTGTGGTGATGCACGGCACTGATACTGTTACTGTTAATGAAGTACTCGCTTTCGACCAGTTACATGAAATGCTGGGAATACCTATGGAAGACCTCAAGTTTTTTAATCCCCAGTTCAGGAAAGAGATCATCCCAGCCAGTACCGAGAATCCATATGTCATCCGCATACCCTCGGAGTATGTAGGCCCTTTCCTCAACAATGAACAAGAGTTATATGCCTTTAAAACAAAAAAAGGCCTGGAAAGAGAAAAGTTATTGGAACAGATAAAAAATATAAGCGAACAGAGTGTGCATATAGTTCGTAGCGGTGAAAATCTTGGCTTGATTGCGAGACGATATCGTGTAAGCGTTAATCAACTTAGGACATGGAATAATCTTCGGTCAAACACTATTTATCCCGGTCAGCGTTTAACGGTCTACAGCTCCGGCACTCCTGCAACACAAGCTGGTCAGGCACCGGTGCAGCGTTCCTCAAGTGCCAGCTATCACACTGTCCGACAGGGCGAGAATTTGGGACTTATTGCAAAAAAATATAAATGCTCTGTGACGGATCTTAGGGAGTGGAATAATATTTCAGGTTCGATCATCAGGCCGGGTCAAAAACTACGTGTTTATGCACCTGAAGAGGCTACAGCGCAAAAAGCAGAAATAGACGGAAAGTACATGGTGCATACGGTGCGTTCGGGAGATACACTGTGGGATATTGCCCGTGCATATGATGGTGTAACCGTTGACCAGATCAAACGGCTTAATAATATGGGCAATAATTCTCGGATAAGGCCGGGACAAAAACTGAAAATTGCCCGAATTGGTTAAGACTCATACTACAAAGCTGTCAGAAAGTGTTTTAATTATATATAATCCCTTTTTAACATGAGAAATCTTGCCATTATCCAGATTCTTTTTATCGTTTTTCTGCTAATTCAATCCTGTGGTACAGTCGAGCAACGCAGCCCACGTTCAGTTGGGGCGACTTCGGAAATACTTGTGGTAACGCAAAGCCCCGAGCAATGGGCAGGAGTGCAGGGAACTGCCATACGTGAGTTTTTTGGCCAGTTTCAATATGGCCTCCCTCAGGATGAACCTCTTTTTAAGCTGGTCAATATTACAGTTGAGAACCTGTCGGATATGTTCAAGAAACACCGCAACATTCTTATTATTGAAAACAATCAGAATCTGCAAGAAGCAGTAGTTGAAACCAGGTCAGACCTATGGGCAAAGCCACAGCGTGTCATAAAAATAATTGCCGCTAGCCCGGACGAATGGATCGAAGCCTTCGATGCCAATAAAGAAGGACTGAAAATACTTTTTGAACGGACAGAGCGTGAAAGATTGCTGAATATTTTCAGGCCTACAACCAATACCTCCCTGGTTGATGAATTAAATAAGCATATGGGAATAAGAATGACAATACCTGAAGGATTTTATATGGCGAAAAAGGAAGAAAACTTTGCGTGGATCCGAAAGGAAGCCATTGATTTTAGCCAGGCACTTATGATCTGGTCATTGCCCTATCGCGATACCTTTGACCTGAATCCGAGCCGGCTTATTGCAGTCCGTGACTCCATAGTACAAAAACATATCCCCGGCCCTTCGTCAGGCTCATTCATGTCAACAGAAAAAGAATTTTTACCCCCTTATATTATCCGTACAGACCAGTACGTTACCGATTTTGCAGTTGAGGTAAGAGGAATGTGGAATGTGGTTGGTGATTTTATGGCAGGACCTTTCTTATCTTATACCATTATTGATGAGTCCACCGGTAAACTATTGACTGTTGAAGGCTATGTGTATGCGCCCAACAAAGACAAACGCGATTATCTGCGCCAATTGGAAGCCATATTATACAGTCTGAAAATTAATCAATTAGAAGTAACTGAATAAACTGCAATCTTATAAGGTAATTTATTTATCCTTGCTGTAGGTTATGGTGAGTTTACCCAATGCTGTTTGTGATTCAGCAATTATGTTACCATCCACAAATTGACCCAGTTCATTAATGAGTGATCCGGGTTCAGTAAACCGATAGCTTAGTATACCGGTTTCATCATCAAAATACCAGAAAGCCTTATTGGTCTGATTAAGCGTATTGATATTAAGTATCGAATCATTCAGAAATTTGAAAAACACTTGCTTTTCCATCTGAATGACCTGTTTTAACATTTCCGGGGTGGAACGTTGCTCATCAAATTCTGCCTGAACATCAACGGCACGCCAAGTGCCAATAAATTGTTTTTCAGGTCCTGAAGAGCAAGATATCGCAATAATTATCAGAACAATAAAACCACTTAACCAGCGGAGAAGATGCTTTTTCATTTGTTGAAATTTTTCGTAAAAATACAAAATTGTAAAGCATAAAACTCTAAATAAGAATTACTGATTTTGCAGAATCACTTCTACATAATTTGGCACTTCAATACTTATTTTTATTTTTAGCCACCAAAACAACACATAAAAACAACACAGCATGGGCGAGGAAAAAGTAAAAATTGCCGGCGAAGGATCACAATTACAGTTATTTATGAGAAAGCTTCTGCTTGATATTGAAGCACTGGGTAAAATGCTGAACGAAGGCTGGTTTGAATTGGATGCCACACGTATTGGTGCTGAGCAGGAGCTCTGCCTTATCGATTCCTATTTCAAGCCATCACCAAATTCCATGGACGTACTGGACCGTTCGATGAACCCCCTTTTTACGAGTGAACTCGCCAAGTTCAATATTGAGATCAATACTGAACCATTGCATTTCACCGCAGACTGCTTCTCGAATCTTCACCAGCAACTTGTCAGGCTGATAAGTGAAATGCGTGACATCACCCATGAACTTGGTACCGACCTCATATTATCAGGTATCCTGCCAACGATCCGGCGTTTCGACCTGGAGATGGATAATCTTACACCCAAAGAAAGGTATTATGCACTTGTGAATGCCATCAATCAGCTTAGGGGTGAGGCCTTTGAGCTCCGCATCAGCGGCATTGATGAGCTCAATTTGAAGTTTGACTCACCCTTACTCGAAGCATGCAATACGGGATGGCAGGTGCATTTGCAGGTCAGACCTGATGAATTTGTGAAGATGTATAACATTGCCCAGGCAATTACAGGTCCGGTACTGGCTGCTGCCGTAAACAGCCCCATGCTTTTTGGAAGGCGTTTGTGGAAGGAAACCAGAATTGCCCTTTTTCAACAATCCATTGACACACGCAGTAGCAGTGACCATCTGCGGGAGATGAGTCCGCGGGTGACATTTGGAAATAACTGGATTCGCAATTCAATACTGGATATCTACAAGGAAGATATTATGCGCTATCGTGTGATATTACGTTCTGAAAGTGATCAGGATGTGTTTGAAAAGATCAGTAAGGGCGAAGCTCCTGAATTGAATGCACTCAAAATTCATAATGGTACTGTTTACCGTTGGAACAGGCCATGTTACGGCATTAGTAATGGCAAGGCGCACCTTCGCATCGAAAACAGGGTGTTCCCTTCAGGGCCTAGCCTGGTAGATGAAATTGCCAATGCCGCTTTCTGGCTCGGTTTAATGAATGGACTCAAAAGTGAAGTTGATGACATCAGCCATCTTATGGAGTTTGAACATGCAAAAAGTAATTTCTTCAATGCCGCTCAAATGGGGCTTGAAACCAATACCACCTGGTTTAATGGCAAGAGATACAATACCAGTGAACTTATACTGAAGGAACTATTGCCTTTGGCTAAACAAGGCCTGGCCGACAAGAAAGTAAATAAAAATGACATGGACTTATATCTGGGTATCATTCAGCAGCGTGTCGAAAAAGGAATGACCGGATCGCGTTGGATGCTGGATTCATTCGGCAGCCTGTTAAAACAATCCACCAAGGATGAAGCCACAGCAGCCATTACAGCTTCCATGCTTAAAAACCAAATGGAAGACAAACCGGTTCACAATTGGCCTCTTGCAAGTCTTGAAGACCTTGAAACATGGCATCCTTCTACCTTACTGGTTGAAGAATTTATGACCACTGACCTGTTTACGGTGCAGAAAGATGATATCGTAGAGTTGGTTGCTGAAATGATTGACTGGCAACGTATTCGGTTCGTTCCCGTTGAAGATAAAGAAGGGCATTTAACCGGATTAATGACATCAAGGCTGTTGTTACGCTACTATAACAAGATGGTGGCCAACAGTAAATTCATATCCACCGAGGTTAAAACGGTCATGATCCAAAACCCGATTACCATCAGGCCTGACGCCAGCATTTTAGACGCCATGGAACTTATGGAAAAAAATAAGATTGGTTGTTTACCGGTCGTGGCAAATGGACGGCTTGTCGGAATGATTACCGAAGCCAATTTTTTGAATATCACCAAAAGGCTCTTTCAACGCTTATCGACAAAGACAACAAGTTAACTGCCACAATCAATAAATTCATAAAAAATAAAACCTGATTATTGATGGTTTTGGGTAATTGCTGATATAAAAGTCACTTTCTCGATGATGACCCTAACACATGAAGCAAGATTAATAGGTGAGCTAAGCAGCCCCAATATTGGAACTCAGGTGATTTGCCTGGCTTCAATCCATGGAAATGAGCAGGCAGGTGTGGCTGCCGTCCGAAGAATATTTAAGCAATTACGCAGCAAGAACAAATTCCAAAAAGGGCGATTGGTCGGTCTCATTGGGAACCTGAAAGCTCTGAGCAGAGGTGAACGATTTATACATTCCGACCTAAACAGGATGTGGTCATCAGCATTGATACAACAGGCAAAGGATAAAACCGCCATCGAACGACTGGTTGAGGAACAGGAACTTTTTGACTTGTACAATACAATATATCAACTTGTTGATGGCTATACAGGCCCCAGTGTTTTAATTGATTTACATACCACTTCCGCTTCCGGAGGTGCATTTTCGATCATCCCCGGAAATGAGAAAAGCAGGAATCTGGCAAGCTGTCTCCAGGTGCCCATTATTTCAGGAGTTGAAAAAGTACTTAAGACAACCATATTGAGTTACTTCAACCATCATAACTTACCCAGCTTGGCTTTTGAGGCTGGTCAGCACTACGACCCACAATCGGCTCTAAATATGGAAGCAGCATTATGGATTACAATGTCCAACTACGATATGATTGAGAACTCTTGTGATATCGTAATTGATTCAGTTGAAACGCTAAACAAAGCTGTCGATGGAGATATGCCTGCTAATCTTGAATTCCTTTACAGACATCCGGTTACAGAAACAAGTAAGTTTAGAATGAAGCCCGGATTCATCAATTTTATGCCGGTTTTTAAAGGCCAACATCTGGCAGATGATGTTTATGGCCCCGTACTTGCACCGCATGATGCCCTTATACTGATGCCCTTATATCAATCACAGGGCGAAGATGGTTTTTTTCTGGTAAAGAAGAATTAAACAGGCTTTTTTTTATCTTCGTTGCCGGATTATTTACCAATACTTTACCACTATGAGTTCCATCCACAGGTTTTTTCTGATCCTTATCTTGTTTTTACCATCAACAGTGCTCATGGCACAACATCAAAAAAACGATATACTCGGCAAATGGTTAAACGAAGAAGCGGATGCACAGGTTGAAATTTTTGAACGCAATGGCAAGTTTTACGGGAAATTGGTCTGGCTCAAAGACCCCATTGACGAAGATACCGGAAAACCCAAACTGGATAAAAACAATCCCGATGACAAGCTCAAAAGTAAACCATTAATGGGCCTGGAAATCCTCCGAGGTTTCAGTTTTGACGGGCAAAAGGAATGGAAAAATGGCGAGATTTATGATCCTAAAAATGGTAAAACCTACAGTTGCTATATGGCTTTTGATAAGTCGGATAAATTAAAGATTAGAGGATTTATTGGGATTTCCTTGTTAGGAAGAACAACTTACTGGACCAGGGTCAGGTAAAATAATCATCTGCGCCAATTCCTTATTCACTTTCCACGAACGGATATATAATATCAATCCAGCGGTCTTCGGTTATAAAATATTGACCGAAAGATTCCCATTCGGATAAGATGCGCTGTTCCTTCATCTCATCAGGACTCATGCCGGCTGATTTTGCAATTCTGATCGCCGAAATGCTACCTTCGAGCCTATTAATATATGTTCGCAATTCGTTCATGTTGAAAACAGGTCCATGTCCCCCAACCAGTATGGTATTTGAATCGAAATGCTCAACTACCCAATGTAGGTGGTTGATCAGTCCATACGGATTGCCTCCCTGGCTGACGTCAATGAATGGAAAGAAGCCTGCAAAAAGAAGGTCGCCAAGTACCAGCACATTGGCTTCAGCAAAATGTAGGATCACATCACCCCTGGTATGTGCTTCAGGCATATGCTTCATATTTATAACCGCATCATTGAAATACAATTTCATGTCCCCTTCGAAAGTTAAATCAGGCAGGGCATTGGCAGGTGCGGGACCCGGCACATTATTACCACGCTGCCTGTCGGAGGTAAGCCATTCTGTTACACTATGGTGTGCAATGATGGTCGCATCCTTGCCGACAACGCCGTTTCCTCCTGTATGATCAGCATGTAGATGTGTGTTGACGAGGTATTTTATGGGCTTATCACTGATATTTCGTATAGCTTCCATCAATTGCGTGGTGGTTTGTTCATATGCGGCATCAATAACCAATATACCATCTTCACCTTCAAATACCACGACAGCAACAGCTTCGCCAACAAACAGGCGGTAAATACCAGGTGCCAATTCTGTGGTTTCAACCTGCATCTTCGACCAATCACGCTGTGCGTATGTGAATACACTGACAGAAAGTAAAAATATAGTTAACAGGAATATGCGTTTCATAATAATCATTATTAAAGTTTATTGTTTGAATAATAAATACGTTTGCGATGTCGCTAGAATAAAAAGAAAAAAAATAGGTAATGTCTGTCAGTATAGATCAACAATATTATTGCGAATGGCAAACTTAACCATATCAACGGTTGTTTTCAAGTTGATCTTACGCATAATATTGTTTTTGTGGGACTCCACAGTGCGTACGCTAATAAACAGCTTATCAGCAATTTCTTTATTGGTATAACTCTGTGCATAAAGTTTAAGCACTTCCATTTCGCGGGTAGAAAGGTTATTTTCGCGAGCCTGTTTATCATTTCCGTCATCCAGGTATTTTCGCAGGATCATATTGGTAATGGTCTTGGCATAGAAGTCATAACCATTCCTGAGGGTGTAAATGGCTTCAACCATTTCATCTCGGTTGGTACTGCTTGTGAGGTGTCCTTTGGCACCTGCCTTGATAAGTCTGATCACGAAATTCTCCAGCGAGTACATAGAGAGGATCAACACACCAAGTCTTGAGTGTTTGCTGCAGAGCTTGGCGATCAGCTCTATATTGTCCGGATCAGGCGTGTAAAGCACTACTATGGCTACATGTACCGGCTCGTTGTAGAGTCGGCGAATAAGGTCTTCTATACAACGCGAATCATGCTCGATACTGATGTCGTTAGCATCAGCAAGTAGTGCTTTTATCCCTTCACACATAATGGGATGCTCATCGACCAGTGCCACCTTGATTTTATCCATAATTACAATTACAGAGCGCGAAAATACGGATTTAAGCCTTGGCGTTGTTCATGGTGATCACCGAAATGCTTTTTTTCCCATCCATACGCACACTCAGTGAATCTGCAAACTGAATGTGTTTAAAGAATCTTGTTTCGTTAACAATATGTTGTTTATTAAGTATATCCCAATTTATAAAGCCGGTTTGCAATTCGGGCTGTATGGTAAAATAACCCACATTCATCGAGGTGACATTATGGAAAAAATGCGATCCCGATGAAGCATCAAGTGGAAAATCATCCAGGCTGGTTTCAACAATTACTTTGGCCTTGCTTATCTGCGGCCAGTTCACAGGAATGCCGATCCATTTGTCGCGTGTGCCCCAACGGCCTGGACCGATGAGGATATACGGTTTTGCCTCTGCCATCATTTTAGCATTCAGTGTGGCAATGTCAGCAGCCATTTCTTCGGTGTATTTTTTATCAAATTTTGCAGGATCAATAAATATAATATCCCTGATATTGGGGATCAATCCATTGCCCATGCATTTGTTTGAATACAAGACAATATCTTCCTGTTTAATTTTGTCCATTTCCACCACATAATCTTCGGTGCTTCCCAGCAGGGGTTTGATCTGAAGCAGATAGAAGGAACATTTGCCTTTACTGTCACGATCCAGATCAAGCGCATACTCAATTTCAACAGCTGAACCCAAGGCTTCTTTGACCACATCCAACACCACCTCAATGGTTTTAGCCAGGGGGGTATAGTTGTATTTCAAAATATTGGCAAAATTAATGATCCTGGGGCCTGGTTTGCTAATACCGGGATAGATGGTGTTGCTATCAGCGTTATACACTGAGGCACAATGGCGTAAGGTACCATGACGCTCGGCATCTGCAATATCCAGCCTGGTCAGGCCGGCCATATCTCCTTCAAGTAGATTTGGCTCGGTACGGTTTAGGTCGACCGCTAAAAAGTTCACCTGCGAATTTTTAAATTGGTCCTTTGGGGTGTTGATATCGAGTGTTGGATATTTTGGTGAAAAGCGGTAGGCTTTATTGCCTTCAACAACATACTTACCAAGACCTAATGCTGCAATGGCATAACCTTCTTCGGGCTGCATATGTCCGAAAGGATAATAATTATATGATTGCGCCACCCCACTTACATGCGGATAATAGTAGTTTTCGTGTTGCTTGCCGACCAATTCCTGGATCACAACAGCCATCTTCTCTTCTTCTATCTGATAATTGATGGCCTTTACATAACCTCGTGCTACCTCAGAATACACGGATGCAAATACCAATTTAATGGCATCCTCCAGTTGTTGCAGACGCACTTCAATTTCGGGGTGATTATTGGGTAACACATAAGTTTCGAAGATGCCTGCAAACGGCTGTGCCAGGCTATCCTCGAACAAGCCTGAGGAACGAACAGCAAGTGGTTTTGTAATGATCTGAAGCAGTGTTTTCAACCGTCTGATCAGTGTGGGAGTCAAGTTTCCCTTGATGAAGGCTTTCTTGATGTAATCGTAATTGGATTCCTTAACTGATAATTCATGAAGGCTGTTGCGTTCAATAAACAGCTGAAATTCCTCTGTTCCAATCAGGGAAGTTTTAGGTGTGCGGATATTTATTTCGGGTATGTGTTGTGAGAAGTCATAGTTATTGATAAGTAAGCTGATGAAAGCGAGCCCCCTACCCTTGCCTCCCAGTGATCCATCAGCCAGGCTTACAATGTTTTTTTCATCGCTGATGGCCTGCTCCTCAAATGGGATAATTTTGCCGGTATTCTGTTCATTCCTGAACTCCTGAATCATTTTAATGAGCTCATCACGCAAAACCTCGGGGCTTTCGTAATCTGTTACTTTTTTAGGATTGATTATTTTCGCAACCCTGATCTCTCCCCTGGCCATCAGCCAAAGTGAAAAATGATTTCGGCGTGCATGATATACGAGCGATTCAGATGGGATGGTCTTCAGTTGTGCTTCAAATTCCTTTAAGGTCCTTGCCTGTGCAATTTGACGCCCGTATTTATCGCGATAAATGAAATTTCCAAACCCCAAATAATGTGTGATAAAACTTTGAAAATCCTGTGACAAGGTTTCACTGTTCTTGTCTATAAAAGTGGATTTATATCTGTAAGCGATCTGTGCATTCTCGGGGTCGGATGACTGAATGATGGTCGGAAGCTCACTGATCAGGTTCTTGGCAAAGCTAACCAGGTCAACACCAGCATTTTCATCAAGCTTGCCGTTGCGTTCAAATTTCACATCAGAGATCAGACAAAGCATGTATTCCTTGTAATCCTTAAGGATTTTTGTTGCCTCCTCAAAAGTGCTGGCTAAAAGAATTTTAGGACGGGCGCGCATACGCAATACCTTATACAATTCGTCCGTACTCACATCTTCGATGATGCGACGGGTTTGTTCCATCACAATTTTGTAAAGCATTGGCAAATAACGCGAGTAGTATTTTGGCGAGTCCTCAACAAGCAGGATCACTCGCACCATTCCTATCTGTGTATCATTGTCAACATTGATGCGATCTTCCACCATTTTTATCATCGAAAAAAACACGTTTGAATCACCATTCCAGCTGAATATACGGTCTATCGATAAAACTGACTTGCTTTCGCTCATGAAATTAGCCAATTCAGCATTGCTGTTTAGCAGAAAATAAATCGGGATATAGGGAAATTCCTTTTTAATCTTTCGACTCAGCTCGGTTGGTGTTTTCCTATCAACACTTACCATGAATATGATCAGGTCAACGTGTTTTGAGCGCAGCAGTTCAAAGGCCTCATCCGCTGTTGTAACACCTGTAATACGTGGCACCGCTGTCAGGTTAAGTTGGTGATAATGACCTAGTACATGCTCCGAAAAACGTCCTTCACGCTCAATGGAATAGGCATCATATAAGTTGGAAATCAACAAGATCTCCTTCACCTTAAAAGTCATCAGATCGTGGTAGATGTCCCTGTCAGAATTGTTCTTATTCAGGAATTTTTGCAGCAGTTGCCTGCTATGGATGGCCGGGGGAAACTTTGGAGCAGGTTCTTTCACAGGTTCTTTTCTACCTATGATGGCCTTTGCTTTCTGTGCATTGAGGTAGCCACTGATCATGCTGGCCAGGTTCAACAGCAGGTCACGCTCTTCTTCAAGGAATGGCCCTTCGTCTCGTTCCGGAAATTTCTTGGTGTAACAGACCTCAATGGAACCTTTGTCGCCTTCAATGGTCTCAAAATCCTGATATTGGATCCAGGGCGTCAACTCAAAATTTGGAGAGAGGTATATCTCATCTTTAAAAATGATCCGCGCTCCTGTGAAGGCAGGGTACTGCCACCCATCAGGAAGGATCATGCAAATATGCTTCAGTGTTTCCTCAATTGATTTTTTCTCACGAATAATCTGATTCGTTTTATTGAGTGTGGCGAGCTCTTTGAGGCGCTCCAGCGTTTCAGCACGTAATTGATGAAAGGGTCCTCCAATGTTTTCTCCGGCAGTCATATTGTCATAGTTTGGGCATAAACAAAGATACAACAATCAGGGTTGCAAACAGAGCCTAATTGGGTTGGATTGGAATTTTATTTGCCTCTATTTGGATCAAGCCATGCAGTCAAAATAGCTTATGCTGGAACGCACAACTGCTATATACCGAACTTATTTATGCTGTTCTTTTGCCCAGGTATCCCTGAGGGGTACGGTGCGATTAAATACAGGTCTGTTTGGACTGCTATCTTGATCCACACAAAAATATCCTATTCGTTGAAACTGGAATCTATCACCTTGAACCACATTCCTTAACATGGGTTCCAACCGACAATTGTTAAGGGTTTTTAGTGATTGCGGATTCAAAAATTCCTTGAAATCAATATCCTTGTGTCCGGCAGGGTCTTCATCTGAGAATAAGCGGTCGTACAGCCGCACTTCGGCCTCTATGGCATGTGTAGCCTCAACCCAGTGCAGGGTGCCTTTTATCCTGGGTTGGTTGGAGCCTGAGCCACTTTTGGTATCTGGCAAATAAGTACAGTAAACTGTTTTCACCTCTCCATTTTCATCGGTTTCAAAATCATCGCATTGGATGACATAAGCGCCTTTGAGCCTGACCTGACGTCCGGGTCCCAGTCTGAAGAATTTTTTTGGTGGGTCGATCATGAAATCATCCTTTTCAATAAAAATTTCCCTGCCAAACGGAACGGTACGACTCCCTGCCTCCGGGTTTTCCGGATTGTTAATGAGTTCCATTTCTTCTGTTTGGCCTTCAGGATAATTGGTGATAATCAGCTTGAGTGGATCAAGCACAGCCATCACCCGAGGAGCTGTTTTGTTAAGATCTTCGCGTACCGAGAACTCCAGCAAGCCCACATCAATCACATTGTCACGCTTGGCAACCCCAATTCTGTCAGCAAAAGCTCGAATGGAGGCAGGGGTATATCCACGCCTGCGCAGCCCGGCAATGGTGGGCATACGTGGATCGTCCCAGCCTCTGACGATGCCCATTTGAACCAACTCAAGCAGCTTGCGCTTACTCATCACGGTATAACTAAGGTTGAGGCGTGCAAATTCGATCTGACGAGGCCGGTAGCTACCCGTAACAATCTGGTCCAAAAACCAGTCATATAATGGGCGGTGCACCTCAAACTCCAGTGTACAAACCGAATGCGTAATTTTCTCGACAAAATCACTCTGTCCGTGCGCAAAATCATACATGGGGTAAATGCACCACTTGTTACCTGTACGGTGATGCTCAGCATGAAGTATCCGGTACATCACAGGGTCACGCATATGCATATTTGGTGACGACATATCAATTTTTGCCCTAAGCACCTTAGATCCGTTGGCGAATTCACCATTTTTCATACGCTCAAACAAATCCAGGCTTTCTTCAATTGGTCGATCGCGATAGGGACTTTCTATGCCTGGCCTTGTTGGGGTTCCACGCTGTTTGCTGATCAGTTCCTGTGGTTGCTCATCCACATATGCTTTTCCGGCTTTGATGATATGTTGGGCCCACTCATAGAGCTGGTCAAAATAATCGGAGGCATAATAAGGTTTATCATGCCATTCAAAACCCAGCCAATGGATGTCCTGCATAATGGAGTCAACATACTCAACTTCCTCCTTGGTAGGGTTTGTGTCGTCAAAACGGAGGTTGCACAAGCCATTGTATTTTTCGGCAAGTCCGAAATTCAAGCAAATTGATTTGGCATGCCCTATATGCAAGTATCCGTTTGGTTCGGGTGGGAAACGGGTATGTACGCGTTTATCATTTTTGTTATTCCTGATGTCTTCTTCAATGATAGCTTCAATGAAATTAAGCGTTCTCTGGTTGTTTGATGGCGCATCTTCGCTGCTGTGGCTCATTTGTTCAATAGTATTTAATTGATTGAAACTGGACGGCGCAAATTTAGGCAGAATTATTCATGTGTAAACATCAAGACGTTCTCAGTCGGATACCATCCTCAAACCAGTTTGCGCAATATATTTCTCACCTGCATCAGATATGAGCCACCGAACAGGTTTACATGTACCATTAAAGGGTAAAGGTTGCAGAGATCTATACGCTCCTGCCAGCCCTGCTCCAGAGGCCATTCTTCATGATAGGCATGATAGAATGCAGGTTCAAAACCACCAAACAGTTTTGACATGGCAATATCCATTTCACGATGGCCATAATATACAGCAGGGTCAATGAGCACAGCTTCGCTGCTGCTGTTACACAAAAAATTGCCGCTCCAAAGATCACCATGGAGCAGCGCCGGGTTTTCGGCCGGAAACAAATCATGTATTTTTGAAAAAAGTTTCTTAAAGTCACCTCGAAATGATTGGTCCAAGCGTGAATTCTCAGCTGCCATTTTAAGTTGTGGCTCAAGACGTTGTTCTACAAAAAAGGAAGGCCAGTCCGCTGTTTGCCGGTTATATTGAGGCAATGATCCGATGTAGTTGTCATGAGCCAGTCCAAACTGTTCATCAGAAATTCGATGCATATGTGCCAGGTTATGGCCAAATTCAATCCAAAAATTCTTATTTGGAGGTCCCTGCCGGATATATTCAAGAATAAGAAATGAATAATTGCCTGATTCATCTGCTCCTATTACCTCAGGTATAATCAGTGAATGGGCTTTCCTAAGCAACTCCAGGCCTAAGGATTCGGTTTGAAACATCTTGGGGTAACTGTTGGCATGGTTCCACTTAATAAAGAATGTCTTTCCACCATAGGTCATTCTGCAAGCTTCATTAATAGAACCACCACCCAACATCCTGCATTCGTCAATCCTTCCGGTTTGATGTGTGTAATGTTCAAGCAGGGCCTCCACCTGCGGCACAATAGATATCGGTATCATTTTTTTTCGACTAAGATACAAACAAGCCATAATAAATCACATTGCGGCTGTAGGATACAGGCGACTTGATCTGTGCTCAAACAGAGAACAGGCGCCTATTTTCATAAGCGCCTGTAAAATTCAATTAGTAGACAATTGAATGTATAACCAAAACCACTAATTAAACAACGTCCGAATCTAATTGTTCAATGGGGACAATTTCACATCAACTTTTATTTCTATTTCCTCTGCAATATTGTTAATTACCGCTCTGGGGATTTTAATATCAAAGTCAGCAATGGCAATCATAAAAGTGGCTTGCCCATGGATGGTGCCGTCAGCATTTACTTCAAACATGCCTTCTTCAGTTATGGATTTCGTTATTCCCTTTATAGTGAGATCACCTGAAACCACTGCATTGTATGTTCCGGGTGTACCAAAATCAATGGCCTCCAAATTGGTAACCTTACCAGAGAATGTGGCATTGGGATGTTTGTGCGATTCAATGTAATTTTCATTAAAATGTTCCTGCATCAAAGCTTTTTCAAACTGAAATGATTTCATGAGCACGCGAAAGATAAAATCGCCGCTGCCAATGTCCAGTGCGCTGTTAACCTGATTGTTGAATGCCTCAATGTTTTCTGCAGGTGCTTCTGAGAAAAAGGTGATGCGTCCATCTTTTGTGACATACCTTTGTGCCTGAACCTCCTGATGATAGGAGAATATTAGCAGAATTGTTAAAATACCAATGATCTTTTTCATAAATATTAATTTTTAGTGTTATTGATAGGAGTGCATTAATGATCCGTGCTCCATAATCACATCAGTGCCATTATAACCCGTCACATAGCCTTTGATCGACATTAAGCTGCCGGGGGGCATATCCAGAAGTGGGCCGGAGTGGTTTTCCAACATGGTAACCCTTATGCCTTCATTGCCAAACAAGCCTTCACTCAGCACAAAATATGCTTTCACTTGCTCATCAACCGACTCGACCAGGGTTACTTCGCCTTCAACAGCCACCATCTTGCCGTTATATTCAAGCCCTGCTGCCTCACTATCTTCGACATATTCATTAAAAAGTACGGCTGCTGTCAAGGTAAAGTCCGGATTCATTTTCTCATAATTGGGATGTGGTTTGTTGTAGATAAATATATATCCCAACACCGCAGCCACAACCCCAATTCCCGCCAAAATAAGGAGGATTTTAAACCATTTCTTTTTCATAGGCGTTGATTTTTTTATTGATTAAAAGTAAACATCGTTGCTGTTGAAAACAACATATTCCTCATTTTATTTTGTTATATAAATAGGTGTTTAAGACTGTGATCTGGTTTGTTCAGTTGTATAAACTTGATATATAGTTGTTTAAAACAATCATACTATTCAGATTATTTTGTTAATGAACTGTTAAACTTTCGGTATGCCAGATTGAAGAATAACAAATTAAGAATGAACCTGATGTGAGGGTAATGGTCGCCGGCAGGAAAAACAGTCGGCAAAATAATGACACTATTAATCCAGGGTAATCTCAATCAGTACCGGATTGTGATCACTACATTTAAATTCCAGATCAATGACCGCTTTGCTCAATAAGCGGATATTTGGCGAAACGATGAAGAAATCAATGGTGGTCGTTCCTGTTTTCCCTTTTTGGTAAGCTTCATCCAGATGGCGATTCGTTGGCATGGCACTGTCATAGGCAACATGCCAATCCTGTGGCAACAATCCTTCAGGAATGGCTACGGGCGAAAACACCAGGAAATGGCCGCCGTAATCCTCATTGGCTTTGAATTTTGGCGGATTCATATTCCAGTCGCCACCGGCAACCACATAATTTCCGGATGCATATTCATCGATCATTCTTTTTCGTATCACTTCGAGTTCTCGATTCATCAGATCCTGATCAGCCACAAAAGCTGAGTTATGAGTATTGAACACAACCAGGTACTTTCCGTTTTCAAGCTTAAACCTGCTTTCGGTAAAGCATCGGTTAAGTAAAAACAGCCTTTCAGGCCAGCTGCTGATTTGGGGGTAGGCATGCCTGTTTTCCACCTCCGGGGCAAAGGCCGACAATATCATCATTCCAGCCTTCACCCTCCCCATAGGTTCGTTCACCGGTACCGGAACATAAGCCACCTTGTAATTAATGGCCGTCGAAAAGTTATAGCCTGACAATGCATTTGCAATGAGGGATGATTGGTTAATGCGGTAGCTTCGTCTGGCATCAAAATCGACCTCTTGCAACAACCAGAAATCTATTCGTTTATGCTGACTAATGAAATGGATAATTCCATCAAGATATTTATTGGAAAGGCTTTGATCAGCCCTTACCTTGCTCCCGCCGTCATAAAAAAAGTCCATTTCGCTGCCCAGTCCGCCATAACCGATATTCCAACTCATGAAACGAAGCGTATCACCGGCTTTAATGGTATTGGAGTTGCGATTTGTTGTTGTTAAGGTTTTCATGACTTCAGGATTATATGAGGTCATACTCACATAGGACAGGAAAACACCAAACAATATAAGTGTAAGGAGCAATATACCGGCGAATAACTTTAAAATGGTTTTCATGAAGCATGGTGGCTTTTGGGTTTAATTTGTAAATATATGAACTGACAGTTAAAGCTACTTAAAAAAAGCAAAATAATCGTCTAAAATGATCCTAAATCAATTCATTCAAATGCCTCGATCTCTCAAATTTAAATGTACAACACGCGAAACTGCCAGTAAATTTTCGTAGTATGCTTACATCTAACTATTTAGATTTGATATAAATTATCAAAATTAATTACCTCATTTAAGTTGATAAACTATTCTATTTCTTTTGATTATCCTTTTTCTGTCACATTTCAGTCTATTGTTCAGTATGTTGTAGGGCGCAGTTAGTGCATAAGATTTTTTTACCTTTGCCGCCAATCAGATTCTTGATGGCAATATTCATATAATAAACTCATTATGAATTCAGTAATTTTATCTACTGCCACACGTGTTTTGCTTCCCATATTGCTTTTATTTTCGGTTTTTATCCTGATCCGCGGACATCAGGAGCCGGGAGGTGGATTCGTTGGGGGCTTGATTGCTTCGATGGCATTTGCGCTATATACCATTGCGCACGGTGTTGCGCATGCCAGGCAGATATTTCCGCTCAGCCCAACTGTATTTATCATCACAGGCTTGTCTTTTGCACTTTTTAGTGGTTTGATGGGGCTTTTTGTTGGACTGCCAGCATTTACCGGATTGTGGGGTGCTTATGAATTCCCTGTTCTTGGACCGCTTAGCACCCCATTGCTTTTTGATATAGGTGTATACCTTGTTGTTTTCGGTGCATCTACAAGCATCATATTTACTTTAAAATTAAAAGAATAATCCATGGAATCTTTACTGGCAATACTTATAGGTGGATTGTTTGCCGCTGCCATTTACATGATTCTCAGGCGAAGTATAATCAAGTTGATCATTGGACTCTCGCTCCTGGCTCATGCTTGTAACTTATTGATTTTTACAATTGGGACTGTAGTCAGGGGAAAAGCTCCCTTAATTGAGGAAGGTAAAAAACATCTTACCGAATCCGTGGCTGATCCATTGCCCCAGGCACTCATTTTGACAGCAATTGTAATTGGTTTTGGTGTTACTGCATTCACCATCGTACTTATTGAGCAGGTATATCAATCAGTAGGTGTGGATGATACTGACAAGTTGAAGGCAAGTGATCAATAATCTCTTTTAGAAACAGAATTTATGAATGCTATTGTAATTGCTCCGATCGTTTTCCCACTCATACTTGGACTCATTACCCTTTCGTTGTGGCAAAATCGCAGGCTGCAGGAAATTGCAAACCTGATAGGATCGTTTATTTTTCTGCTAATTGGTGTATTGTTATTATACCAGGTGTTGAATGAGGGTATTTTGGTAACCCAGGCAGGCAATTGGGCTGCTCCATTTGGAATTTCTATCGTAGCCGACACATTCAGTTCCATCATGGTATTGATCACTGTTGTAATGGCTTTTGCGATAGCCATTTATTCCATTTCATCCATGCGCAAGAGCAGACATATCTGCGATATGACCAACAAGCGGCAACAATTTGGCTATTATCCTTTGCTTAACATTATGTACATGGGCATCAACGGAGCTTTCCTTACAGGCGACCTTTTCAATATGTACGTATGGTTTGAGGTGATGCTGATCTCCTCATTTATACTTTTATCACTAGATGGAACTAAGCTACAGCTTGAAGGTACCTTCAAATATGTGACCATCAACCTAATTTCATCTGCTTTTTTCCTGATAGGTGTAGGCTTTCTTTATGGCCTGACAGGTACGCTTAATATGGCTGACCTGGCTGTTAAAATACACGAAGTTGAAAACCAGGCTATGGTAACGGTAGTAGCCATGTTTTTCTTGATTTGTTTCGGCATCAAAGCTGCAGTTTTTCCATTATTTTTCTGGTTGCCGGCATCATACCACACACCACCCATCAGTATTTCAGCCATTTTTGCCGGAATGCTTACCAAGGTGGGGGTTTACTCACTGATACGCGTATTTACCTTAATTTTCATTGGTGATATCGGCTATACCCATACGCTGATCCTTTGGATTTCAGGATTTACCATGTTTGTAGGGGTGTTGGGTGCTGCTTCACAATATGATATGCGGCGCATTCTGTCGTTTCATATCATAAGCCAGATTGGGTACATGATCATGGGGCTTGCACTGTATACACCTCTGGCTATTGCAGGTGCCATATTTTATATCATGCACCACATCATCGTTAAGGCCAATCTCTTCCTGGTAAGCGGGCTGGTAAAGCGCCTTGGCGGAAGCTATGATGTTCGCAAAGTTGGCGGATTGGTAAACACTTATCCATTCTTGGGTGTGATGTTCCTGATTCCGGCCCTTTCACTCGCTGGCATCCCTCCATTGTCGGGTTTCTGGTCAAAATTATTTGTGGTGAAGGCAGCCCTGGATCTTCATTCGTATTTCATTGTTTTTGTGGCACTGCTCGTTGGACTGCTCACCTTGTATTCAATGACCAAGATCTGGAATGAAGCTTTTTGGAAGAACGATCCGGGCAAATGCAGTAGTGAGAAACAAATACCGGGTCTGTTTGCTCGTCAGAATGTGTTTATGTCCGTGGCGATTATCATGCTGGCTACCATCACACTTGCTATCGGTTTTTATCCGGAACCATTTTTCCAGGTTGCTGACAGGGCCGCTACTGAACTGATGAATCCTCAGAATTATATTAATACAGTATTGGGAGGTGTACAATGAAAAATCTATTGGCAAACTTTCTACTATCATTTATATGGTTAGCTGCCACCATGCGGTTTAACCTGTCGAATTTTCTTTTCGGATTTGTGGTTGGCTTTATTGTGCTCTGGTTCGTAAACCGAAAAAACAAGGCCGAAAAAAGGTATATTACCTTTATCCCTCGATTTTTCAGCTTTGTTAGTTTATTTGTCCGTGAGGTAATCAAAGGCAGCCTACGCATTGGTTTTGACATCATTACACCACGTCATTATATGCGTCCCGGTATTATTGCCGTTCCACTTGATGCTAAAACTGACCTGGAGATCACCTCACTGGCCAACTCCATCACTTTGACCCCGGGCACGACTAGCCTTGCTGTATCTGAAGACAAAAGCTACCTATATGTATATAATGTTTACCTGGATGAGGATAAACAGAAGTCGATTGACGATATTAAAAACGGACTTGAGAAAAAAATTCTGGAGGTATTGCGATGAATCTTGAACCAATCATTATCTATTTTATTTTACCCGTACTGAGCCTATCCATGTTGCTTATTTTTATTCGGGTGTTCAGGGGGCCAAGCCTGATGGACAGGGTGGTGGCACTCGACCTGCTTGTTATCGTTGGCATTGGATCCTTTTCGGCTTATGCCATCCTGTTCGACAGGGAAGTTGTCATTGATATTTCACTCATTTTGGCATTGATTGCCTTTTTGAGCACGGTTGCTTTTACATATTATTATGTTAAGGGTGACCAGGAAAAAGACAAATTTGATGTACGATAAGTTTATATCCAACAAAAAAAAGATAGACCATGTCAACATATTTTGTATTGTTTTTTATGATCATTGGAGCGCTGTTTATCCTAATCGCCTCGATCGGATTGCTTAAGATGCCGGATGTGTATTTGCGTATGTCAGCCTCTACGATTGCCGGCACTTTTGGTGTAGCCTCCATGCTTGTTGCGGTTGCCATTCACTTTCATGATTTTGGTATATTGCTGCATATCATAGGCGTGATCATTTTTCTGATCCTTACAGTCCCCATAGGTGCCCATATGCTGGGCCGGTCCTCGCATATCATCGGCTTGCCCATGTGGGAGAAAACCGTATGCGACGATATGAAAGACCAATATGACCATGAAAAACATGTGTACAAACCCCTGAAAAAGAAAGGGGACCAAAAGGAAACTTTAACCGATACTAAAGAAGCATAGGAGAACACAATATGTTATTGAGTATTTTCATAGGATTTCTTGCTGCTATTGCTGCCCCTTTCATTTACAGGATTACACCAAAGTTATCGGGTATCATTTTAACTATGGTGCCAGTAGGTATTTTTATTTATCTGGCCAATATGATCGGACCGGTTTCGCAAGGTGATGTGTTACTGCTTAGCTATAAGTGGTTTCCTATGTTGGATGTAAACCTGAATTTTGTTGTTGACGGGCTCAGCCTCACGTTTGCATTAATTGTAAGTGGCATTGGTGCCATTATTGTTTTCTATGCGAGTGGATATCTGCATGGCCATAAAAAACTTGCACGTTTTTACGGCTATTTGTTGTTTTTTATGACCTCCATGCTCGGCGTGGTGTTATCTGATAATATCCTGGCCTTGTTCATCTTCTGGGAGCTTACTAGTATCAGCTCCTATTTACTTATCGGATTCAATCATGAACAGGAACGCTCACGTTATGCCGCCTTACAGGCTCTAATTGTAACTGGTGGAGGTGGTTTGGCTCTTATGGCAGGGTTGCTGCTGATGGGTATCGTTGGAGGCAGTTTCAACATTTCTGAGCTGTTCGATCAATCAGCAACCATTGTAAGCCACTCTCTTTACCTGCCGATCCTGATATTGGTGTTTTTGGGTGCTTTTACCAAATCGGCACAATGGCCTTTCCATTACTGGTTGCCGAATGCCATGGAAGCTCCGACGCCAGTGAGTGCTTATCTGCACTCGGCGACTATGGTGAAGGCAGGGGTTTTCCTTTTGGCAAGGCTGAATCCTATACTTTCAGGTACTGATGTGTGGCATATAACTCTAATTGCTTTTGGAGGGCTTACCATGCTTATGGGTGCTGCTATGGCCATCGGGCAAAATGATCTCAAACGTATTTTGGCCTATACCACAGTGAGCGCTTTGGGTATCATGGTGTTTTTGATTGGGTTGGGCGGAAAATATGCAATAACTGCTGCCATCACATTTCTGGTGGTTCATGCCATGTACAAGGGGGGGTTGTTTTTGGTTGCCGGTGCCATTGATCATGAAACCGGCACACGCGACATACGCAAACTCGGTGGGCTGAAATCCTTTTTGCCGCTTATCTTTCTGGGTGCCATACTTGCCGCTTTCTCTTATTCCGGCATACCTCCTTTCCTTGGATTTGTTGCAAAAGAACTCATTTATGAATCCACTGCACATTTTGCTGTCAACCCGGTGATGCTTACAGTGATTGCAGTGCTCACGAATATGTTTCTGGTTGCAACTGCCATCATGGTAGGTATCAAGCCTTTTTTTGGTAAGTTCATTGAACCGCCCAAGCATCCGCATCATGCTCCGATAACCCTTTGGATTGGACCAGTACTACTAGGTCTTTTGGGCTTGGTATTGGGAATGTTCCCCGGATGGATATCAAAAGGGCTTATCCTTCCCGGAGTGAATATTATAGCTGGCTTTGAGGGTGCAAAGCTTGCGCTGTGGCATGGATTTACACCATTGCTGCTGCTCAGTTTATTAACCCTGGCCGGTGGTATAGGTTTGTTTTACATTTCCTATACGGTTAAAAGGCATATTGCATTTTTTGACAAGCTGGCCTTATATGGTCCCGAAGAAGGCTATAAACTGATGATGAAAGGGCTGGTTACTTTTTCAACCAGGCAAACAGCATTTTTCCAAAATGGATACCTGCGCCATTATTTTTACTGGATACTTTCGGTATTTATCGGTCTTGTTCTGGGTGCCATCTACTATAAAGATGTGATCGGCTTGCTGCGAGTTGATTTTAGTGGCATCTATTTCTATGAGTTTCTGATCGTGGTGATCATGCTGCTGGCCGCCTTTGCCGCATTAAGGGCCAAATCGGTGTTAAGCTCTGTGGCTGCTCTGGGAGTTGTGGGCTATGGTATCGCCCTCATTTTTGCATTTTTCAGTGCTCCTGATCTTGCTCTTACGCAGTTTTCCATTGAAACCCTTACTGTAATCCTGCTGGTACTGATCGCATACAATGTACCCCGCTTTTCCAAAATCAGCACACGAAAGAACACCAGCCGAGATGCCATCATATCCATTGCTGCCGGGGCAACCATTAGCATACTTGTGTTATTGGTGCTCAACATGCCTTCCGAGAGTAAAATAAGTACATTCTTCCTGGAGAATAGTTATGTGGAAGCTCATGGCCGAAATATAGTGAACGTGATCCTTGTTGACTTCAGGGGAATTGATACCATGGGAGAAATAACAGTTCTATCCCTGGCTGCAATTGGGGTATATACTTTGTTAAAATTCAGGTCAGGCCGCAAGAAAGTTTCGGTTGAGAAAATGAAATAGTTAAAAGCTGATTTGGTTAATCCCGTTTACCAATACCTGATCTGTACACTTTCTCCGGGCTCAATGTCAAACCAGAATATGATATCTTGACCGCTTCTTTTAGTGTCAGGCATTATCCCGTTAATTTCAATATGATCTGCAACTACGGCCATGCCTAAGCCCTCTATTTTATTATGGCCATTGTGGGTGATCAGTATACGACCGGCATCCAAAATTTGATAGTCCAGTAGTTGCAATGACTCATAGTATGCTAATAATTCAGCAATTGTTGTTGGAAGCAGTTTGTGCTCCTCTCTTAGTTTGGCAATACGTGATAAGGCATCATTGAATCCTGGTTGAGCCATTGCTTTTCCATGCTCATTAAAACGCCAGAAACCTTTGCTTTCACTTACCCATGCCGGATAAACATGGTTGATGTAAATGGCTCTATTCCTGATTAGTTCCTGAAGACGCTCTGGATGAAACAGGTATCCCCAAAACCTTTCATGGTGCACCTCCAATGTACCGGTAGTACTCCACATCAAGGCTTCTGAAAAGTCCGGGTGCCTACAGATCATCCTATTAGGGAAAAGATCACCATATCCCAGGTAAGGAAGCTGCAAATGTCCATTGAAGCCCCATTCAATGAAAGGGTTCACTTCTTCAAGATAAGGATTCCAAAAATAACGAATACCATAATTATTCCACAACTCACGGGCGTATTGAGGTGAGTGCGGGTTGAGCCCGTCGCACACCAAATTCTCACGGTTATTGTGGGGGAGGTTGTTATAGCCATGGTCGATCCAGGTGGGTGACCCAAATTCGCGCTGCATATATTTCATGGCCTGCTTCAGGTTTTCTTGTGTTGAAGTGTATTGTTCAGGGGTGTGCAGGCAAATATCATGTCCCAGTTCATGCAGTTGCTTCAACAAATCATAAAATGCAGTATCGGTTTGTATGGTTGCGTGCAAGCCTGTGAACAACCCTTGGCTGGCCTCAATGTTGGTGATGCTGTCCGGGTTGTTGAAGAATACGCTTTTGGTCACCGGAATTTTATATTTTACAAATCCGCCTGTGGCATCGGCTGGATAGATTACGTCTTCATGCCCGAAATTCACCGCCCTGTGTGTACGTACATCAGCCCAGTCAGCGTGTTCAGTAAAAATTATGGCTGCCTCATAACCATGAGGCACAGGCATAAATCGGGCCGGTGCTTCTGCTTCTATTCCTGCATAGAGATTGAAATGGTGATGGAATTTCTGACGAGGTCTGTTGGTAAAAGAAGACAAATCAATATACATGCCTGTGGTATCAGGCGCAAGGGGATAGTGCAGAAGCGGATGGTCATAGGCATAATCCAAATTAAGGATCAGATTCTTCTTTTTAGTATTCAATTGTGCTGATGAGATGCCCGTCATATGGTACATTGTCAGGCTGCTGTTGTCATTTCCAATGACCACCCCCTCACGGTCGAGATAGTATTCCTCTTGAAGGTGCTGATTATCCAGCAGGCTGTTTTTACGCATCACATGGCTTGCATTGCCATGATAACCAAAAACCATAGCCCTTCTATGCCACGAAGTTTGCTTGCGTAGCTTTTCCTCTACGCTGAATTGTAGCCTGGGTGAAAAAAAGTTGGCTGTTATGATTAGCTTGATCGTGCCTTGCTTTGTTCTGCTACGTAAGGTTATGGCGGCATCATTATCCTTGCTGCGGTTGCGTACGACCTTCCATTTGTATGATTCGACAACTTCTCCCTCTGCATCGGAAATCTCGGTAAGCCATCCCAGTGGTCTTGTGATGTGTCGGCCTCTGCTATCCGCAACCACGATGGAATTGCTTGCTGGAAAATAAAGCAATTCGTAATAATGGTTTTGCGTAAGTACCTCTGCCTGCCCCACAGCTTCAACCGGTTCCGGTGCCGGCATAAATGTAGGTATTTCAAGCTTTTCAATTGATAGCTCCACTGCATCCATATCAAAAACCTCAGATGAAGGATTCCAGATATATGTTTTCAGCAGACTGTTTGGATTATAGTTGAATGGTATGTTGATATTCGATACCACCTGCTGCCATTTGCCAATGGTATGTATCTGATCCATTAGTTTGATCCCATGCCAGTAGATCAGGCTGTCATTTCGCATCAGGCTGATTACATAGGTGGCATTTTTTACGGTGGAATCAAACCTGAACCAACCCCTGAAGTGAATGTGCAGGTTCGTATTGAACAAGCTGTCAGGCAATAGGTATTCCAAGCCATGGCCGTATGTTTGAGTGGCCTTGATATGATTGATGTAATGCCCTTTAAAAGCGGTTGAATCCAAGGCTGGTGAAGCATTAAGCCATTGGTTTATCGATTCTTCCGGATCAAAACTTGTATAGAAAACCTGGGGTCGCACCACATTGGATACGAACAACAGGAAAATCAAGGAAAAAAGGAGCTGCATTTTCAGCGAGCTATTCATATTCTTTCACTTGAGCCTCACCTTTGAGCACCATCATGGCATTCACAGCATGAGCCTCCAGGTCGTTAATGGTTGGGTAGAGCGCCATGGGAGCCAGTTTGCCAACACGTTGTTTCACAATATCCAAAAAACGTTCGCTGTTAAAGATGTTTCCTGTGAGGATGATGGCATCCAGATTACCTTCAAGAACAGCATAATATGATGCGATCTCTTTGCTAACCTGGTAGGCGAGTGCACGTGAGATAAACAGTGCCTGTTCATTGCCTTCGGCAATCATGCGGTCAATCTGTGTGATGCTGTCCGTGCCAAGGTAAGCGTAATAGCCTCCTTTGGAGGTGATCATTTCCATGACTTCCGCTTCGGTGTATTTACCACTATAGCAGAGTTTTACCAGTTGTCCTACGGGTAAGGTTCCTGTACGGCTTATCGAAAAGGGTCCGCCCCCGTCAAAGGCTTGGTTTACATCCACTACCAATCCTTTCTGGTGTGCACCTATTGAAATTCCTCCTAACCCGATGTGACATACGATCAGATTCAGATCCTCATAGGCCTTATTGATGGACTTGGCATATTTGCGTGCAAAATGCTTATGACTAAGTGCATGAAAAATGGATTTTCGCTCAAACAACGGATGGCCCGTAATACGTGCGAGGTCGCTGAGTTCATCCACAACCACAGGGTCAGCCATATAGGCTTTAATCCCAATCTTTTTAGCAATCTCAAAAGCAATCAGACCACCCAGATTGGTGGCATGTACCCCCATAATACCCACTTTCAAATCCTCCACCATTCTTTCATTGATATGGTAGATGCCTGATTTAAGTGGTTTCACCAGTCCACTGCGTGCCATTATAATGGCCACCAGTTCAAGTCTAAAATCATTCTTTTCAAGCTCTTCAATCACTGCTTTGGTGCGATATGGAAGCTGATCTGGAATGGTCTTGAACTGTGCCAGTTCTTCTTCAGCATGTTTGATCGTTTTCAGGAAAATAGGCTCTGAGTTTCTATACAGCGCGATACGCGTTTTGCGCACTTCGGGATAAATGATGAGGATTTTTTTCTGCAGCATGGCTATATTGGTTTAACAGACAAAGTTAAAAAACTGTTTGGATAATTATGATCTCTGCTCTTTCCCAATAAACTATTTTCATCATATCTCCAATTGAAAGATAAGGAAATGAATTAAAAGTTGAGTCTGGCTTTTGCCTGGGGGGCCAGGGAAGCCTAAACATTTTTTGTACACTTCTAAAACAGGCATTTATGTTTTCATTATGATAATGCCGGATGAATTGAGTAGCGTAAAAAGAAGTGGTTGATTTTAAACGTGGAGCATTCATCAGGTATAAAACATAACGCTTGCCACTGATGATGAAATGCTGTGAGCTAATTAACCATCACATGATCTTCTGTGCTTGTCTGAAAAACGGTCAATGTTATTCAGGCATGGACATTTCGTCTTCCTTCTTCTACATATTCCTCCTATACTGCCCTCCCACTTCAAACAAGGAGCGAGTAATCTGACCCAGCGAAGCATACTTCACTGCATCCATCAATGCATCAAACACGTTTTGGTTGTGTATGGCCGCCTCTTGCAGTTTTTTCAGTTCAGCAGGTGCTTCGTCAGCCCATGTTTTGTGCAACTGATCCAACATGGTGATCTGGTATTCCTTTTCCTCCACAGTGGCTCTGATAACCTCGCCCGGTATAACGGTGGGTGACCCCTTACTGGAAAGGAATGTGTTCACCCCCATAATGGGTAATTTGCCGGAATGTTTGAGTGTTTCGTAGAAGAGCGATTCTTCCTGAATTTTTCCGCGCTGGTACATGGTTTCCATTGCACCCAGCACACCCCCACGTTCGGTGATGCGGTCAAACTCAGCCATGACAGCTTCCTCGACCAGTGCTGTAAGTTCCTCGATGATGAAAGCTCCTTGCAGGGGGTTCTGGTTTTTGGCCAGCCCTAGCTCGTGGTTGATAATCATCTGTATGGCCATGGCCCTGCGCACCGATTCTTCAGTGGGAGTGGTGATGGCCTCATCGTAAGCATTGGTATGTAGCGAATTGCAGTTGTCATAAATGGCATAAAGAGCCTGAAGGGTAGTTCGTATGTCGTTGAAGTCGATCTCCTGGGCATGAAGTGAGCGCCCTGATGTTTGAATGTGGTATTTCAGCTTTTGCGAGCGCTCGTTAGCTCCATATTTGTTTTTCATTGCTTTGGCCCAAATCAATCTGGCTACGCGTCCGATCACCGAAAATTCAGGATCGATCCCATTGGAGAAGAAAAAGGAAAGATTGGGTGCGAAATCATCAATGTTCATGCCCCTCGAAAGATAATACTCTACATAAGTAAACCCGTTTGCCAGGGTAAAAGCCAGTTGCGATATGGGATTGGCACCGGCTTCAGCTATGTGATACCCCGAAATAGAAACGGAGTAGAAGTTGCGTACCCTGTTGTCAATAAAATATTCCTGCACATCGCCCATCAGCTTGAGTGAAAAGTCGGTGGAGAAGATGCAGGTGTTTTGTGCCTGGTCTTCCTTGAGGATATCAGCCTGTACCGTACCCCTCACTTTTGAAATTGTTTCTGCCTTGATGCGCTCATAAATATCTTTAGGCAATACCATATCGCCGGTTACACCTAACAGGAACAAGCCCAGTCCGTCATTTCCTTCCGGCAACTGTCCCTGGTAGGCCGGGCGATGGGTTCCTTTCTGACGGTATATTTCATCGATCAGCATAGTCACCTCAGCCTCGAGGCCATTTTCCTTGATGTACAATTCGCATTGCTGGTCGATGGCGGCATTCAGGAAAAAACCAACCAATGTAGGTGCCGGGCCATTGATGGTCATGCTGACACTGGTTTTGGGATCGGCAAGGTTAAAACCTGAATAGAGTTTTTTTGCATCATCGAGGCAGGCAATGGAAACGCCTGCATTGCCAATCTTGCCGTAGATGTCGGGCCTGCGGTCAGGATCTTCGCCATAAAGGGTCACCGAATCAAAAGCGGTGGAAAGCCGGCGGGCTGGCATATTCAGCGACACATAGTGGAAGCGCCTGTTGGTGCGCTCAGGGCCTCCCTCCCCGGCAAACATGCGGGTGGGATCTTCCTCTTCACGCTTAAATGGAAATACACCTGCTGCATATGGAAACTCTCCCGGAACATTCTCTTTCAGCGACCAGCGCACAATCTCACCCCAGGATCGGAAGGGTGGCATCGAAATCTTTGGGATTTTCAAGTGCGACAGGGATTCAGTATGTGTTTCCACCTTGATTTCCTTGTCACGGACCTTAAAGATATAATACTCATCCTGATATCGTTTCTTTTTTAGGTCCCATCCATTTATCACCTGCAAGGCAGCCGGATCAAGGCGTTGCCGCAAATCATGAGTCATGGACTCAATAACTGAAAAAATGCTCTCGTCAGATTTTGTCTCAAGCATCTGCAAGCTATCACTCAGGCTTTGGTACTGATGGGCCAACCGACTTTGCCTATCAGCCCATTCATTGTAATTACGCACAGTATCAGCTATTTCGGAGAGATATCGGACGCGCCTTGGCGGAATGATGAAAATCTTCTCCGACAACTCCTCCGGCTTGTTCATCGAGGTATTGAATACCACACCGGTCTTTTCTTTTATTTTATCAAGGAGGGCCAGATATAAGGCATTAACTCCAGGATCATTAAATTGGGAGGCTATGGTACCGTATACCGGCATTTGTTCAGGGTCCATGTCAAAAAGCAAGTGGTTGCGTTGATATTGCTTTTTTACATCACGCAAGGCGTCCATAGCACCACGTTTATCAAATTTATTGAGTGCAATTAGGTCTGCAAAATCCAGCATATCAATTTTTTCCAGCTGGGTAGCTGCACCGTATTCAGGCGTCATCACATAAAGGGAGAGATCGCTATGATCAATGATCTCAGTGTCGCTCTGGCCAATACCACTGGTCTCCAGTATGACCAAATCAAAGCCTGCAGCCTGCAATATAATCTCAGCGTCTTTCACATATTTGGACATCGCCAGATTCGATTGTCGGGTTGCCAGCGAGCGCATAAACACCCTCGGGCTGTCGATGGCATTCATTCGAATGCGGTCGCCAAGTAAGGCGCCACCTGTACGCCTTTTAGAGGGATCAACCGAAACAATGGCAATGCTTTTGTCTTTCTGATCCTGGAGGTAGCGCCTCACAATTTCATCGACCAGGCTGGATTTACCTGCACCACCGGTGCCGGTGATACCAAGCACAGGTGCTTTCTTTTCTATTTGTGCGGGCAATCCGTCAATAAAATTCCTGACTGTTTTGGGGTGGTTTTCCGCTGCCGAAATCAGCTGGGCAATCGATTTATAGTCCTTTTGCCTGATCTTTTCAAGCTCTGGATTTATTTTAACTCCTGTGGGAAAATCCGATTTTTTCAGCAAATCACTAATCATTCCTTGCAGGCCCATTTTTCGTCCATCATCTGGAGAATAAATGCGCGTGATGCCATATTGATGCAACTCTTCCATCTCCTCGGGAAGGATCACGCCACCACCGCCACCAAAAATACGGATGTGACCACTTCCGGCTTGCTGCAACAGTTCATACATATATTTAAAGTACTCAATATGCCCACCCTGGTAGGAGGTGATGGCTATGGCCTGTACATCTTCCTGTATGGCTGTGTCAACTATTTCACCAACCGAACGGTTATGACCTAAATGGATCACTTCGGCCCCACTGGATTGAATAATGCGGCGCATCACATTAATGGCTGCATCATGCCCGTCAAAGAGTGAGGCCGCAGTTACAATGCGTATATGATTCTTTGGTTTGTAAGGTTCAGCTTGTTTTGTGTTCTTCATGTACAATAAGTTGGAATAGCCTACAAAGATAGGGTTTCCATGATTGTTTTAAAACATATTTGACAGGATAACTTGTTGTTAATTAGTTAACAATAAAGTTTTCGGCATGTCAACACAACCTTAATTACAGGTGAACAGCTTAATGATTTACAAATGAAGCCGCATAATTGAAAAAGAATTTTGTAAAATTGCAGTTGCTATGGATTTCATGAAACAATTCTATGACGACTAAACAGCTCTTATTTACGCTTGCCTTACTCCTGACAATTGCAGCCTTTGCCTGGACCATGCGCCGGATTTTCCTTTACTTTAAATTTACCGGGAAATACAGGCTCGAAAACATACCAGCACGTTTGATCACCACAATCAAAATTGCCCTCGGTCAAACCAAAATTATGCGCCATCCTGTTATGGGGTTTCTCCACGCGCTTGTGTTTTGGGGATTTATGGTTATCCTGGTAGGCAGCATCGAAATGGTACTCGATGGCTTGTTTGGCACGGAGCGAATGCTTCAGGTATTGGGACCGGTATACGACTTTTTTATGGCTTCGGGAGATGTATTTGCGGCCATAATAGCTGCTTCAATCGTAGTATTCCTTTTCAGACGTCTGTTTATGAATGTTAGGCGCTTTTATGGAACCGAGATGAAACCAGTTTCAAAGGCTGATGCCAATATAGCCCTCACATTCATCCTGTTACTGATGGTGAGTTTGCTGGGGATGAATGTGTTTTATGTTCTTGAGGCCAATAATCACGGACATGGAATTGCCGGGCTTTACCCAATAAGCCAAATTTTTGCTGCACAAGTCACAGGGATTGACCAAGGACATATTTATTTCTGGCATGAATTCAACTGGTGGTTTCATATACTGTTGATATTCTTGTTTGCCAATATTCTGCCTTATTCGAAGCACTTTCATGTATTTATGTCGGTGCCCAATGTTTTTGTAAGCAAAATAACACCACTTGGTCATGTTGATAATATGGATAGCATCACCAAAGAGGTAAAGCTGATGCTTGATCCAAATGCTGCATTTGCCGAAAGCAGTGAGGCACCACCAAAATTCGGGGTGTCGGATATAAATGATGTGAACTGGGTGAACTATATGAACGCCCTGTCGTGCACTGAATGTGGCCGATGCACAGCTGTTTGCCCGGCCAACATTACCGGCAAGTTGCTATCGCCCCGCAAGATCATGATGGATGTGCGTGCCCGTATGAAAGAAAAAGGGCCCGGCCTGATCAAGCATGGTGCGGGATATGATGATAACAAATCCCTATTAGGCAACTATATCACTGAAGAAGAACTGTGGGCTTGTACCATGTGCAATGCATGTGCGGAGGAATGCCCCATTAATATCAATCAGCCAGCCATAATATTGGATATGCGGCGTTACCTGGTGTTGGAAAAATCAGCAGCCCCTTCAGGTCTGAATACTGCCTTTACTAACATTGAAAACAATGGAGCTCCATGGCAATATTCGCAACAGGATAGGATGAACTGGGCTGAGGAGCTTTATCTGAAAGAATAAATGGTGTGTAAACAAATGACCATTTTAATGTCAATAATTATTTAATACATTGTTTTCTGGAAAGATTTACTGATTCTTATGGATAGGTTCGAAATTAGTTTAGATGTACCTAAAGCGGAAATCTTGTTTGATGTCGCAGCTCCTTACTGTCCACTCAACTTTCATACACATGACCATTGCTAAATAAATGTTATGAGCGAAAAGAAAAAAATTAAAGTGCCTACCATGGCCGAACTTGCTGCTGCAGGTAAAAAACCTGAATGGTTATTCTGGGTTGGATCGGCAGGAGCGTTTGATGATAGGTATAAGAAAGTAACCCGCGAATTTGTTAAGATACTCACCTATTTTCAAGTTGACTATGCTGTGCTGGGCGTTGAGGAGTCGGATAGTGGCGATGTGGCCCGGCGGGCAGGGAACGAAATGCTTTTCCAGATGCAGGCCCTGACCAATATTGAGCTGATAAATGCCTATGGGGTGAAGAAAATTGTGACCTGCTGTCCCCACGATTTCAATACCATTAAAAATGAATACCCCGAGTTGGGCGGGCACTATGAGGTATATCACCATTCTCAATTCCTTGAAAAACTAATATCAGACAAAAACTTAAATATTGAAACCGGTTTATTTTCTGATAAAAAAATTGTTTTTCATGATCCATGCTACCTTGGCCGTGCAAACAAAGAGTATGAAGCTCCACGTACAGTCCTTGGAAAAATCCCCTCTACAAAACTCGAAATGCGGCGTAATCGAAGCTTTGGTTTGTGCTGTGGTGCCGGTGGCGGACAAATGTTCAAGGAAGCGGAAAAAGGAGACAAAGAAGTGTTTATCGAACGTACCGAAGAAGCCATCGAAACCGGTGCCGACATTATTGCCACGGCCTGTCCTTTTTGCATGGTAATGCTAACCGATGGTATCAAATACAAAAACCAGGAGGAGCGTATGAAAAACTACGACATAGCTGAATTGCTCAGTATGAGCCTTGGTTTGTGAAAATGGACTACTGTCATGCCTGGAGTGACCTAGCTAAGGCATTTTCAAAAAAAATGGATTTCTACGCAAGATTCTCAATGGTTTTTCGTTAATCTACTGATAATATATTGGTTATGGAAGCATATTCATTTATATAATATGAAATGCTACTTTGCATTTAAAGACAGGTTCAAAAATAATTTGCGGATCTTGTCGAAATCGCTTTTTATCACCATAACTTTGCAGTCAAATAATTTGAAAACTAAACAACTATGAAACAAAAAGTGTTTTATCCAAGCTTATTCCTGGCCATTATTTTAATGGCATCCTGTGGAACTAAAAAGGACAGGGAAGAAATAGAACGTCTGAATCGCGTTGCCGACAGCCTGACTGAAGCTGTGATAGAAAGAGACACCATCACGTTCAGTTACGTACGTGCATTCAACAAAATACAGGACAACCTCGATTCCATCAAAAGTATGGAAAAGATGATCAGCGAGTCATCAGCGGGTTCCCCTGAATCGCGTCTTGACCAAGTTGATGAGATCAACAGGGATATCAACGCCATTTATGAATTACTTCAGGAGAACCGCAAGGTGGTTGATGATCTGCGCCGTCAGCTCAATAGAACCGGATCCAATAATAAGGAACTGGAGCAGATGATCGCTCATCTGAGCTTTCAGATCGAATCAAAGGATGCCGAAATAGCACAGCTGCGTGAAGACCTGGCGCGGAAGCAGATTGCAATAGACGACCTCGAACAAAATCTGGCCGAGATGCAAAGATTAAACCAGGCACGTCAGGAGGAAATCAAAGCTCGTACCGATGAAATGAATCAGGCATGGTATATTATCGGAAACCGAAAGTTTCTTGAGGAGAACAATATCGTGATTAAAACAGGTGGTTTTATTGGAATTGGGGCCACCCGCAAGGTGAGTGAGGATTTTGACAAGGAGCTCTTCACACAGATTGACATGCGTGAAGTAAGCGAATTTCCAATACTCGCAAGAAAGGCGCAGTTGCTCACTGTTCATCCTGCTGGCAGCTACGAAATGATTGGTGTTAAGAGTGTCGACAGCCTGCTCATCAAGCATCCCGATGACTTTTGGAGTGCCTCCAAATTTATGGTGGTGATGGTGGACTAATCTCCATCTCATTGACTTATGAATGATAAATAGGGTTGTTTCAATTTTGATAATTGGAGCAACCCTTTCTTTTTAAGGATAGGTATGGTTGAAAATCATTCACCGGACTTAAACTGATTCATAACAGGTGATTGGCAAAACTTGTTTATTCGCTTGCAAAATCAAATCCCAAAATTTATTTTTTGTCAGAACTCAACTTATTGTAACTTTCGTGCAAATTTCAGAATAGGTAATGCAAGCTTTGACAAGATATACACGTATATTGTCTCACATCATACCTCTACCCTCATTGTGCTACATATTTACAACCTCTGCAGATGGTTAGCACCAAAAGCATATTCGGTTTTATTGTCACTCCTATCGTGATTCTTTACCTATTACTATTTGTTGAACTTGACCCTTCCAGGCCAGCAATAACATATACATTCTGCATTGCCCTGGTGATGGCTGTATGGTGGATTACAGAGGTGGTTCCGCTAGCCATTACTTCACTGCTGCCTGTTGCCTTGTTTCCTCTGTTTGGAATTATGGATGGTAAAGTGGTGGCAGCTACCTATTTTAACGATGTGATCTTCCTGTTTATGGGAGGTTTTTTTGTTGCCCTTGCAATGCAGCGCTGGAACCTGCACAGACGGATCGCTTTGCATATACTTTCATTAACCGGCATCAGTCCGGCCAGGATATTATTTGGGTTTATGCTTTCGTCGTCGTTTCTTTCCATGTGGATATCAAACACAGCCACAGCCATGATGATGCTTCCGATAGCCTTGTCTGTTATTCAGCAATTGGAAGAGCTTGTGGCTGAAAAAGGCATATCCAGATATGGCACAGGATTATTGCTGGGTATAGCCTACAGCGCATCCATCGGAGGAATGGCAACCTTGGTGGGCACTCCACCGAATTTATCGTTTAGCAGGATATTTCACATCTACTTTCCATCTGGTCCGGAAATATCATTCTCAGCATGGATGATGTTTGCCTTGCCCTTTTCGGTCTTGATGTTTGCTGTTGTATGGATTTACCTTTACGTTCTTTTCGGGCCCCGTAGGCATGAATGGGTTCGGCTCGAACGCAACATTTTCAGCAAACAGATCAAAGAAATGGGCCAAATGCGTCAGGAGGAAATGGTCGTATTTGTAATTTTCATTGTGCTTGCATTTTTATGGCTGTTCAGAACAGATCTTGATTTTGGTTTATTCGCAATTCCTGGCTGGAGCGGGATTTTTCCAGAAAGCACCTTCATAAATGATGGAAGTGTAGCCATACTCATGGCCATAATCCTTTTCATCATACCATCAGCCAGTGTTCCCGGTAGCAGGCTAATGAACTGGGAAACTGCAAAAAAATTACCCTGGAATATTTTACTCCTTTTTGGCGGTGGATTTGCCCTGGCCTCCGGCTTTAAGGAGTCCGGACTTTCACTATGGTTTGGAGAGCAGCTCAGATGGATCTCGAGTTATCATTTATTTTTAGTCATCCTTTTCATTGCTCTGATCATGACCTTCCTCACAGAACTCACCTCCAATACAGCCACCACCGAGATCATTCTGCCCATATTGGCAGGTATTGCTATAACCATCGAAATCAACCCTTTACTACTCATGGTTCCGGCCACATTATCAGCCTCGATGGCATTTATGATGCCGGTGGCAACACCACCCAATGCCATCATTTTCGGCACCGGTCGTATCAAAGTGCTACAAATGGCAAGAACTGGCTTGATATTAAATTTATTAGGTGCCCTATTGATTGCAGGGATGATGTATTTATGGGGAACCTATATATTTGACATTAATCTATTTGAATTTCCGGAATGGGCAGTCATCGATTAATTGAAGGGAGAAAAATTATATTTCCGGCACCCCAACGATCTAAGTCTGTTCAAAGTGCTGGAGGATTTCCTGTGGATGAATTTCATCCGGCATGGATTTGATAATTCCCCGGCCGGATTTCTTAACAAAATTTAGGATGCGTTCCTTTTCATCAGATGGCACCAGATTAAAGCGTATAAATTCAAGAGCCTGTGAGGTATTCAATCCTTGTTGAAACAAGACCCTGTATATATCCTGTATGTTATTAATTTGCTCTTTGGTGAACCCCCTGCGCTTCAATCCGATCACATTGATGCCCATATATTTTGCCGGCAGCCCGAAAACCTTCGTATAAGGTGCCACATCTGACACAACCCCTGTCATGCCTGACACCATTGCATGAGTGCCAATGCGGCAGAACTGATGTACCGCACTCATGCCGCCAATTACGGCCCAGTCTTCAATGAACACCTCACCTGCGACTTGTACATTATTAGCCAAAACACAATGGTCGCCAAGCACCGAGTCGTGCCCGATGTGACAATAAGCCATCAAGAGGCTGTGGTTGCCAATTCGAGTTATACCCTTGCTGCTGGTCCCGCGGTTGATGGTGACATACTCTCTGATGGTGGTATGATCCCCGATATATACCATAGAATACTCTCCATTGTATTTCAAATCCTGAGGCTCAGCTGCGATTACAGCGCCGGGAAAAACCTTACAGGATTTGCCCATCCGTGTGCCGGGATAAATAATGGCATTGGCACCAATCCAGCAACCATCGCCGATTACCACATCCTTATCTATTTTAGCGAAATCTTCAATTTCCACATTTGCACCTATTATTGCATCTGGATGTATACGGGAGAAGGAAGAAATTTTCGAGGCTGTCATATTCCTGTTGTTATATTTTTCAAGCAGTCGATCGTGTGCAATTACAGAAGGCAAATGAGGCACTCCAATCTAGCTTAAGATCTTACCATTTTATTTCAATATGTGTTTTCGATATTCCAGACAAACGCACGCAGTCCCACCTCTTTGTTGGTCTCATCCAGTTTTCTCAGGCTATCAAGCAAGGCATCCACCTGCTCATCAGGAATGACCGTCATTGCTGCTGAATTCAGTTCTGGCCATGTATGAGTTCCTTTTCGTGGTTCACCTGTTTCCGTTCCCCTTCCATGAACCTGGTTCCACCAGGTATAGCCCCTGATGTGGAGCCTGTCGAAAATGAATTCCATTTTCTCACTGTTTGCCTGATTGAATATGATCATTACTGCTTTCATTAAACTCATTTTATAATTTTAATAAACCTTTATATATCAATAATTTATATTTACCAAGATACTAACCGGCTTCTTGTTCATTTCCGTTCAGGAAGGTGTATTTTTCCCTGATAAGTCGCAGCTTATCCCTTTCACCCTTTCTGGAAACGATGCCATAAATCACTGGCACCAGAATCAATGTTACAAGGGTAGAGAACACCAGTCCACCAATAAGTGTGATACCCATTGGGCTCCATATTTCAGATCCTTCTCCTGTGCTCAGTGCCAGGGGCAGCATAGCCAGTATAGTGGTCATTGCGGTCATAAGAACCGGACGGAGACGCATTTTTCCTGCATAAGCAATGGCTTGGTTAAGTGGCATTTCCCTGTCGCGCATAAGGTTGATATAGTCAACCAAAACAATGCCATTTTTCACCACAATACCAATAAGCAATACAGCTCCAAGTCCGGCGATAAGACTCAAGGTAGTATTGGTGATAAGCAAAGCCAGAATTACGCCTGTGAAGGAAAAAGGGATTGAAAACATGATCACAAACGGCATTACAAACGACTCAAACTGCGAAGCCATCACCAGAAATACGAGGATAATACTGATGAGCAGGAGCAACCCCAAATCCATGAACGAATCCACCATATCTTCGTAAGCACCACCAACATTGACCATTACTCCCAGCGGAATTTCAGTGTTGGCAATTACCCGGTTGATCTCGTTTGCCAGGTCACCCAGCGAAATACCTGATGGCACACTTGAGACGGTAACCACACGCTCACGCCGCTTTCGTTCAATATTTGGTGGATTCCAGTATTCCTTTATTTCCCCTATTTCGCCAAGTTTGATTTTGCTGCCCATAGGATTGATAATAGTGAAGGATTCCAGGTCAGAGACTGAACTTCTGAAGTTTTCATCATAGCGTACCACAATGTCATACTCGTCACCTTGTTCCCTCAGATATGATGCAGTCATTCCAGTAACCCTGTTTCGCATAGCTGTAGCAACCATTGCTGTATTCAATCCATTTTCTGCCAATTTATTTCTATCGAGAATAAGCTGCAGCTCAGGGCGGTCGTCTTTGCGGCTTATTTGTACATCCTGAGCTCCGGGTATTGCTGACACAGCTATTTTTAGTTCTTCGGCCAGCAGTGTGGTTGTGTTGAAGTCATATCCAAATATTTCAATATCAACTGTGTTTTCGCCAAATGATCCACCAGAGGTAGAAACATTAAATTCAACTACTTCGGGTATCTGCTCCAATTCCTTTCGAAGGGCATCTGCCACCTCCCAAACGCTTCGGTCACGCTCATCAATTGATTTCAGGCGCGTCATCATATTGATCATGTTGGAACCTCTTCTCATAAATAAGGCAAACATGCCCCCTTCCTCCTCAGCACCAGAAGAGATCGCCATAATCTCAACTTCAGGGAAGCGATCATGTACGACTTGCTCCAGGTACCTGGACACTTTCGTCGTTTCTTCGACTCTTAATCCTGTTGTGAGCTCAATTTCTGCAAGCATGCGACTTTCATCGGGTTCTGGCATAAAATCAACACTTAGAAACTTTATTAGAAACAATGAACCCACAAAAAACAACAACGCCAAGATTAATATTTTCCTTTTGTTAAGCAAAGCCAACTGAATGATTTTTTCATAAAAACCTTCCATGCGTTTTAGAACTGGATCAATGATTCTGTCATGCGAAAATCGTCTTTCTTTTTTCTTTTTATTATTTAGCCCAAGTAATTTGGATGAGAGCATGGGGGTGAGTGTAATCGCAGCAAGGGTGGATGTAACCACCGTAATAGTAACAATCCAACCCAGCTGTTTAAACATCACTCCTGTCATACCTCCTACCAGGGTGAGTGGGAAAAACACGGCGACAACGACCAGAGTGGTGATGATCACTGACAGCCATACTTCATTGGTGGCATAGATAGCCGCCTCACGCGGGCTGGTACCACGTTCAATATGCCGTGTGATATTTTCCAGTACCACAATGGCGTCATCAACCACCATACCTAAGGCAATGGATAAAGATGCCAAGGATATGATATTAAGCGATCCACCTGTGATATAGAGGTATATGAATGAAACGATAAGTGAGATGGGTATGGTCAGCATCACGATAAAGGTAGCCCTCCATCTGCCCAGGAAGAAAAGCACCACGATGACGACAAAGAACAATGCCCACATCATGGTTTGTGATAAATTTTTTATGGAGTCGCTTATGAATACAGAAGTATCAATGATCTCATTTATAGTGATGTCAGGTGGCAGATCCTTGCTCAGCCTGGAGATTGAATTTCGAACTTCCTTTGCGATTTTTACCGTATTGGCTCCTGACTGTTTCATCACAAACATGCGCACACCCTTCCTCATATTGATTCGTTCATCAAGGGTCATATCCTTAAGGCCATCCCTAACCTTAGCCACATCTTTCAGAAATATAGTTTTGCCTTGGAAGTGCCCAACCACCAAATTGTTAAACTCATAACTTTCCTGCATTTCGCCTTCCACCCTCAACTGGTAATCCATCATGCCCATTTTGATATTTCCAGTAGGCAGGTTCATATTTTCTGCCTGGATAACCTGACCAAGTTGTTCAATCGTTAAATTATAAGCCTCAAGCTTAAGTGGATCAGCCTCGATGTAGATTCTACGCTGCGGAGCTCCGATCAAACTTACCGAACCTATACCTTCAATACGGTTAAGTGGGTTTATGATCTTTTCATCAAGAATTTTCTCAAGACCCGGATAACTTTCTTCAGCTGTGATGGCATAAAATACGATAGGAAACATACTCATATTAAACTTAAATATGGTTGGCCTGTTTACCCCATCGGGAAGGTTGTTGAAAATAAGGTCAATGGCATCTCTTATATCGTTAGAGGCTTCATTCAGGTCAGCGCCCCAATCAAACTCCAAATTAATGACCGATAGATTGTCGCTCGAAACAGAAGTGATCTCCTTTAGATTGTCAATCGTGTTAAAAGCGTCCTCAAGCGGACGGGTAACGTTTGACTCAATGTCACTGGAATTGGCTCCAGGATATGTGGTCAGCACCGAAATAAATGGTGGATCCATCTCAGGATAAAGATCAATTGGAATAAAGATGATCGAATATATTCCCATTACAATAACCGCTGTAAAAATCATCAGGGTGGTAATGGGTTTGTGCACTGATTTTTTGAATATGCTCATGTTGTTCGTATTGTGGTAGAATTTAAATGAGGTCTTTTACCTATTGCTTAATACTAACTGCTACACCATCCAGCAAACGTGCATGCCCTGCTATGATCAGATTTGAACCTGGCTCAATTTCATTTGAAATGATTTCAACCATTTCATCAAAGCGGTCGCCTAATTCAACCACTACCCGGTGTGCAATGCCGTTTTCCTCGATAAAAACATATCTCTCGTTGGAGCCTTGCAATTTCAGAATGGCAAGGGCCGGCGCCACAAAAGCCTGAACCTGGTCAACCTCTAGACTGGCCCTGGCAAACATACCGGGCCTCAATCGTTCATGTTGATTAGGCACCGATAATTCAATTGTGAAGGTGCGTGATGTTGGGTCGATGGTGGGATATACCCTAAGTACTGACCCTGTAAATACCTCACCCGGAAAAACGTCCAATGTAATTTCAACATCGGATCCTTCCGATACCATGGAATAATAACGCTCAGCCACATTTACCTTGGCTTTAAGTGTACTGGTATGCACCAGTTTAAGTATGGCAGCCTTACCGGCTGTGGTATTGGGTGCACCGGAGAACATTTCGCCATTTTCATAATATTTGTCAGCAACAATACCCGAAAAAGGCGCCAAAAGCCTGGTGTTCTCCTGTAAGAATTCTACATTTGATTTGGTAAGCAAATATTGAGCTTGTATTTGGTCAAACTGTTGTTGCGAAATACTGCCCACCTTGCGCAGGGTGTCCAACCGCCTGTAATCTGTTTCAATATTTCTAAATTGAACTTCAGCTTGCTGAAGCTGTGTTTTATCCATTTCAACCAGCAGTTGACCGGCCTTCACCTTGTTGCCTATTTCCACATGTATTTTATCAATACGTCCCGGCGAAGATGAGGCAAGATAAACTTCGCGGTAAGCTTGCAGATGTGCTGTATAATTCAATTTTCTTGCAATTTCGGTGTAATCCATCTTCATGACCCTGACCTGCTCGGCAGCTTTTACTTCCTTGACGCCTGCCTGTTCTCCGTTCTCAACAGAGGATGAGCAACTGATCATTGAAATGATCATCATTGAAATGATCAAAAAGTTTATTGTTAAGCTTTTCATATTGCTATTTTTCAAAATTTGTTTCATATTAAATATTTGCCCTTGAGGCATCAATGCATTTTGCGCTTTGTCTTGTATTTTTAACTGGCGCATTGTGATTAGAGTTTATGAAGTAGTTTGTCCATTTCAAGCTGGGCTTCAAGCAGCTGCATCAGGGCCATGATATAATTGTTTTCGGCCTGCAGATAATTGTTGTTGGCAGTAATCAGATCCAGACTGGACAACATGCCTTGCTGGAATTTATTGCTGATATTTTCGAATACCCTTTTTGCGACTGCCATATTGGCTTCCTGGCTTTCAAACTGCTCTAAGGCATTGTTCAGGTTGTAGCGCAGTTGTTTCTCTTGTATATCTAATTGTTGTGAAAGCAGGTCCATTTGGTTTTCGGCTATTTCAAGTCGGATTTTGGCTTGGTTAACCCGCGATCGTTTTGAACCGCTGGCAAATATGGGAATGTTCATATTCAGGCCAATCACATGCTTTGGGGTGATGTCCAATTCGGGTTTGAGCAATTTCTCAGTATAATTGTAAAATCCTGAAATCGTTGGCAAGTAATTAGATTTTTCCATATTGATCTGCTTCTGAGCTATATCCGCTTGTAATGACATGAGTTGAAAATCCAGGTGACTTTGCCGGTTAAATGGTTCACTAAGGCTCAGCCGGAAGTCCGAGTTCTCAACTATACTTTCAAGTTTATCAGTGAGTTCGATTCCAACATCACCTGAAAGACCCATCTGCAGCCGAAGCATATTTAATGAAAGTTCAAGTTGCCTCTCTGCTGCTTTCAGGGCATTGGACAACATGCTTGATTGCACCAGTAGTTGGTCATAGTCAAGCTCTTCGGCTATACCCACTGCTACCATAGCTTTGGTTTTGTCAAGCAGTCCGTTCATATTTTCAAGGTTTGACAATACAATGTCTTTCGACTTTTGGGTAATCAGCGCCAGGTAGTAGGCCTGCGTTACCTGCGCATTGATCTCAAGCTCAGTTTTTTCAAGACTGGTTTCTGTGATCTCCTTAAATAGTTTGGCAGTTTGAATTCCGACGATATAGCTACCATTGAAGATAAGCTGGCCAACTGAAAGGCTCAGATTGCTGGTTGGAACAAACTCGATCTCCATTCCCGGAAAGCTGCCAAAGGATGCTTTTGAACCAAAGAAATTGGAGTAATCCACCGTGGCGTTCACCTGCGGAAGTCCCTGGGCAATGGTTTCCTTCAATGCAGCTTGTGCTTCATCAACAGCCAAACCGGCGTTCATCAGCGTTTTGTTATATTCCTGTGCATATTGCTTGGCCTCGTCCAGATCCAGCCTCAGTA
>CALAZZ010000148.1 GCA_937926515.1 uncultured Bacteroidales bacterium | reverse complement strand
CAATTGTAAATTCAATAATCAGCAATAATACTTCTCAAAGGCATGGTGGAGGCCTCCATTTTCGTAGTATTTCAGGTGTAGATGTAGTGGTTGAAGAAACAGAAGTTTCTAACAATATCAGCCAGGTAGAAGGTGGGGGTATCTATATCACCAACGGCGTCCACCTCATACAAAATACAACCATAAAAGACAATACAGCCAATACTGCGGGTGGATTACGGGCAACTAGTAATGTTGAAGTGGTAAACACAAAGATTATCGGTAATTCGGCTGTCGCAGGTCATGGGGGTGGTATTCTTTTTCCATCCACAAGCTCTATACATAGTCTTAGAATTGTTGGGTCGTTGATTGCAGGCAACGTTGCAAGTGGTGATGGCGGAGGCTTCTATGGCAACTCAACCCTCCCTGATATCAATATAATCAATACAACCATCGCCGGTAACAAAGCTGATGGAGTTGGAGGAGGCATGCGAAACCAAAAGCCGAATCTGAATTTTGTGAATGGGATCATTTGGGGGAATAGTACCGGTGTGTTTAATCAGAGCTCGGGTAGCCTCAACGCACAGCATTCCATTATCCAAGGTGGGACTGACCCTTGTCTTAACTGCCCTGATGAAGATGGAGATATTGATCCGTTATTTGAGGATCCCATCGATTTTGCACAAGCACCTACTTCGAATGGCAATTATAGTCTTGATGCCTGTTCCCCAGCTGTTGATGCAGGCACACCCGATCCATCAGACCTTGGTCTTCCTGAAAATGACCTCGCTGGTAATCCCAGAATTGTAAACGAGATCATTGATCTCGGTGCTTATGAATACAATGGTTTCCCATGTGGTGGAGAATTAGTGCTCGGTGATGCCAATTGCGATGGTGATGTGAATATATTGGATGTGGTCACTATCATCAATTATATTCTTGGTACTAACCCTCAACCATTCTGTTATGACCAGGCCAATGTCAATGGTGACGAAGTGATAGATATCCTTGATGTGGTGAATGTGATCAACCTCATTTTGAATGCAGGCAAAAGTAATGTTGTATCGCAGACAGCTGATATTTATTTAGATAACGACTTTATTACTTTCAGCTCTGATGGTACTGTTACAGCACTTCATTTAGAACTGGAGTATGAAGGAACTGGTGAAATTTTTCTGGATCTAATTCCTAAGGACTATCACATGAGTTATCAAATAACACCTGGAAGGATAAATGTGATTATTATGCACCTGCAGAACAAGCCACTGCCTGAGGGTATGATTGAGTTGATTAAGATTGGCCGTGCATCACATTTGAAATGGTCAGATGTCAAAGGAGCAAATGTGAATGCCAGAAAAGTGAAAGTGAGAATGCACCGCCCTGTTGATATGACATTCGGTATGCTGATCGCACCGAACCCATCCGATGGAATCTTCAACCTTCATTATTCGCTTAAAGATGAATCCACTGTGCAGTGGAATGTGCTCGATTTGAAAGGCCGGCAAATGATAGTTGGCGAACATGAAACGAAGTCTGCCGGCCAACATAGTACTTCGATCGGTCATGCCGGACAGTTGAGCTGGGGGGTATATACCCTTCAGGTATTTGTCAAATCACTGGTTACAAATGAAGAGAAAATTCTTAATGAAAAAATTATTATTATGAAATAGATGTCACCAACATAGGATGAATTGTGGCGATATAAAATCCCGCTGAATATCACCACATTCTGTTGCATGTATCAATGTAACTTGTTGTTGGATGCATCGAAATACAATCAGCTATGAAGAAGATTAGACTTATTCTTTGCTGCCTTCTTGTACTAGGCAAAATGCACTTATCAGCACAGCCATGTGAATGTGTTAATACCCTTTTATGGTCAAGCATTACGCTACCTGCTGAAAATGGTGTTACAAATTCAGCGAATTTTATCTGGGCCGGTGATATCGTTGCCCTAAATGCAGCGGTTGAAGGCAGAACATATCGTGTAGGTAGTTCTATATCAACAGATTATTTATCAATTTATACTGACAATCCTGCAACAGATTTTGTGGATTGTGGTACTACCGACTTAACCTTTAGTTCACCCACTACAGGCACCATTTACCTGCATGTGATCAGTGAACAAGGCTGCGGCGCGGATGTATTCGACCGCACAATCTCCGCTGAATGTCTGGATTGTGATCCGGCTGGCCCTCCTGCCAATAATTTGTGCGCCGGGGCTATCGAACTGGATGCATCCAATCAGAACGCTTGTGGCACCCTTCTATTCGGATCAACGCAGCTTGCCACCAATTCGGGTGAAACAGCACCTACTTGTGCTGCATCCGGCCTCGCCGGAGGTGATGTATGGTATAAATTTGTAGCACAGGGAGAAAACTACCAGGTGAGCTTCTCCAATGTTATGGGATTTAACGGATCTACTGGTAATATGCAGTATGCGCTATATTCGGGTAGTTGTGGAAGCCTTGTGCAGGTGCAGTGTGGTGGGCTCAGGTGGTATGGACTTGATGTAGGACAAACTTATCACCTGAGGGTATGGACAGGCAATAGCAGCTCCAACCAGTATAGCAATTTCAATATTTGTATTTTTCATTTTGAAGAGCCTGCCCATAATACCTGTGCCGAAGCAGCAGTAATTATTCCAGCTCCGACTATGAGTTGCGAAGCGCTTCAAAACCTGAGCACACAATTCGCATCCAATTCAGGTGAGTCAGGGCCTTCATGTTTTGTAAATGCACTTGTTGGTGGTGATGTATGGGTACGTTTTACTGCCACAGCATCCAAACATATACTGTTGTTCTCAAACTTGCAGCATTTTGACCAGGGGGGTGTGAGCACAAATATGATCCTTGCCTTGTACACAGGAGCGTGTGGTAGCCTTACACAACTCGATTGTGGCAATGCCATTTTAAACACCAACAGGGTGTTCAGTGATCTCAACCCCGGACAGGATTATTATGTTCGCATTTGGACCAGCAATGTGAGTTCCTCACAATATACAATTTTTGACGTATGTCTTGTTACACCATTAGATACTCCATCAAACGACTTGTGCGCTGATGCCACTGTGGTCATTCCATCAGATGCCCTTATATGCGATGAAGCAATAGCTGGCAGCACATCGTCCGCAACCAACTCCATGGAGGCTGTGCCTTCATGTATACCGACAGGCCTTGTCAGCGGCGATATCTGGTATTCATTTACGGCAACGCACCACACGCACCGTGTGCAATTAACCAATGTTAACCATTTTGGCGGTTTTAGTTGGGTTACTACTGCCCTATATGCCGGAAACTGCGGACAACTCACTGAGCTTGCATGCATCAATCAGTCGAGCAACACAAGAGATTTTGATGGACTTACTCCCGGCACAACTTACTTTTTACGCATATGGACCGAATCCAATTTACCTGATCATTTTATTACATTTGACCTATGTATCGGCACATTTCCCCCACCTGCACCAAATCAGGAATGTGAGGATGCAATACATGTGGGTGTGCCCTCGTCCATTGATGGATACAATTTTTCCGCAAGCAATAATGAAATCGGCTTTGAGTGTTCAGGCGGTCTCGGAACAAACCATATAGCCTATAGTGGGGTTTGGTATAGCATTATGGGGGATGGAGGAGAGATTACCGTAAGCACTTGTAATTCAGCTGATTTTCCAACAAGGTTGGCTGTATTTACGGGCTCTTGCAGTTCATTGGTATGTGTGGCGGGAAACAATGTAGGTGAGGGATGCACGGGTGGTAGCAGCCAACTAACTTTCCATTCATCCCAAGGGGTGTTGTATTATATTGTGGTGAGCAGCACATCGTCAATCTCTGGCAGAGGCACATTCACACTAAACATAAGTACAGACTTGCAAGGTGACTGTCCGATAGGTCCAGCGATCTACGTGCAATCGGGTAGCAATGGAACCGGAGCATCATGGGCTGATGCACTGGGTAGCCTGCAAGATGCCCTGGAACTTGCATGCATGTGTAGTCAAATATCAGAGATTTGGGTAGCACAGGGAACCTACTATCCTGATGAAGGCGTTAATGTGATGAACAACGATAGGGAGGCTACATTTCAACTGTGCAATGGGTTGGCAGTTTATGGTGGATTTGCAGGTTTCGAAACTGATCTGAGCCAACGTGACTGGGAAGCCAACAAAACTGTACTCAGTGGTGATATCGGCCAGGATGATGTAACTGATAGCAATGACATAACCAATCATCATAGCGATATTGTGGGCGAAAACAGTTTCTCAGTAGTTACCTCCAGCGGAACGGACAATACAGCTCTTATTGATGGATTTGTTATTACTGCAGGGCATGCCAATGATTCAGAATCCATCTGCTTTTTTGGTGGCGGCGGAGGCATATATAATAATAATGGAAATGTAACCATACTGAATAATGCCTTTGTTGGAAATTTCGCAAATGGAAGTGGGGGAGGAGCAATCTACAACGAAAACTCAACCTCCCTCATTGAAAACAATAGATTTTATGGAAATAAAGGCACAGATGGAGGGGCAATATTTAATAACAGTTCTGCAGTTGTAGTTTTGATGAGCTCTTTTGAAAATAATGAAGCCAGTTCCGGAGGCGCAGTATATGATGTTAATTCCGAGACGGAATATCTTAATTGTGTGTTCAGCACAAATCATACAAGCAACAATGGAGGTGCAATTTATGCTTCATTTAGTGAGCTAAAAGTAATAAATGCATTGATTGTTGAGAATAATGCCGACAATTTCGGTGGAGGCATCTATACCTTGTATTCACCCACAGAATTAATTAATAGTACGATAAGTGAGAACAATGCCGAACTAGGAGGTGGATCATATAGCCAAGGCGGATTGCTTACAGTTGTTAACTCAATTATTTGGCAGAATTACCGGGATGGAAACCCTAATCAAATTGGGTCCTCTACTTTCTGGAATGGTAATCCAATGCCGGTATTTACTAATTCACTAATTGCTAATTCGGGCGGCAGTTCGGCATGGGTACCCAATACAGGTACTGATGGTGGTAACAATATAGACGAAGATCCACTATTTCAAGATGCTGAAAATGTAAACTATCGGTTGGATGCATGCTCCCCGGCTGTGGATGCGGGCACACCTGATCCATCAGGCCTTGGTCTACCTGAAGTTGACCTTGATGGTAATCCCAGAATAGTAAACGAGATCATTGATCTCGGAGCTTATGAATACAATGGTTCCCCATGTGGTGGAGAATTAGTGCTAGGTGACGCCAATTGCGATGGTGATGTGAATATATTGGATGTGGTCACTATCATCAATCATATTCTTGGTACTAACCCTGAACCATTCTGTTATGACCAGGCCAATGTCAATGGTGACGAAGTGATAGATATCCTTGATGTGGTGAATGTGATCAACCTCATTTTGAATGCAGGCAAAAGTAATGTTGTATCGCAATCGGCCGATATTTACCTTGAAGACAACCTGATCAGACTAAGCAGCGATGGAACACTCACAGGTGTGCAGTTTGAGTTGTATCATCAGGGCAAGTCTGATTTGACCCTTGAATTGATCCCTCAAGAATTCACGTTGGCCTATCACGATCATGGTGGCAGGCTAAGCGGTGTGATCATGCATATAGAAAACAAAACCTTTAAAAAGGGATTGGTGGATCTGATTAGAATAAGCCAACATACACATGCTGAATGGGGATATGTAATGGCTTCTAACATAGATGCGAAAAGGGTTAACGTAAACAAACACCAAGATTACAAGGGCTTCAGCTTTTTTGTTTCACCAAATCCGGCTTATGGCGAAGTTGACTTAGTCTTTGAGCTTACAACGGAAGCACAGGTATTAGTCAGACTAACTGATATGCGTGGAAATAAAGTCAAAACCATAACCAATAGTCAGTTTGCCTCAGGGAAGCACTCTATTAAAAACCAAATAAATACAATAGCCTCAGGAGTATATATATTAAGTATTGAAGCTAATCCACTGGATTCTTCTGTTAAGCCTTATACTGAAAAACTCAGGTTGGTTGTTGTGAATTAAGAATGATCAGATTGTATTTTGCAAATTAATGGAGTATGCGCTAAGAAAGCCTAACCAATACGACTTATTCTTCTAAGTTCGATGGGGTTTACGATTTTAAGATCATGATCCGAAATATCAATGATGTTCGAATTGTGAAAATCACGTAAAGTTTTAATCGCACTGTCCTTTGACATGCCTGACAGGTCAGCTATGTCCTGTTTTGAAAGGTGAAGTGTAAAATGCTCAGATTCATACACTTGTTCAGAAAGATAAAGCAATGTATCCGCCATACGTCCAGGCATTTGTTTTTGTGTGAGATTAACAAGTCGCTGATATATGGCTAAGGTATTGATGCTGTAAAATTTCATAAATGCCTTTGCGAACTTGCAGTTATGGTCAACCAATGCTTTAAACTGATTTATTTCAATAAAACATATCTCTGTATCCATCAATGCAGTGACGGTGTAATGATGCAATTGGTCTACATATAAACCAGGTCCTCCAATGAAATTTGACGGTTTTAAAATCTTAATGATCGCATTTCTGTTACCAATCCCTTCGAGGAAAAGTTTGGCAAGGCCATCATTAATAGATAAAACATGCGTCAAAGGAGAACCTTGCTTACAAATTGTTTCACCCTTTTTGAATTTAACTTTGGACCTGTTCGTACGTATGGTTTCAAGTTCTTCGTCAGTGAGCATACAAAATAAGGGTGACTGCTCGTCACAAGTGAGACAATTTCGATCCGGATTGTCACAATTTGATTGCATGATTCGAGATTAGTTGGCTCAAAAATAGTTATTTTAATATTAATCACACGAAAACAAGGAATTTCTTCCGCTTTCAAATGGAAATATTTCCACAATAAGAAAGGAATCTTCATATAGCTTATGATACAATAAGGTGTTTTATGACAATAGCTTTGTCCTATAGTTTAATCGAAGATGAGTAAAATGTATAGGTGGTTACATACTTAATAGTTCAGAACATATAATAACAAAGAATAATAAACAGGGTATCTCCTGACTTGTCCCTTTTAGTGCGTTGCATTTAGTTTTGTGATAAGCTCTTTCA
>CALAZZ010000147.1 GCA_937926515.1 uncultured Bacteroidales bacterium | reverse complement strand
CCTATACCAACAATCATATGCGCTATGTGATCGCCAACATTATTAATGTGTACGAAAGACGGCACAGCATAAAAACCGGTTATCGCATCACCTATGAAGCTCCTATCATGCGGCATTTCACGGTGATGTTAGAGAAGATTTGATGTACGAACTGCCATTTTGTTGCTAAGGAACACATACCCTGTCTGCCGCAGATTTATGTAAGTAGAAGCGGTACCTAAATGATGTAATTTACCTATAAATATTTCGGCTTGAACCGAAGAATTGTTGCTTTTGTTAAAAATTACTGCCAGGATGATTGATCAGCATTTTGGATAACTCATCAGTCAACACATGGCCGACTTCAAAGTCATTATTTTACTTGGACCGAGACAGGCATGATAAACACCTTTTCTGAATCATTTCATTGTCCTTCAAAGAGGCCTATTCCAACCATTAAATGGGTGTAATAAGGCAAGACAATTTCGAAAGCTTTATTCAAGCCACTTCTAAAGGCTAAGTGTCACACAATAAAATCGTTGGCTGTTGCGGTTTTCACTGACACCTAATTTACTTAAGTGCCATCTCAAAACCCATTCAACTGCATCGTAACCGTAGGTATAAGAAGTAAGAAGCCGAGGATAACCAGTGTGAGAATAAGTGGCCATATCCACTTGACCCATTTTTGATAAGGTATTCTCGCCACACCCAATACCGCGATCAAAACACCTGAGGTGGGTGTGATCATATTGGTGAAACCATCACCAAACTGAAATGCCATTACGGTCGCCTGTCGCGAAATATCAATCAAGTCGCTGAAAGGAGCCATAATAGGCATGGTGATGGCTGCTTTGGCCGATCCAGATGGGATCACAATGTTGATGATCGTTTGGATGATATACATCATGCCCACCGAAGCAACTTTACCGAAATTGCCCATGGCCTGAGACAATCCGTAAAGTATAGAATCAATAATCCCTCCATCGTCAAGCACAACGATGATCCCACCTGCCAATCCGACAATGATGGCGGCTGACATAATATCCTTAACACCCGCAAGAAAAAGGATTGCTATGTCGTCTGCCGTTTTGTTGATCGCCAACCCACTAAGTATTCCCATAACCAGGAACAGGGTTGCGATCTCCATCACATACCAGCCGTAGCCCATCACCCCAATGATTAGAAATAGGATGGTGTAGGCAAGCAGCAACAGGATAAAAAAATGCACCGACTTCCTCAGGCTCACAAAGCCTGCAACAGCGAATAGCGCAGCAGATATCGGGATGATGCTCAGGCTGACAGCACTGTTGCCAATTTTCATGGTGGTGACCGGATAAATTACTGAAAATATGATCAGTGTTGTCAGCGTCAGTGCATAAACAACCCACGCAATTTTAGGCGTATAATAAGTTACCACGGTATTTTCATGATGGTCACGTTGTCGCCAGTAAGCATCTTCTTCATACATGATGGAAACTTTGGGGTTGCGGCGCAATTTTTTAGCATAGCGCAGTACAAAAAAGATTCCGATAAAATTGATGACAACCCAACTGAACATGCGGTATTCAATACCTGAAAAGAGTGGGATTTCAGCCAGTCCCTGGGCAATGCCAATGGTGAAAGGATTAAGTATGGCGCCAGCAAAGCCAAGATGAGCACCGATATAAACCATACTCACACCCACCAGTGAATCATAGCCCATGGAAATGGCCAGCGGAATCAGGATGATGGCAAAGGCTATGGTTTCTTCGCTCATGCCAAAAACAGCCCCAAAAATGCTAAACATAATCATAATCAGCGTGATGATGATATTATCGATGCCAATGCTACGCATCAGTCGTTTTTTCTCAAGTTTTTTTGTGAATCTTAAAAAAGCCATAATGCCCACATCAATGGCTTTGCTTTCATTCATGATCCAGAAAGCACCCCCAATCATCAAGATGAATACTATAATATTACTTTGTTTGACAAAGCCCTTGAACATGGCTGAGAAAACCTGCCATGTCTGGTATTCACTCTGATGTTCGCTTTTGTATGGTTCAGGCAGGTCTTGTTCATAGAAAAAATTGAGTTCGGTTTTCTCAACACCATCCACCATTGTGGTTACCTCGACATATTTTCCGGGTTGTATGAACCAGGTAAGAATGGCGGCAAGCACAATAATCGAAAAAACAATTACATAGGTATGAGGAACTTTGGTTTTGCGGAACATAAGCGAATGGATTTAAGCCGCAAAAATAGGATTTAAGTACTTAACTGGGTTATCAGTGTTAATAAAACAGCTTGATGCAGTCTTTATGCCGGATTATGCTCAGGGTTCGTGCCAAGCATTTCTTTGACAAGTTTCACTTTTTTCAGGAACAACAATGCAGCCAAAAGGCAGACTGCTGCTGAAATCAGTAGGGTCAGTGGTACGCCAAAACTGGCTGCCAAAGCACCCAGCAACAAGCTGCCAAGTGGTGTGATGCCCATAAATGACAAGCCGTAAAGCGACATCACCCGGCCTCGCTTATCTTCTGCAACTACCGTTTGCAGCAAGGTGTTTGTTGATGCAAATTGTACGATCATACCAAATCCTGTCAGATAAAGCAAGACCAGTGAAAGCCATGTGATGGATGAGAGGCTAAACGCCATAAGGGATATGGCGAAAAGTAATGCTGTGATGCTGATCATGGCCGGTATACCTCTAATATGGCGTCGTGAGGCAAGGTAAAATGCCCCTGTTAACGCACCTGCTCCCACAGCTCCCACAAGCAAACCAAGTGTTTGGGAGTCGCCCTGCAATATATCACGTGCAAAAACAGGAAGAAAAGCCTGAAAAGGCAACCCAAACAGGCTGCTGGTCATCACCAGCATGATTAGGAAACGGATTGGAACAAAATTGTAGGTGTATGCAATGCCTTCTTTCAAATTTGACAGAATAGATCCTTTAAGCTTATGTGTTTCATGCTTTGGAAGGCGCATCGACATCAATGCAATGATCACACCCAGGTAACTGACCCCATTGAACAAGAAGCAAAAAGCCTCGCCCATAAAAGCAATCATGAAGCCGCCGATGGTTGGACCGATAAACCTGGCCGAATTGAACAAGGTAGAATTGAGTGCTACTGCATTCTGTAAAAGTTTTTTATCACCAAGCATCTCAACCAGGAATGCATGCCGGAAAGGTGTATCAAAAGCAGTGGCCAGGCCATTGATAAATACGATCAGCAGCAGCAGGTTCACTGTAACTGTATCGGTAAAAATCAAGATGGAGATGGTGAGGGCAAGTATCATTGGAACAGCCTGGGTGACGATCAGCACGCTTCTTCGGTTCAACCGGTCGGCATAAACCCCTGCAATAGGAGTGAGAACCAGAGCCGGTATTTGACCTGCAAATCCTACCAGGCCGAGGTAAAAGGCTGAATCGGTCATGCGGTATACCAACCATCCCATAGCAAGATTTTGTATCCAGGTTCCCATCAGCGATACCATACTGCCATAAAAAAACAGCCTGAAATTTCGGCTTTGCAATGCCCGAAAAGCAAAGCCAACATTTTGAAAGTATGATCGGATGTCCAGATATCTGTTCAATGCTTCATTTTTTGCAAAGGTCGGATGTTTTTTGGGTATAAATCGGTTTCTATCTAATAGAAATCATGTAGTGTCAACTTATATTGCTTGTAGGGTACGGGATATAGATACCGGCTTGCATGATTGGACAATAATAGCTATCATTGCTATACAAATCAAATCATACAAAGCCCATGCTCAACTTCATCCTGTTTGGACCTCCCGGTGCCGGAAAAGGGACCCAGTCCGAGATGCTGATGTCGCGATACAATTTGAACTACATATCTACCGGTGAGGCATTGCGAAAAGAGATAAAAGCAAGAAGCCAATTAGGGATGAAAGCAAAGAAAATCATCGAGTCAGGCGGTCTTGTCGATGATGAGATCATTGTACAGATCATTGGTAACGCCTTGCAGGCTGATGCACGAAGCGAAGGATTCCTTTTTGATGGATTTCCACGTACCTATGTGCAGGCTTATATTCTGGATGGGCTGTTTACACGTTTGCAAACCACTCTTACGAGGATATTTATCCTTGAAGTACCCGACGATGAGTGTGTTAGTCGTTTATTGCAGCGGGCTAAGGAACAAAACAGGTCCGATGACAATGAGGTTGTAATCAAACGACGCTTGCAGGAATACCATCAAAAAACACTACCACTATTGGAGTTTTATGAAAGTGATGGCATTCTAACGCGAATCAATGGCAAGGGCACAGCCGTAGAGGTGTTCGATCGCATTAATAAGCATATCACAGATGAACTGAACCGGAAACCGGCCAATATCATATTGTTTGGTTATCCCGGAGCAGGACGGGCAACACAGGCCATGCGTCTGGCCAGGGATTTCAATCTGCAGGTCGTATCAACCGGTGAGTTGTTACATGAAGAGGTGAAAGAAAAAGGACCTTTGTCCGGCAAAATTGAACCATATCTTTCAAAAGGTCTGCTTGTGCCGGATGAGTTGGTGATCAGGCTGATTGAGAAAAAACTTAAATCAACGGATGGTACCGGTAGGGGATATATTTTCAAAGGCTATCCGCGCACCCTGGTGCAAGCCTATATTCTGGATGGTTTGCTTAAGAAGCAAGGTGCTGCCATTTCATGTGTGATCAACTTAAAGGTACCGCTGCTTGAGTTGATACGCCGGTTAGATGCACGCAGTCATACCACAGCCAAAATGCCATATGATAGCAGCGCAGCTACGATTGTGGCCAGGCTTGAGGAGCATGAGCAACGAACAGAACCGGTTTTGGAATATTACCATCAACAGAACCAGGTCATCGAAGTTGAGGGCACTGGTTCAGATGAGGCAGTATATGAACGATTGCGCAATACCTTGTTGAAATCAATCCGTAACCTGAGGTAGCCTAAGTAATTCCTGACCAGGGCATAGCTCCATATTCTGCTTTTATCAAGGCTATTGCCGGTTTGATTGTTGGAGGATAAAGGATTACGCCATATTTATTGGGACTCGCAAATCCTTGGTGTTGAAGATGATTTTTATGCAGTTAAAATTTCTGCATACAATTTGAGTATTGGCGCAGGCCTGTCCCATGCTTCAATTGCCATTTTGTGAAAATCTAAATACCCTGCAAATAAACTGTGGAAACACTACCGTTTCGATAATAAAACCGCCTTTCACGTGGCACTAAGGCATTTACCTGGGCTCAACCGGCTGCCGGAACACGCTTTTGCCAATACTAAAGCACATAAATGCATGAGTATTTGGTGATTTCACTTTCTTCTTCTGTTCAACCGGAAGAACTCGCGAAGGTTGTGCCAATGAATTCTTCACACATTTAGAAAACACACCCGAATCTATTAACACAATGAATAATGCCCTTAAAATAATTGATCCAACAATTCATCTGATGCAAGATGTGGCATGGTGACATGAAGCAAGGGTTCAGCTTTCATGGCTCGTTCAAGTGCAAACATGGCTTCCTTATTCCTTGCCCAGCTGCGCCTGGCGATGCCATTGTTTACGTCCCAATGCAACATGGATCGTAGCCTGCGGTCAGCGTCGGCAGAGCCATCGAGCAGCATGCCAAATCCGCCATTGATCACCTCACCCCAACCCACGCCGCCTCCATTGTGTATGCTTACCCATGTTGCACCACGAAATGCATCTCCGATCACATTTTGTATTGCCATGTCGGCTGTAAAACTGCTTCCGTCATAAATATTGGATGTTTCTCGAAAGGGCGAATCTGTGCCGGACACATCGTGATGATCGCGGCCCAAAACTACCGGCCCTGAAATTTTTCCATCAGCAATGGCTTGATTGAAGGCAGCAGCAATTTTTATACGTCCTTCAGCATCAGCATACAATATACGTGCCTGCGATCCTACAACCAGCTTATTTTTATCTGCTTCCTTGATCCAGTGAATATTGTCGGTCATTTGCTGTCGTATCTCATCAGGAGCCGTTGCAGCGATAGTTTCCAGAACCTCGCATGCGATTTTGTCAGTAACGGCCAGATCATCAGGTTTGGATGAGGTGCAAACCCATCTGAAGGGTCCAAATCCGTAATCAAAACACATAGGACCCATAATATCCTGTACATATGAAGGATAGCGAAAGTTGCCATCTGCACCCATAATATCAGCTCCGGCTCGGCTGCTTTCCAGCAGGAAGGCATTGCCATAATCGAAGAAGTACATGCCTTTGCTGGTAAGCATATTTATGGCTCTTACCTGCCGTTTGAGGGATTCTTGTACCATGGATCTGAACAATTCTGGTTGTTTTGCCATCATTTCGTTGGCCTCATCATAGGTAATGCCTGCCGGATAATAGCCTCCTGCCCATGGATTGTGCAAGGATGTTTGATCCGAGCCCATATCCACCACAATATTTCTTTCGGCCAGTCTTTCCCACAGGTCTACAATATTGCCCAGGTATGCGATCGAATGTGGTGTGTTTTTTTCCTGCCACTCCAGGGCTGTATCTATAGCAGCATCTACATGATCCATTATTTCGTCTACCCATCCTTGCCTATGTCGTTTAATTGCAGCTTTTGGATTAACCTCAGCAGTAATGCTCACCACACCGGCAATATTTCCTGCCTTTGGCTGAGCACCACTCATACCGCCTAAGCCAGATGTAACGAAAAGCTTTATGCCTTTTCTATGTCCAGGATGCTGTTTCATTCGTGCAGCATTGAGCACCGTTATTGTAGTGCCGTGTACGATACCCTGAGGGCCAATATACATAAACGAACCGGCTGTCATTTGGCCGTATTGTGACACGCCAAGTGCATTGAATCGCTCCCAATCATCCTGTTTGGAGTAATTGGGGATGACCATGCCATTAGTGACAACTACCCGGGGTGCATCCTTATGCGATGGGAATAAACCCATGGGGTGCCCCGAATATAGCACCAAGGTCTGTTCATCGGTCATGGTTGCCAGGTACTTCATGGTAATGAGGTATTGTGCCCAGTTTTGAAACACAGCCCCATTGCCTCCATAGGTGATCAACTCATGTGGGTGCTGTGCTACAGCATCATCCAGGTTGTTGCTAAGCATTAGCATGATTGCCGCAGCTTGTTTTGACTGATGCGGAAAAGCATCAATGTTACGCGCATGTATCCTATAATCCGGCCTGAACCGGTACATATAAATACGGCCGTAGGTGTTAAGCTCCTCGGCAAATTCAGGTGCCAGTACCTCATGAAATTTTTCGGGGAAATACCTCAATGCGTTCTTTACTGCCAATCGCTTCTCTGAAGATGATAAAATATCTTTTCGACGCGGCGCATGGTTCTGACTGGGGTCAAATGGTTTTGGTTTGGGTAGTGTTTCGGGAATCCCCTGTAAAACAGATTGTTGAAATTCTTTTAATACGCTCATCTTCCAAAGTTTGTGTATGTTGCAAAGGTAGGAAAAGCCGGGGAAAAATCTTTTTTCTATTATGCTCTGGTTATTGATGATTTCAAGCGTAAGATTCAATGGTTTTTAATTTGTCAAGCTTACCGCTTGGTAAATAATGAAACCGATCGCACGCAACGATCCTGCGTGGTATTTCATGTGGTTCCAAACATTTTTCCAGCTTATCCCAGAGCATAAAAAGGTCATACATCGTAAGTTGGTCTTCAATGAAAAGAATTACCTGTTGCCCTGCCATTACGCTTATCTCCGGTGCTATGAAGAACTTCTGTTTTATTAAGGGACTGAGCTTATCCTCTACAATACCCGGATGAATTTTATAGCCTGCAGTGATGATCACTTCATCGTAACGTCCCAACACTTTAAAACCTTGCTTTTCGATCGCTACAACATCATTGCTTACAATAGGCTGATCACTTAAATATGGAATTGTGATCATGAGGCAACCTCTTTCATCTTCACTTATGTCAATGCCTTTTAGAGGAACAAAATAATCGCTTCGATCGCCACGATTCATTTTCCTGAGTGCAACATGGCTTAAGGTTTCAGTCATGCCATAGGTGTGCCAGCAATCTGTTTGTACATTTTGTATCTGTTGTTCCAGGTATGGGGGGATGGCACTTCCACCAATGATCAGTTTTTTGATTAGGTTCAGTTTCTCAGGCGTTTCATTGAGGATGCTTGCAAGCTGAAGTGGTACCATGGCTGAGAAATCTATTGCTTGCTTCAGTGTTCGGATAGGGTTTGAGTCAACAGAGGTGGTAACCAATTCTGCTCCTGCAAGCATTGCTCTGACGATCATCATTTTACCAGCAATAAATTCGGGTGATAAGCAGAGCAGAATTTTATGATTTTCATCTATGTTAAAGAAAGTATTGGTCATAGCTGCACTATAAACCATTTTTTGCTTGTCAACCTGTATTTGTTTTGGATGCCCGGTTGAACCTGAAGTCTTCAACAGGATTTTTCCCTGATCATCAAACCATTCCTGCAGAAAATTCAAGGTTTTCCCGATCAGTGGATCCTTTGCTGACGCTCCAGATGGATTTAAATTCACGATATCTTCCTTGCTAATCCATGCGCCGTTTAGCAGCAATCTGTCAGGTAGCTTATTCATTCTGTTTGCAGCATTTTAAGATTCCAGGATGCGGATGGGTTGTGATATAAACACCCATTACGGATCTCTAAAGGGCTTGCAAAATTGTTTGTATACAGCTGTCCTGTTCCAAGCCCCTGATGCATGGGGTTTTTTGTGCTGAAAGCCCATTGTGCTATTGCATTCAGGCCGATATTTGATTCCAGGGCTGAAGTAGCCCACCACCCCACATCAAGGCTTTCTGCTAATGCAATCCATTGGTTGGCCTGTTGCAATCCTCCTATAAGGCTTGGCTTCAGAATGATATATGCAGGCTTTATGAGGTTTAGCAGTTCGAACTGCCTGTTCTTGTCATACAGGCCGATAAGCTCCTCATCCAGGGCAACAGGGATGGGGCTCTTTTCGGATAGTGAAGTCATCGATGCGATCTGGCCGGGTCGAATAGGCTGTTCTATGGAATGAATCTCAAACTCCGATAACCTCTTTAATTTCTCCATGGCTGTCTTAGGATTGAATGCTCCATTGGCATCAAGGCGTATCTCAATGGTTTTGGCATCAAATTGTTTTCTGATCAGCTTTAATAAAGAAATTTCTTCCTCAAAATCAATGGCACCAACCTTGATCTTAATACAGTGAAATCCTTCTTCAATTTTGGTGCGAACCTGGTCTCTCATGAAATTGGCATCACCCATCCATATTAACCCGTTTATGGGAATGCCCGATCGACCTGATGTAAATTCATCCTGTTCAAATAACTGCTTACCACCCGAATTGAGGTCGGCCAGGGCTGTTTCAATACCAAATTTAATAGAGGGAAATAAATTGCCTTTGACAGTTAACCATGACTCAATGGCGCTTGTGTTTTCAACAAGCCAGTCCAATTCTGATTCGTAAAGATTCCTGTTTTCGGGACTCAAACCTGGTATCAGGCTGCATTCACCTATTCCTCTTATGCCATTCGATTCAAGCACAATAAACCACGATTCCTTTTCGTATAAGATACCCCTGGAAGTGCCGGCAGCCTGTTTGAATTTTAGATTATATGGAATGATCGATGCTCTCATTTCAAATCATAATACCCAGCCCGAACACCAAGGTTAGCAACAGGGTTTTTATGGCTAGTTTTTTAAGGAAAGGATCAAGTTTTTGCGCATCTGTAATGTTGGAAATATTCCATAGATCCAGCACAAAGAATGGCAATAGCAACAAGAATGCATAAGACTGGAAAGCGTTATAACGTAAAATCACATAGATAAACAAGAGTAAAAATGGAAACAAGACCAGGAAAGTATGATAAATGAGTGAAGCCCTTGCACCGATTTTTACTGCCATGGTATTTTTTCCATTCAATTTATCACTGGCAGCATCGCGCATATTATTTAGGTTCAACACGCCTGTGCTCAATAATCCCATAGCTGCTGCAGGCATTAAAACGGCTGAATCCCAATTTATGGTAGCCAGGAAGTAAGTGCCACAAACACCTAACAAGCCAAAAAAGATGAACACAAATAAGTCACCTAAGCCGGCATAACCGTATGGGTTTTTTCCCACTGTATATTTAATGGCTGCCGCAATGGACACAATCCCTAACAGAATAAAAACAATAGATATGGCAGAAGATATACCAACGGTATAATTGATTAAAAGCAAACCGCTTAAAAGAGAGAGAACAACAAATAAAAGCACAGCTTTCTTCATTTGCTGTGGACTGATTTCACCACTTTGAACCGTACGTGCAGGCCCGATTCGGTTGGTGCTGTCAACCCCACTTATGGAATCGCCATAATCATTTGCCAGATTGGATAAGATTTGCAAAAATAAAGTAGTAATCCCGGCCAAAATTACAGCTGTCAGATTAAACCGGGGATGGTTGGCAGCCAGAAACCCACCCATGGCAATGCTTGACAATGCCAATGGTAGCGTACGCAGCCGTGCTGCTTTAACCCATGAGTTTATACCTGGCATAACTTGTTGTTAAGGGAACTTAGGGTATTTATGAAAATCCGGATCTCGTTTTTCCAAAAAAGCATGTTTACCTTCCTGTGCTTCTTCAGTCAGGTAATAAAGCAGTGTGGCATTTCCGGCAAATTCCTGAAGGCCAATTTGTCCATCCAGCTCGGCATTCAAACCCAACTTGATCATTCGTAAAGCCATCGGGCTGCGTTTCATCATGATCTGGCACCATTCAACCGTTGTATCTTCAAGTTTTTCAAGGGGCACCACTTTATTCACCAAGCCCATTTCCAGTGCTTCTTTGGCTGAATAAAACTGATTTAGGAACCAGATTTCACGTGCTTTTTTTTGACCTACGATGCTAGCCAGGTATGAGGATCCCAAGCCAGCATCAAAACTGCCTACTTTGGGCCCCACCTGACCAAAACGTGCATTTTCAGAGGCGATGGTCAGATCACAGATCACATGCAACACATGGCCTCCACCTACAGCCCACCCATTTACCATTGCCACAACGGGCTTAGGCATTGACCTGATTTTGCGCTGAACATCAAGCACATTCAAACGAGGTATCCCCTCTTCATCAATATAGCCTCCCTGTCCTTTAACTTGCTGGTCGCCACCGCTGCAGAATGCCTTGTCGCCTTCACCTGTCAGTATGATGGTGTATATCTGCTGATCCTCCCGGCAAATATCCAAGGCATCAGCCATTTCAAAAGTGGTGGTCGGCCTGAAAGCATTTTGAACCTCAGGTCGATTTATAGTGATCTTGGCAATATGGTTCCATTGCTCGAAACGAATGTCTTTATAATTTTTTAGTGATTTCCACTTTCTTTGCTCTGACATAGCTTTTTTTATTTTAGACAACAAGGATTGGCTATCAAATGTTTTTTTCTGCTTGCGAATTTATGAAATTATCAGGCTTGTATTGAATGAGGTCACAGCTGTGAAATAATATCCTTAATTTTATAAGGTTTTAAACTCAATTACCCATGACCCAAATGACTAATGTTACAAAGGCAACCGGTGAACAACATCCATTTTCGGAAGAGAAGTTGCGCCATTCACTCAAGCGCTCAGGAGCAGCTGATAAATTGGTTGAAAAAGTTGTACTTGAAGTAAAGGATTTTTTATACGATGGCATCAGCACAAAAAAGATTTATCAATTGGCTTTTAGGTTATTGCGTAAGTATGAAAAGTTGAGTGCTGCCCGATATAGCCTCAAAGATGCCATTATGCAGATGGGACCCACAGGTTATCCGTTCGAGCATTTTGTAGGCGAGATTCTCAAACGAATGGGTTATCAGGTAAAGGTAAGTCAGCAAATGAAGGGAAAATGTGTCCAGCATGAGGTGGATGTGATTGCAGTCAACGAAAAGAAAAAAATCATGGTTGAATGCAAGTACCACAATACCCGTGGGAAAGTCAGCAATGTGCATGTGCCGCTTTATATCCAATCTCGTTTTCAGGACCTCCTTGCTGTGTGGCAGGAGGAACAGGGTAGGGACGATATGACCTATGAAGGCTGGGTGGTCACCAATACGCGCTTTACCAGCGATGCCGCTGACTATGGTCGATGTGTCGGTTTGCGCCTTATTGGATGGGATTATCCCCAAAGCAGAGGCCTGAAAGAGATGGTTGAAAAAGCAGGACTTTTTCCCATAACGGCATTGACAGAGCTTAGTCGTAAATATAAATCAGAATTGCTGGAAAATAATATTGTTTTATGCTTTGAATTGGCACAATATGAATCACTCCTGCATAAAATGCTCAAGAATAAAAACAAAGTGAAGGCCGTTATGAACGAAGCACATGAGTTAAGCACAATTTCAAATTCAATCAAAATGCTGGATCGAGATTATTGACCCAGCACTTTGAAATAGTTTCGGAGCACCTTGGCATTCTCTTCTGCAGGACTGTTTATTTCGAGGATGGCTGCTTTTTCACTAGGTCTGAAAAAAAGAGTCAGTTGCTTATTTAACCCCTCCATATCTGAAACCTCCATATAATCAATATCATAAGCAAGGGCGATATGCTTGGCTGAGGTCCGATGACGTGCTTCGAAATAATCATCCATAAAACCTGTACTGTCAGGTCCTTCAATAAAACGAAAAATATTACCTCCCTCATTGTTAATAATAATAATTTTCAACTTTGAGGGTAAGTGTTTATTCCACAGCGCATTCGAGTCATAAAAAAATCCAAGGTCGCCGGTAAGCATGACCGTTGGCCTGTTTGAGGCAAAGGCTGCACCTGCTGCAGTGGATAAGCTTCCGTCAATTCCACTGGTTCCCCTGTTGCTGTCAAAACGAAAGGATTCTTTAAAGTCAAATAATTGCGCATACCTCACCGGGGTGCTATTGCCCAGCTGAATGTCATAGCCTGGAGGAATATGCATGAAAACCTGTTCCAGTATTTTAAGGTCAGAATAAGCGCAGTTCTGAAGGAATTTCTTGTGGTTTGTTCTAGCCTTTGCATCAAGGGCATGCCATAAAGATGTAAACCGGGCATTTTGCCTTGGTAGCATAGGCAACATCTGGCTAAATAAATCCGTGGATAAGATTGGAATGATCCGGCTTAGCTTTTGAAACGTATCCATCGGTAATGCCCCCACATCAACATGCCAGTGTTTTTTAATACCTGCCTGGCGGAATTCCGCTTTGATGCGTTTTGATACGATAGTACCTCCGATTGTGATGAGCAAATCAGGAATATAAGGTGTTTTTTCTCCGGACATGGCACTTAATGTGCGGTCAATATGCATGATAAAACTCTCATGAGAAACATTTGATGTCGTCTCACTCATCACAACCACATCATGCTTTTCGCTGAGTTGGACAAGTTGCTTTTCCAATTCACTATTGGGATGCATCTGTCCGGCCAGGATCAGCTTATTTCCTGATTGATTCCACTCATTTATCAGGGCGTCAAGAACTTCCTTTGGAAGAAAATTTGTCGCCTGAGTGATGGTGAAATCTTTTGGCCTTACGGAAGTTGCACTGTCAAAACCGTATAAAGGCTCAGTGAATGGAAGGTTGATATGCACCGGACCGGGAGTTGGATAAACACAGGCATTCAGTGCTTCAGAAATAAGCCTGTTGCTGTATGACAGATCATTTTGGTACTTCAGTGATTGAGGAAGCTGTACACTTTTCTTGATATAGTTGGCATATACATCTTTTTGGCGGATGGTTTGACCATCTCCCTGATCAATCCACTCTGCCGGCCTGTCAGCAGTCAATACCAGCAAAGGAACCTGTTGATAATAGGCTTCGGCAATGGCAGGCGCATAATTCAGTGCTGCAGAGCCTGATGTACATGCAATAACCACAGGTTTTCTTAGTTGTTGTGCCATCCCAAGAGCAAAAAAAGCAGCACTCCTTTCGTCCACTATGGTGAGGCAATTGAATTCAGGTCGTTTGCAGAACTCAGTGACTATGGGTGCATTGCGTGATCCGGGAGATATGATCAGCTCAGTGATTCCACGTTGAATGAGTATTTCGGTCAAATGACCCAAACCGGTTTTATCGTTTAACATCATGCAAAGGTCTTGATTTATTCCTGAATAACAGCAAGCAATGTTTGTGCTTTTAGCTGTGTTTCTTCCCATTCCTTTTTCAATTCAGAACCAGCTGTTAGTCCGCCTCCAACATATATAACCGCAGTGGTTCCTACTATTTTCATGCACCTTAGGTTAACAAACAAATGGGTCTGCCCATTGTTTTGAATCGGGCCTAAAAAGCCGGTGTAATATTCCCGGTCATGCTTCTCTGTACTAATAATTGTATCGAATGCTTCCTGTGCAGGCATGCCACATACTGCCGGTGTTGGATGAAGCATCAGTGCCAGGTCAAGTGGTTCTGTGCCATCACCTAACTTAAACGAAAAGTCAGTTTGCAAATGCGCGATCTTTCCTGCTGCAATAGTCCTGGCCTCTCCAATAGATATATCTTTGATGCCGGCTATGCTTAACCTGTCTTTGATATATTCCACCACAAATTGTTGTTCACTTCTTTCCTTATCTCCCCAGTTTAAGATATCAGGATTTAGTGTGCCAATGTGTTGTGTGCCTGCCAGGGCAACAGTTCGGCCGGTTTTCCTGTCAGTGTTCAACAACAATTCAGGTGTTGCGCCCAACCATAAACTGCCACTTCCATCAAAAAACAGGTAGACAAAAGCACTTGGGTACTTTTTTTCCAATTTTTCAAATAAAGCAGTTGCCGAAAGTGTTGAACCAAGCTGCGTCTTAATCACACGTGAAAGCACTGCTTTCTGAAGCCTCCCGCTTTTAAGTTGCTTCATTAACCCCCTAAATTGCTTGCTATACTCAGAAAAATCAGTTGACACAGCTGTTATTTGATGGCTGGCCAAGGTTGTTTTATGGCTTGCAATTGTTTTCGGGTCGATTGATATATCCCATCCCTGCAGCTCAGCCACGGGCTGATAAAACCTGACAGGCAGCGATGCATGAGGATGAAAAGGTGCCAATACGAAACAGCTTGTACCGGCCTTTTTTCGTTCAGCAATAAATTTACCTCCGGCTAGTGTTACCGGCTGTTGTGAATGTGGCAGGCGGTAGCTCACAAATGGAGTGTTTTGGCTTTGCAAGCCGGCGATAAAGTCGATCAGGTACATTGCTTAAAGGCCATTGGGTTTGGCAATGATGAAATTCGTCAGGCGGCAAGTTGAAACCAGCAGGCCATCCTCATCTTCAATATCTATGTTCCACACATGGGTATTTCGACCACGATGAATGATGTTTGCCTTGGCAAAAACCCAACCATTTTTTGCAGCCCGCACATGATTGGCACTCATATGCGAACCGCGAACATCGTTTTTATCAAGGTCAACAATAAAAGCTGAACCCAGGCTGCCCACTGTTTCGGCAAGCGCCAGGCTGCTTCCGCCATGAAGGATGCCCATGGGCTGTTTTGTACGCTCATTCACAGGCATGCGCGCAGCTACATAGCCTTCTTTCACCTCGAGATACTCGATGCCCAGCTGCTCCATTAGGGTGTTTCGATTCATGGCATTGAGTTCAGAAATACTACTGTTGGGATTGATCATAAGCGAAACATTATCTGGATGACTTCATGATAACTTAATCGGGTCTTAAGCGCTCAACAAAATTAACAAAGAATTACAAAAAATCTGCTATTTAGCCCGGCCTGGTTGTTTAAGTATTCATCCATTATATTGGTTATCAGGTTTCCACGGATTCAAGTCTTTTTTTGTGTTCAATTCGTTCTGCAATAAGTATACTGATTTCATAAAGACCCATTAATGGAATGACTACAAGTATCTGGCTAAACATATCAGGTGGTGTTATCACTGCAGCCACTGACAACAGTATTACGATGGTATATTTGCGATTGCGTTTAAGATAGGCTGCTGTGACAAGGCCTGCTTTCGTAAGGAAAAAAATCAATATAGGTAATTCAAAAACTATACCCACTGCAAAAGTTACGGATACGACTGTACTCACATACGAATTGAGCGCGATCTGATTAAGCACTGTGTCACTCACCTGATATGTTCCAAGAAAGTTTACGGTAAGCGGAACGATAATAAAATAGCTAAACAGTATGCCTGCAAAGAAGAGCAATGAGCTTATGATCACTATACGTCCGGAATACTTTGCCTCCTTTTCGCGGAGCCCTGGTCTGATAAAACTCCAAAATTGTTGCAACATATAAGGGAATGCAACAATGGTGCCTGCCACGAAAGATATATACATATGCGTAAGAAACTGTCCCGGCATATTAATGTTGATGATCTGGAGCTTAAGCGAGTCCATGCAAATGGCATTAAGAGAAAGGAATTCGCCAAGTTTGCAGAGCATTCGGTTGGTAAAAAAATCTGATGTACTGGGGGCAAGGATAATGGTGTCGAAGATGAGACTTCGGTTCAAAAAAGCGATGATAGCAAGTATGATGATAGCAGCAAAACTCCGGATGGTGTGCCATCGAAGCTCCTCAAGGTGATCCCAAAAAGACATATGCTTTTCCTGATCAAGCTGGTTCTTTTCCTTTTGTTTGAACATATGGAGTACACTTAGGAGCGGCTAAAATACGAAATGCAGGTGAAAATATACTATGGTTCACTTAAGCAGAAGATCTGACTACCAGTTTTGTTCGGATTACTTTTTTTTCTGGTTTCGCCGGCAAGTCATTTTCCCTGAGTCTTTTCAACAACATCAGGCAAGCTTCACGACCGAGTTCATAACCATATTGATCAATGGTTGTCAACTCCGGTTCACTCAGTGCAGCAGATTTACTGTTTTCGTAACCAACGACCTTAACATCTTTAGGAATCGAGAGGCCCACCTCTTTTGCGGCTTTGATGATGGCAATGGCCGACATATCGTTCACTGTGAAAAACCCATCGGGACGTTCGGCTTTCTTCAATACGCTCAATGCTACCTTGCGGCTGGTTTCAAAGGTGTCGGCATGAAAGATGAGATCGTTATTGAAAGGAATATTGTGCTTGAGCAAAGCATCATGATAGCCTGAAAGCCTGCCTTTGCCAAGTGCCAGGTGCTGTGGTGCAGCAAAATGTGCAATGCGCCTGCAACCTTTTTCAATCAGGTGATTTACAGCCAAAAATGCTCCCTGGTAGTCATCAGAAACCACCTGATCTGCACGGAGTTCATCTGTAACCCTATCAAAGAATACAACAGGGATCTCATTTTCTATCAGTTTTTGAAAATGCGAAAAGTCACGTGTCTCTTTGGAGAAAGATACCAACACGCCATCAACCCTGTTCGTGAGCACAGCCTGGGTATTATTCACTTCCCGTTTATAGGATTCATTAGATTGAAAAACCATGACGCTGTAATCATTCTTGTATGCAATTTCTTCAATTCCGTTGATAATTGCTGAGAAAAAATAATGTTCGATCTCTGGAATGATCAATCCTATGGTACGTGTTGAATTGCTACGCAGGTTTAATGCGATCCTGTTTGGTCGGTATCCCAGCAATGCTGCCAACTCCTTGACTGCAGCACGTGTTTTGGGACTTATATCGGGATGGTCCCTGAGCGCTCGGGATACCGTTGAAGTTGACATGCCCAGCTTGATGGCTATATCTTTGATCGTAATTTGTCGTTTCATCTTTGTTGTGCTTTGCGCTGTTTTTTACCTAACAATACCTTCCCAAAATTAACAAGATTTCGTCATGTAATGACAATTTTCGGAGATAAAATAACCGATCGTAGACGTTTATTTCAATCGTTTGCATTAATTTTTAATATAATTAAGGTGATATTTTTATATATAGACTTCATACTTTGATTAACTTTGCTTAAACCAATTGTTAAGTTAGTTGTTAATGACTTAACGCACAAACAACACACCATAATGGAAATTCACTAATCCAAATACACAAAATTATGAATGAATTCTTAAAGCGACTAATGCCTTTAGTCATTGTATTGCTTTCATTTACAGCGGCTATAGGGCAGACAGGGGGAGTGCGAGGGCTTGTTACAGACAGGTCAACCGGCGAATCACTCCCCGGAGCCAATGTGCTGATCAAGGGCACACTGATCGGTGCCTCAACCGATTTTGATGGTGCCTTCCTGATCGAAGGTATACAGGAAGGTACAATTGATCTGGAGGCCAGCTTTGTAGGTTTTTTACCCTCAGTACAAACAGTGAATATTGTTGCCGGACAAATAACCACTGTCAATTTCTCCTTGAGTGTTGATGCTGTGATCCTGGAAGAAACGGTTGTGATCGGATATGGGATTCAAAAGAAGAGCGACCGTACCGGGGCCGTATCACATATTTCTTCCGAAGAAATGAACACAGGTGTCCTCACTGACCCGATTGCGGGTATACAAGGAAAAATTGCCGGAGTTATGGTCTCAAAGAAAGGGGGTGACCCCAATGCCGGCTATGATATTAAGATCAGGGGTGCATCCGCATTAACCACCAGCACCAGCCCACTATATGTTGTGGATGGTATACCCGGTGTAGACCCCACCACCATTGCACCTGAAGATATTGAATCATGGAACGTGCTAAAAGATGCCTCTTCTTCAGCTATTTACGGCTCGCGTGGTGCCCATGGTGTGATCATTATTACAACCAAACGTGGAACTCAAATTCAGAGAGGATCACAGATTACATTCAATTCCTATCTCTCAACAGAGATGGTTTCTAACCGTTTGAACCTGCTCTCAGCCGATCAGGTTAGGAAGTATGTTTCAGATAACAACATCACGAACTTCAATGATGGTGGCGCAAATACCAACTGGATGGATGAAATATACCGTACGGGTATGAGCCAGAACTATAACCTCTCTATTGCAGGTAACGATGAAAATGCTGCTTACCGTGCTTCATTGTCACATAGCAATTTCGATGGTGTTATGATTGGATCCAATAAGGAAAGAACAATTGCACGACTTAACCTGGACCAAACAGCCCTCGATGGCCGTTTGAAAATGCAGGCAGGTATTTCCGGAACATTTGAAAAGAACAATTACATCAATTATGGTGGATGGGGACGTAATTCGATACAATTCCAGGCGTTCCAGCGCAACCCCACCGACCGTGTTTACAATGAGCCCACGGATCCCTTGTTTGAAACTCAAGGAAGGTATTATGAAATTAACCGCGACTTCGACTACTTCAATCCGGTGGCACTGGTCAATGAAATTCAGGATGAACGCAGTGCAAAACGGTTTTTTGGATTCTTCAAAGCTGATATGGATATATACCGCGGGTTTTCGGCCGGTGTAAACTTGGGATATACCCGTAACGACCAGGAGAGCTTTTATTTTGAGCCTTCAACACTTTATATGGGAACTCAACAAGGGTTTGGGCGTAGGGCTTATGGCAATCATGAATCGAAAGTATTGGAGAGCACAATCCGGTACGTCAACGATTTTGGCCGTCATAGTTTGAATTTTGTAGCCGGTCATTCCTGGCAGGAAGATCTATCAACCGGTTTTGCTGCACAAGGCAGGGGCCCATTCCTCAATTATGTGCAATCACACGACCTGAGCAACCTATTAAGCGTTAACGCAGGAGATATAAGCTCCTACAAAGGTACCAACAGGCTTATCTCTTTCTTTGGCCGTGGTATCTATAATTATAACTCAAAATATTTCTTCACTGCAACCATCAGGCGTGATGGTTCGTCTAAGTTTGGAGAGAATAATTATTGGGGATGGTTCCCCTCAGCTTCTATGATGTGGAACATAACAGGTGAAGATTTTATGAGTGGTATTACCGATGTGCTTAATAACCTGCGATTGCGCGTAGGATATGGAATCAGTGGCAATCAGGAATTTGATCGTTATAAAGCACTCGAATACTATATACAGGCCGGGAATACCATCAATTTCGAAACAGGTGAAGAGGCAATTCTATATCGCTTTGAACATGCTGCTAATCCTGATCTGCGATGGGAGTCCAATGCTGAACTTAATATAGGCCTCGACTTTGGATTGTGGCATGACAAGATCAGTGGATCAATTGAATATTTCCAGAAAAATACCTATGACCTACTGGGTGAGTACAGTGTACCGGTTCCACCATACCCGGTTGGAAGAATATTTGCCAATGTTGGTCAAATTCAGGTCAACGGCTTTGAAATGTTTGTGCAGGCCTATCCCGTTCGTAAGCGTAATTTTGACTGGAAATCCAGTTTAACCTTTACTCATTTTAAGCAAGAGGTTAAACAACTTTCCAATGATGACTTTGAATGGTCGGCACAGCGTGTAGGTGGTGTCGGTGGCCGCGGTCTGGTTGGCGACAATGTACAAGTGGTTCAGGAAGGACTTCCTCTGGGCACATGGTATCTGCACGAGTATGCAGGTCTTTCTGCAGACGGTAAGTGGTTGTTCTACACCGAAGCCGGTGGTGTAACCCGTTTCCCTGAGAATGCTGAACTGCGCTATATGGGAAATGCACAACCCGACTTTGAACTGGGTTGGTCAAACTACTTTACCTTCTACCGAAATTTTGATATGAGTTTCAGTGTTCGGGCAGTGTATGGTCATGAGATTTTTAACACCACACGCTTGTTTTTTGGTAATCCAAGACTATTACCCACACTTAATGTTATTGAAGACGCACTTGATGAGGCTGCACGCGGACTGGATGATATTCCACGTACAAGCAGTTATTTCCTCGAAGACGGTTCGTTTATCCGACTGGATAATCTTTCGATAGGATATAATATCAGGAATGTAAGTGCGTTCAAGAATATCCGTGTTTATTTCGCATCAAATAACGTACTTACGTTTACCAATTACAGTGGTATCGATCCTGAGATCAGTTACTCAGGCTTGTCTTTTGGATTGGATCAATATGATGTATATCCCAAAACCAGAACTTTCACTTTTGGAATTAACGTAACCTTATAAGAAATAAGCCATGAAAAAGATAGTTTTTATATTAGCCATACTGGCAACAGTGCAGATATCCTGCACCAAGCTTGATGATAAATTATATGATAAGATACCACCTGATGAGTTTACCGCCGATCCGGTTTTGCAGATGAGTGTGATCTATTCGCCCATGCGTGATTTTCTGGATTGGGGAGGCTGGTGGTTTGCCAATGAAATAACAGGTGATGGAACAGTGGGCCCAACCCGCGACACCGACTGGGATGACGGAGGTAAATGGAGGGTGTTGCATCAGCACACCTGGAACCATGAAACCGAAGCCATTAATAGTATGTGGAGCAGATTTTACAGTGGTACCGTTGAGGCAAACCGGTTCATCGAAGCCCAGGAGCCTTTTGTTGGAGATGAGGTCGTGGACGAAGCCATTGCAAAGGCAAAGGTACTTCGTGCTTATTACTATTACCTCTTGATTGATAATTACGGAGATATACCCTATGTGACCCAATATCTTGGAGCTGAAACCAACCCTAAACGCAATCCAAGAGCAGAAATATTCTGGGACATTGTAAAGGAAATTGAGGAGAGCGCACCCCTGATCACTCAAACCTCTTCACGTACAGGTGCAGGCAAGGCCATGGCTTATGCGCTGCTATCGCGTTTGTATTTGAATCATGCGGTTTATACAGGCAGTGTGGATCCTGCAAACTGGGTCAAGGCTGAGCAATATGCTGACAGTGTGATCTTAATGGGGGCTTATTCCCTCGAATCCGATGCCTTGGCACCCTTCGTTACCAACAACCATAACTCGGTTGAGAATATTTTTGTAATTCCTTACCATGAGGATACTTATCAGGGTCATAATCTGCATATGCGTACACTGCACTATAACAGCAATCAAACCTTTAATATGGTTGCCGGCCCCTGGAATGGTTTTGCTGTCATGGAAGATCATTTCAATACTTATGAGGATGACGACCGCCGCAAAGATGGTTTTTTGGTTGGACAGCAATTCAGGGCCGATGGTGGTGAGATCAGAGATGGTGTTACAGGTACGCTTCTCATTTTTAACCCGCATATCCCTGCTCTTGAAATGACATTGGGTCAACATACTTCTGAAGAAATTCGCATGTCGGGGGCACGTGTAGTCAAATTTGAGATCAAAAACGGTGCAAAAGAAAACCTGAGCAATGCGTTCCCTTTGTTCAGATATGCAGAAGTGTTGCTCAATAAGGCAGAGGCCATGATACGCCAGGGCGCCAATGGCGACGAATATGTAAATATGATCCGCATACGTGCCGGGCTCGAACCTTGGAATGGAGTGACCCTACCTATGTTGCTCGAAGAACGCGGCCGTGAGTTGTTCTGGGAAGCCCACCGTCGTGGCGACCTGATCCGCTTTGGCGAGTTTAACAGGCCATGGTGGGAGAAGAATGCATCAAGCCTCGACAGAAATGTGTTTCCTATACCTTTATGGGCTAAAGAAGCCAATCCTAATCTTGAAGCGGAAATAGTTCCGATAAATCCTTAATATTGTATTATTAACCTTAATTATTCACTAATCTAAAATTCTTGTATTATGAAGAAAAATTCATTAAAAAAATTACTCTACCTGATGAGCATCATGATGCTTGCAGGAGTGGTGATGGTTTCATGCAAAAAAGATGATGACGACGATGATCCAACACCACCACCGACACCGGTTGAAGATGGAATCTATGTGGTTGGTGCCGGTACGGCATTAACAGATTTCGATCTCAAAGGCCTTATGAAACCTACTATAAACGAAGTAGGCCAGGAACCACGTGCCAGTTTGCTCGAACTGTTTGTTGCAGTAAAAGGCGGAAGCGATGGTTTCAATATTATTAAAGTAGAAGGTTCAACTGAAACTGTACATGGCCCTGGTGGTGACTTTGGTTTAGTTGCAGAGGAAGACTTGGATGTAGAAGAGCCAAGGGATGGTGTATGGCGTGGATCACTTGCAGTAACTGACACCAAATTTACTGTGCCCGAGGATGGTCTCTATCATGTTGTATATGATACAGAGCTAAACGTAATTGTCATAGCAAGGGTTAAGTGGGGGCTCATTGGTGCCGCCACACCAGGTGGCTGGTCAGATGACACCCCAATGAACACCTCATTCGATCTCAACAAAATGGAATTTACCGTAACTGAGGTTACCTTATTCGAAGATCCATGGAAATTCCGCTACTCAGGTGGCTGGAAGGTTTTCATTGATGACGAAGGTACAGTTAAGGTAAATGCAAACCTCGGTGGCTCCGTTAGCGACCTTGAACCGGGTGGTGCAGACATAATGCACGACAACTATGGTGTTTACACTGTGAAACTTACCTGGGAACTGGGTGAGAAGCATGTTGCCGAACTAACCCGTACTGGTGATGGTGAACCTTTACCTGAGTATCCTGAGGCTATGTTCCTTGTAGGTGATGCAACAGCATACGGATGGGCCACACCTGGTGAAGATGTGGAAGCCATTATGCATAAACTTGCCGGTGGAGGAAACAATGAAGGTATTTTCTGGAAGATTGCTCATCTCGATGGAGGTATAGGATTCAAATTGGCAGCTGAAAACTGGGGCTCACCAAACCTTGGATTCAACGAAGTTGATGAGTTTGATGCCGAAGGTGTCATGGTTGCAGATGATGGCGAGGGAAATATGATGATAGACCAGGTAGGTATGTTTATGATCGTACTGAATCTTAGAGATGATATGGTTAAAGTTTCCATTAAACCTGCTGCTGTCTATGGCATCGGAGATGCTTTTGGTGGCTGGGATGCAGGTGTTGAAGACAACAAATTTGCTGTTGATAATGAGAACAAAGCAATTATATCACCCAGGTTGCCGGCCGATGGCAACATACGTATGTATGCTGCCCACTCTTGGATTTCTGATTGGTGGCATGCTGAATTCAACGTATTTGATGGAAAGATTGAATACCGTAATGACGGCGGTGACCAGGAAGCAGTTCCAGGTACCGAAGGTCAACAAATTATGTTGTATTTTGATGACAACACCGGAAGCATCAATTAATCCACTTGGATAATAAAAAAAAGAGACTGCTCATTATGAGTGAGTCTCTTTTTTTTATTATTGGCTGCTTTGCTGGCAACGGTCGCTTCCAGAATAAGATGAACTGCTTGTATTGGCCTCGTAACTTACTTCGATATGCCCGTTTTTTACTGAGCCGCGGGCTCCGGTCATTATTGTTTTTTGCTCAGATAGTGAAACCTTTATCTCCTGTGGCAGCGATGGGTTGTCGATTTCGACCCGGCCTGACTCATCATAATAATAGAAAAGAGTGAGCGTGTACTCACCATCGGCTTCAAGTTTATAGGTGACCTCAAGGCTGTCTTCATCAAATTGGCTTGGGGCTGTTTCCAGGTTACAACTTAAGCTATCAGCTTCCTTTTCTTTGTTGCATGCCAGAAGAAGTACCACTGACACAACTAAAATAAGTACATGTTTTCTCATCATTTTAGTGTTTAGAGATGAATTTTTCGAGCTTTACAATGGCCCTTGTATGGGTTCCATCACCCACAAGAATCGTATCGTCCCATACTTGAACCTTAAAGTTAATTTTGTTGCCATTTACATCAAGGACCTCGCTTTCGCAACGTACCCGATTACCGATAGCTGATGCTTTCAAATGTTTAATATTAACCTCGGTACCAACAGTTGTGTACCCTTCTGGCAGCAAGTCTTGTATGCTGTTTCGGGCTGTCATTTCCATCAATGCGATCATGGCCGGTGTGGCGAAAACATCTACATCTCCGGACCCATAAGCACTTGCTGTGTTATCTTTGGTAACTTCAAGCTGCTGAGTATGTCTTATTCCTGATTTGATGTTAGAATGGATCATTTTTTTTCGGGGCAGCTAATGGAGTTAATATTTATAATTGAGTTGAACAGATTGTTTAAGCTTAGGATTCAGGCTAAGTGCGACAGGGCAGGAAGCAGCAATTTTTTGCATGATGGCTTTTTGTTTCTCACTGTATGCGATATCAGGAAAGTCAATCAAGATTTGAACTTCGGCTATTCTCCTGGGGCTGGAGGCCATGATTTTTGTTACACTTGCTTTGGCGCCATCAAGCACAAAACCATGCTCTTGTCCTGCAATGCCCATGGTAGTGAGCATACAACTTGCCAGTGCAGCTGCCACTAAGTCGGTTGGTGAAAAGGCTTCGCCTTTGCCTTTATTATCTGTTGGGGCGTCTGTTATAACAATCGAACCGGATTGCAGATGCGTCATGGTTGTACGAAGCCCTGAGGTGTATTCCAAATGAACTGTTGCCATAATCTGTATAATTTGAGCAAATGTACAGGATTTTTACTCGATAAGGCATCCATACTCAGCAAAGGTGATAATCGACCTTACCAAATTACAGATTACCAGTAAGTAGGCTAAGGCGAGGATGATCCTTGATGTGACTGGGGTGGGAGATGTGTTCTGTTGGATTTATTGCAGTGAATCGGTAAGTGGAGGCATAAAAAAAGCCCCCCGACAGGACGTCGGAAGGCCCAAACCAAATTAAAACAAAACGTTGGGATTAGATTTTTTCTGGGGATTTTGCTTTTTTATCACCACAGCCACTTTTTGCAGTTTTTGAGCTGCAGCACTCAGATTTAGCTTCTTTTGGTGCGCATTCGTCACCTTTAGCTTTCTTTTCATCCTTTTTTGCTTCGTCAGGTGATGCAACCTCAGTGCTTACCGGGTTAGCTACTACGCTGGTGAATCCAGCAGTTCCAAATGCGAAGAATGCAACAATTGCGAGACTTAGTGCTAATTTTTTCATAGTATTTTGATAGTTTAATTACTGATTAGGGAGCAAATATAAAGGCTGAATCTGCCATTGGCTGTTAATTGGCTGTTAAAAACTGTTAACAAAAAGTTAAGATATTTTTTTACCTTTACTATCATTTAACTTTGTCTTGAAATTCAGACCATTGATGAAGCCCCGTTTTTTTAACCTGATTATCATTATTGCATTCATGTCATTGCTAGGTGTTGTTTTTACCCAGGTTTTCTGGGTTCAGAATGCGATATTCCTTAAAGAAGACCAGTTCAGGCAGAGTGTAAGCATTGCCATGAAATCTGTTTTTAACCAATTGCTTGAAAAGAACAATGAAGCAAAGATCACAAAAAAATCGATTGACGATGAGTTTACGGATGTAGATTCAGACCAGAGTATTTTTAATCTGATTGACAACAGGCTGCTTGATTCGTTGATCAGGGCTGAGATGGGATGTATGCGTATTAATAAGGATTATGTATATGGGATCTATAACGAGGATGACCGGACATTCGTAATGGGTTCGTATGACGGCTACACGAACCAGCTTATCAACTCAACACATCAACAAAATATCAAAGCCCTGGTGAGCGAGGGCAATTACCAGTTCAGCATGTTTTTTCCGTTTCAGCAAGGCATTATCTACAATCAGATCATTGTCTGGATGGCATTGTCAGCCATCTTCCTTATTATTATGATTTTCAGTTTCTGGATTACGATTAAGACCGTTTTGATGCAGAAGAAATTGTCTGAAATGAAAACAGATTTTATCAATAATATGACTCATGAGTTCAAGACCCCGATAGCTACAATATCACTGGCTGCAGAAATGCTTATGAAGCCTGAGGTTAGCCATGAAACAGAACGAACAAAAAAATATGCCAGTGTTATCTTTAAAGAGAACCAACGCCTTCAGGACCAGGTAGAGCAGGTCCTTCAGATTGCAATTCTGGATAAAGGAGAAACCAAGTTAAGGATCAAGGAAACGGATATTCACCGTATTCTGGAGAAAGTGGTTGAGAGCTTCGACATGCGAATCCGTGAGCTGGGTGGAGTTATCAGGCTTGACTTGCTTGCAGAACCATTTACGATTGAAGGGGATCGAATGCATATTTACAATGTATTCAGCAACCTGGTTGAAAATGCTGTGAAATACTCCCCACAAAAGCCCCAGATCACCATAACTTCCAGATCCGACAATCAGGGCATAACTGTATCTGTTGCCGATAAGGGCGTAGGTATTTCAGTCGAAAATCAAGAATTGATCTTTAAAAACCTGTACAGGGTACATACCGGAGATGTACACGATGTAAAAGGATTTGGTCTTGGCTTGTATTATGTGAAAAAGCTGGTGGAAATGCATGGTGGAAAAATCAAATTACAAAGTGAACCCGGCAAAGGTTCAGTATTTAATGTATTTTTACCCTATCGTTATTCTGAAAATTTGAAGATCAATGACAGAATCAGCTAATCAGAAAATCAATATTTTGTTGGTCGAGGATGATACTAACCTTAGTATGATACTACAGGATTATCTGGAGATGATGGGTTTTTCCTGTACACTCGGACAAGATGGAAATGAAGGCCTGAAGCTCTTTGTAAAGAAGAACTTCGACCTTTGTATCCTGGATGTAATGATGCCAAAAATGGATGGCTTCGCTTTGGCCGGTGAGATCAGAAAGCGTGATGCTACTGTACCGATCATCTTCCTGACAGCAAAATCATTGAAGGAAGACCGGATCAAAGGATTTCAACAGGGGTGTGATGATTATATTACCAAGCCATTCAGCACTGAAGAGTTGAACATGCGCATCAGGGCTATATTACGCAGATGCAACAGGTCGAATCTACTGGATGGAGAGGATATGGCTGAATGCTATGACATTGGCATGTATACTTTTGATGTACCAAATATGTCTCTTGCAGCCAATGGCAAGATACAATCATTGACCCGTAAGGAGGTTGCACTGCTAAGGTTGCTATGTGCATACCGCAATAGATTACTGCCTCGTGAAATGGCGCTTAATATTGTTTGGGGCGATGCAGACTATTTTGCAGGCAGGAGCATGGATGTTTTTATTGCCAAATTGCGGAAATATCTAAAAGATGACCCAAATGTGTCCATCATAAATGTTCATGGAGCCGGATTCAGGTTAGAGGTAAAAAATGAAACCTAAGGCCTTTGCCGTAAATTTGGCCTTTTGAATAGATTCTATTGTTTCCAGGTTTCTAATAAAGTAAGTCCACATAATTGATGCCTCCATCCGGCTTATTATCACGCTTCATGATCACAGTAAAGAGATGATGCCGGCTATTTAAAACCAATCTAAATTTTGAGCTTCCAAAGAAATACATGCTGCCTATCCTCAAAATCCTGAGTTTGTTTGATTAACTTTGAAAGATCAAAACCTTTTTATTGATAGAAGTGATATTAAGTTCCTTTATATCAATAATTTAATAACCAAATATCATGGACGTTGAATTACTCTCCAGAATTCAGTTTGCCTTCACAATATCATTTCATTACATCTATCCTCCCTTAAGTATCGGACTGGGCTTCATTATGGTACTCATGGAGGGTGCTTATATCCGCACGGGCAACAAGCAATATGAGCAGCTGGCACGTTTCTGGACCAAGATATTTGCCATCACCTTTGGCCTCGGTGTAGCCACAGGCATTGTGATGGAATTCGAGTTTGGCACCAATTGGGCAACCTATTCCCGTTATGTGGGGGATGTCTTCGGCAGTGCGCTTGCAGCTGAAGGTATATTTGCCTTTGCATTGGAAAGTGGTTTTCTGGGTGTGCTCCTTTTCGGATGGAACAGGGTGAAACCTATCGTACATTTTGTATCGACCATAGGAGTATGGGTAGGCTCCATGTTTTCAGCTGTTTGGATTGTTGTGGCCAATAGTTGGCAACAAACTCCTGCAGGCCATCATATTGTTGGCGAGGGATTGAACGCCAGGGCAGAGATCACTGACTTCTGGGCTATGGTTTTCAACCCTTCCAGCGTTGACAGAATTTTGCATGTTTGGATTGGGGCTTTGATCGCCGGTGCATTTCTGGTTATGAGTGTGCATGCATTTTATTTTTTGAGGGGTCGTTTTGTGGAAATTTCTAAAAAGGCTTTTCCGATAGCCTTGATGGTGAGTTTGGTTTTTTCGATCCTTCAACTGGTGACGGGACACAGCTCAGCAGCTGGTGTGGCTGAAAACCAACCTGCAAAACTTGCGGCTTTTGAGGGTCATTACAATACAGAAAACAGAGCTGATCTGTATCTTTTTGGCTGGGTTGACCAGCAGAATCAGCAGGTTTATGGGCCTTTTATTCCGGGTGGGTTAAGTTTTTTGCTTTATGGAAATTTTAATGAAACTGTAACAGGGCTCAATGATTTTCCTCAAGACGAGATTCCAACCGCTGTAAATGCTATATTCCAGTTTTATCATTTGATGGTTGCCTTTGGCTTATATTTTATTCTGCTTACTGTGGTTGGGGCATATCTATGGTGGCGTGGTAAACTGTTTAAATACAGGTGGATCATGTGGGTATTTGTTTTTTCAGTGATCCTGCCTCAATTGGCCAATCAGTTTGGATGGTTTGCAGCTGAAATGGGTCGGCAACCTTGGGTAGTCTATGGCTTGCTTCGCACTTCTGATGCCCTTTCAGCAGTGGTTACCTCAAACCAGGTGGTGTTCTCGCTTGTCATGTTCACACTTATTTACGCATTGCTTTTCGTATTGTTTATTTATTTGATGAACAAGAAGATACAGGCAGGGCCTTATGACGAAGGCCATAGTACCGGTAGGCCTCGTCAGGAAAGCATTTCAGAGGTGCTAAATCAATAGATAAGAATAAAACTTTGTAAATCATGGCTACATTTTTAGGAATTGATTATCCCACCTTATGGTTTTTAGTTATAGGTGCACTGTTTTCGGGATATGCCATCTTAGATGGTTTTGATCTGGGTGCAGGTGCCTTGCATTTATTTTTCAAAAAGGAAGAAAGCCGCCGTATTGCCTTGAATGCAGTGGGGCCTGTTTGGGATGGAAATGAGGTCTGGTTGGTAATAGGAGGTGGGGCACTGTTTGCGGGTTTCCCCATTTTATATGCCTCCATTTTTTCTGCGATGTATATCCCCTTCATGCTGTTTCTAGCTGTACTGATTTTTAGAGCTGTATCCATTGAGTTCAGGAGCAAGGAACATATGAAATGGTGGCGCAATGCATGGGATATCAGCTATAGCCTATCCAGTATTTTGATGGCCTTGTTGCTGGGCATCGTGATGGGCAATATACTTTGGGGCATTGAACTTGGCTTTAATTATGAATTTCAAGGACATTGGCTTGATTTTCTCCACCCTTATGCTATAATGGTTGGCATCACTACAGTTGCATTATTCATGATGCATGGAGCCATTTACCTGGCCATGAAAACCGAAGGGAAATTGTTTGCCAGGGTCAATCAGCTATTGAAAAAAACCATCATATTCTTCATTGTAAGTTATAGTCTGGTTACGCTCTATACCTTGATTTACATTCCGCACCTCACAGATGATATTTATGAGAATGTAGCTCTGTTTATGGTGCCAGTACTTGCATTTCTGAGTATTGCCAATGTGCCGCGTCTGGTAAATAGGGGTAAATATGTTATGGCATTTTTATTTTCTGCATTGACCATGAGTTTTTTACTCATACTAGTGGCAATCGAATTATATCCTGTGATGGTATTTTCTACCCTGGGCCCACAATATGACCTAACAGTATATAATGCATCTTCATCAGAAAATGCCTTGCGCATCATGCTAAATATTACAGCGATCGGTGCTCCCTTGGTAATTATTTACACTGTATTTGTGTATAAAACGTTCTGGGGGAAAGTAAAGCTTGATGAAACCAGCTATTAGCACTCATTCCATCGACCATCAAATAAAGAGTAGCAAGCTAAAGGCCATCACAGCCATACCAGCAACCAGGCCATAGATAGCCAGGTGGTGCTCTCCGAATTCGGCTGCTGCCGGCAACAACTCATCAAGCGAAATGAATACCATGATGCCTGCGACAGCTGCAAATAAAACACCAAACATAACCGGGCCAATGAAAGCAAAAAGCAAGAAAAAGCCAATCAATGCACCCAATGGCTCGGCCAACCCACTGCTGAACGAAAGCCAGAATGCCTTGGTCCTGCTGCCTGTTGCATAGTATATAGGTACAGACACGGCAATACCTTCAGGTATGTTGTGAATGGCAATGGCTACTGCAATGGCTATACCGAGGGCAGGATCGGTAATAGCTGCTGTAAAGGTGGCCAGTCCTTCTGGGAAATTATGCAAAGCGATGGCAATAGCCGTAAAGACCCCCGCCCGTTTGAGCTTGTGGTTATTTTTGGTGGCAGTATCCATTTCCTCAACCCTTCTTATTTCATGCGGGTTTTCAATGCTGGGAATGAACCTGTCAATAAGCCCAATCACCAATATGCCGGCAAAAAAACCAGCTGTTACAACCCAGGTGCCGCTCACTGTGCCAAGTTCAGCAACCAGGTGCAGACGAGCCTTTGTCAGGATCTCAACAAAAGAAACATAGACCATCACACCGGCTGAAAATCCTAATGAAACCGATAGAAATTTAGTATTGGTGCGCTTTGCCAACAAGGCAATGGCACTGCCAATACCTGTTGAGAGTCCTGCAAATAGCGTTAGGCCAAATGCAAGCAGAAGATTTTCATGCTCCAGCATCGTAGCTTATTTCATTGAATTTATTCTATGTCGCTAATGTCAAATTTTTGATTTACAGCTATATTAAGCTTGATCAATCCTATCGGTTTAGCTTGGTTTTTGTTTTGTGACGGGCATATGCAGCCCGGGTTTCCATTTTTTGTAACTCCCTGTCAATAACCAGTTCGGCAATCTTGAGGGCGCGATCATCATCATTAGCCAATGCAAGCGCTTTGTTGAATTCTTCTTCATGCACATCATGTCTGTACATTAGTGCACACAAATGTTCAAAATCATCTTCAAGCAATCCTTTGATGAATTTCTTGAGCTGCTCACGAAGCAGATCACGATTTAAGAAATCATCTTTACTGAGGTCAAAAGGGTTTGTAGTTACAAGCGTCATACTGCGATTTTGATAAGTTTTGCAAATGTAGGCAGATGTGTGGAAATGATAATAAAGAATTCTTATGTTTTACGCATTTTGAGAGAATTAATTTGAATACCAGCAATTTATGACTTTTATCCCGGTTTAGAAAAGTAAATCCCGTACTTTTGTGATGAAAAATTAATGAGATGAATATTGCCAGGCACATACTCTTGGTTTTACTGGTTTTTTCAATCGGGCCTATCGTTATTGCTCAGAATTTGAACAGAAGTGTTTATGATTCTATCAGGAAAAAACCAATACTTATCGACCATATCAGTATCGAGGGATTGCAACAAGGGGAGTTTGCAAGCTATTATTTTAAGGAGTATGAATCGTATCGTTCTAATCCTAAAGTAATGAATCAACTTTATGATCTTATGGCTGATGTGAAAATCAGAATTGTCCTGGCTACTTGGTGTATTGATAGCAAAAGACAGGTACCTAGGTTTATTAAAATTCTGGATCAATTGAATTTTGACCTGCATCAACTGGAAATGATTGGTGTTGACAGTAGAAAGATGGCAGGGGAAATTGACATTGAAGATTTAAATATTGGTTTGGTACCAACTTTTATTTTTTACAAACAGAACAATGAAATCGGGCGAATTATTGAAAGGCCTACCGAAAGCCTTGAAGAAGATATGTTAATAATTTTAACTGACTTATCAAGATAGCGCATGTTGGTTTTTAAGCAAATTAAGAAATTACGTCAACATTTGGATGCTGACGATCAACGTTTTTTATCAATTGGATTTGTCCCTACCATGGGGGCGCTTCATGAAGGCCACCTCCAATTGATGAGAAAGGCTAAAAATGAGAATGACCTCTTAATCGTGAGTATTTTTGTCAACCCGATCCAATTCAATAATCCGGAAGATCTTCAAAAGTATCCACGTACATACGATGAGGACGCACAAATGCTTGAAAGTGTGGGCTGTGATGTGCTCTTTTATCCTTCAGTGGACGAAATGTATCCTGAGCCCGAGATCATACATTATGATTTTGGCCTTTTGGCCGAAACCATGGAGGGAAGTGCAAGACCAGGCCACTTTGATGGAGTTGCCATTGTGGTGCGCAAGCTGTTTGATATTGTAAAACCACATAGAGCTTATTTTGGAGAAAAGGATTTTCAGCAGTTGGCTATTATTAAGGAGCTGGTGCGCCGGAATCGAATTCCTGTGAACATAATACCATGTCCTATTGTGCGCGAAAGGGATGGATTGGCCATGAGTTCACGTAATGCAAGGTTGACTGCAAAAGAGCGGGCTGTGGCACCAAAGATATATGAAACACTTCAGGATGCAGTGGGCTTATTTCCCACAAACAGCCCTGCCCAAATGAAGGCATGGGTGCGTGATCGCTTTCAGCGAGTGCCTGCATTTCAAATTGATTATGTGGAGATTGCGGATGATAAAATGCTCCAGCCGCTTCAGGATTGGTCTTCAGCAAAAGGTGCCATTTTGTTTGTAGCAATATATCTGGGACAAGTAAGATTAATCGATAATATTCGGATTTATTAGTAATTTTGGTGCCCGAAATTCGTTATATTTGGAACTGATTAGCGATCATACAACCGGATTAAATGAATATACAAGTATTAAAATCCAAGATTCACCGGGCAACCATAACCCAGGCAGAGCTTCATTACATCGGCAGTATAGCGATAGATGAGGATCTGATGGATGCTGCCAATCTGATTGAAAACGAGCGGGTAAGCATTTACAATATCAACAATGGCGAACGTCTTGATACTTATGTGATCAAGGGAGAGCGAGGTAGTGGAACCGTTTCCCTCAATGGAGCAGCGGCACGTAAAGTGGCTATTGGCGACCTGGTGATTATTGTATCATACGCAAGCATGGATTTAGAGCATGCCAGGTCATTTAAGCCTTCCATTATCTTTCCGGATAGTAACAACAGAATCAACAACTAAAACCTTGACTAAGAAGGTAAAAGAAATTATTAAGTACCTGGTATTTTTATTACTGGGATTTTTTTTACTCTGGTTGAGTTTTCGAAAGCTTGATTTAGCCGAAGTCTGGACTGACATCAGGCAAGCCAATTATTTCTGGTTGTTTCTTGCGCTTATAAGTGCAGTAATTGCTCATGTATTCAGAGCTTTGCGGTGGAATCTGCTCATTGGAAGCCTGGGATATAAAACACGCCTTTCCACAACTTTTTATGCTGTTATGGTAGGATATATGGCCAATACAGCTGTGCCTAGAATGGGTGAAGTAATGCGCTGTGGAGTGCTTTCGCGTAAGGAAAAGGTACCCTTTAACATCCTGTTTGGTTCCGTGATCTCCGAACGGATCTTTGATCTGGCTGTCCTCGCTCTTTTATTGTTAAGTGTAATCGTATTTCAATGGGATATTGCAGGAGGACTTATAACTGACTTGACTCAGCCTCTGTTTACATCCATTGAAAACAATGCCAGGATAATCGTGGTCATAATGGTTGTGCTGTTATTATCTCTTGTGGCTTCAGTGGTACTTGTTTATGTTTTTAAGTCGCATATAAAAAGTATTCCAGGCTACACTAAAACAAGGGAAATGATCAGCGACCTGCTTAATGGGATCAAGACCATTATGCACATCAGGACAAAGTGGCTTTTTGGATTGTACACATTGCTCATCTGGTTCTTTTATGCCCTTATGGTTTATCTGCCATTTTATATGTTGGCCGAGACCACGGGTTTGGATTTTATAGCTGCTTTAACCTTCACTGCCATTGGTAGCCTGGGAATAGTTGCACCGGTGCCGGGCGGAATTGGTGCCTATCACTTTATTGGAAAAGCGGTTTTGGTTGAGGTATATGCTATTAGTGGAGCTGCTGCAGGGTCGTTTGTTGCTATTACACATGCAGGGCAAACATTGCTGAATGTGATCCTAGGTGGCATAAGTTATTTTTTGCTTTCTTTGAACAATAGAAATAAAGAAGATCATGGCTAAATTGGTCTATCCTGAAAAAAAGATATTTTCTCCAGAAAAGCTGAAATCAATGTTGGCTGTATGGCGGTTCCAGGATAAAAGAATCGTATTCACCAATGGCTGCTTTGATATTCTTCATCTAGGGCATATTGATTACCTGTCGAAAGCAGCAAATTTAGGTGATGTGTTAATTGTGGGGCTAAATACAGATGCTTCGGTGCAACGCCTCAAAGGCTCCGGTCGGCCTGTTAATGAACAGCAAGCACGCGCCATACTCCTGGCCTCACTTCAGTTTGTTGATGCTGTTGCACTGTTTGATGAGGATACGCCATATACGTTAATCAGCAATATACAACCTGATGTACTGATTAAAGGAAAAGACTATAAGCCAGAGGACGTTGTTGGTTACGATATCGTGAAGGCAAAAGGCGGAATGGTCCAAACGATCGATCTGGTGAGTGGGTATTCAACCTCCTCAATTATTGACAAGCTGAAGAATCTTTAAGGACCACTTTGGTTTAGTTAATGAGTGAGCTTGTTTACCATCTGGCATTGATACATAATTAATGAGCTGGTTTTGATGTCGAAATACGAATTCTAATATTCGTATTAAAGGAGTTTTTATTCATTAAGAATGAAGACGGATTCGTAAAATGGTATAAGCTCAATACCGCTTATTTAGAATCGTTATATATTGACTTTTTGGCACTTAGAATTAATTAAAATGCCTATAAATATATGGGGATTCCTTATTTTTGCAAAAAAGGTGTTTTATGGAGTTAGCAGAAATTAGCGTTGTAAAGCTAGAACAGATGGCCGGACGGCTCAGGGCAATCGCACACCCGGTCCGTATTGCAATAATTGAATTGCTTTCACATGTTGATCAACTCAGTGTTACTGAAATATACCAACGCCTGGATCTGGAGCAAGCTGCGGCATCTCATCACCTTAATATCATGAAAAACAAAGGGATATTAAAATCTCGCCGAGCCGGGAAAAAGATATATTATTCATTGATGAGCAATACACTATCTGACATCATTAAGTGCATCAATACCTGTAAAGAATTGTAATTTCAGGAAAAGGAATTGCGATATAAACAATCCACATTTCCTTAAATCCGGAAGTTAGAATATTCCGTCAAATTTTAGCCATTCTCTTTTTCGGGCACATGTTTCTTCGACTTCTGCAATTGTTTTAGGAATAGGCTTACCTAGAATTCGCTGTCCTGTTTTGGTTATCAGCACATCATCTTCGATGCGGATACCACCAAAGTCTTTATAGGATTCAACTAAGTCGTAATTAATAAAATCCTTGAACTTTCCTTCACTACGGAATTTATCAATGAGTGCTGGTATGAAATAAATGCCCGGCTCGTTGGTTAAAACGAATCCCGGTTTCAGTTTTTTACCAAGGCGCAGATAGGCAGTTCCAAACTGTGTGGCACGCTGGGTATGCTGGTCGTAACCCACATTGTTTTCGCCAAGGCCCTCCATATCATGAACATCCATTCCCATCATATGTCCGAGTCCGTGCGGAAAGAACAGGGTATGTGCACCGTTTGCAACAGCTTCATCCACATCACCTTTCATCAAGCCAAGGTCTTTTAATCCCTCAGTTAGGATCCGGGCTGCCAGCAGATGCATCTCACGGTATTCAATACCCGGTTTGGTTGCTGCAATGCTTTCAACTTCTGCTCTAAGCACAATTTCATAAATTTCCTTTTGGCGCTGGTTGAATTTCCCGCCAACAGGTGTCGTACGTGTGATGTCGCTCGCATAAAGCTTATCTGTTTCGGTGCCTGTATCTACCACCAACATACGGCCCCCAACAAGTTCATCGCCATGATAGTGATTGTGAAGGGTTTGTCCGTTGATACTCAAAATAATAGGAAAGGATACCGGCCCTCCGTGAGCCAGTGCGATGCCTTCGATGGTGCCTGCAATTTCTCGCTCATTCATCCCCGGCTTGGCCATTTTCATGGCGGTGGTGTGCATCAGCCAGGCAGTATCAATAGCTTTTTCGATTTCAGCGATCTCCCTTTCTTCCTTGATTTCTTTCAATTGTACCACCGCCTTAATAAGCTCCATGCTGGCATTGGCTTTTATTTCGGCCGGGTGTATATTCAATAAACTGCCAAGTTCTATGGACATTTCGCCACGGTAGGGTGGCAGATAATGCACTTTTCGTCCTTGTTGATATGCCTTTTTGATGTATTCTTCAACATCACGATAGGGGTAGGTTTTATGTATACCTGCGAGAGCTGCTTGTTCACTAACGGCAGGTTGCGGGCCCATCCAGATGATGTCATCTATGTCAACATCATTTCCGAAGAGGATCTCTTCACCGCTATCAAAGTCGATCATGCCCATGAATCCGGGATGATGTAATCCAAAGAAATAGGAGAAATGGCTGTCTTGCCGGTATCGGTAGGTGTTTGCCGGATAGTTGAAGGCAGCATCCTGATTGGCAGGGAACAGCGCTATGCCATTACTAATAAGTTTCTTTAGGTTTTTTCTACGATTGATATAAGCTTCTTTTTCAAACATGGAAATGTAATTTAGATTATTTGATTTGTTTGCATTGTAGGATCCTTAGCGCATCATGGCTTCGATATCGTCAGCCTCAATCGGGATATCTTCCATAAGATCATAAGGGCCATCTTCAGTGACCAATATATCATTTTCCAATCGAATACCGATTTTCTCTTCAGTGATGTATATCCCAGGTTCACATGTAAGTACCATACCAGGCCGGAGGGGTTCAAACTTGGAACCTACATCATGCACATCCAGGCCTAGTGGGTGAGCAATGCCGTGCATGAGGTATTTTTTGTACAATGGAGCTGCAGCATCCTGATTATTGACATTGTCTTGGGTAAACAGACCAAGGCCAATCATTTCCTGTTCCATCATCTTCCAGCATTCCTGATTGATCTGGTCGATGGTATTCCCTGGTACATAGAGTTTACGTGCTTTCTTGAATACACGAAGTACGGCATCGTAACATTGTCGCTGGCGCGGAGTGAATTTGCCATTTACAGGCAGTGTGCGGCTGAGGTCAGCAGTGTAGTTTGCATACTCAGCTCCAAAATCGAGCAACAACAGATCACCGTTATGGAGCTGTTTGTCATTTTCATTGTAATGTAAAATGCAACTGTCCACCCCTCCGGCAATGATGGGATAGTAGCCATGTCCGTTGGCCCTGTTAATTGTGAATTCGTGTTCCATTTCGGCCTGAACATCAAATTCGTATATACCTGGTTTTACGAATTTGGCCATTCTCCTGATGGCTTTATGGGTGATTTGGCAAGCTGTTTTGATCAGCTCAATTTCTTCTTTTGCTTTGCATTGGCGCAGTTCGGTTAAAAGTGGTGCCGCACGTTCGTATTTATGCAAAGGATACTTCTGTTTGAGTTGGTGAGCCAATCTCAGTTGATTGTCAGGTACATCGGTAAAAAACTTGATGTATTCATTATTGTTCAGATAAACCGTTTCGGCATAGTTCAATGTTTCCTGTAGGACAGCTTGAAGGGTATCATTGGTTTGAACCTGGGTGATTCCTGATATGGCAGTAGCCTGTTCATTGGTAAGTTTATGTCCTTCCCAGACCGCAGTGACCGGATCAAATTTTTGAATAAAAAGCAATTCCTGCATAGCAGGATTAGGGCAATCGGGAAATAATATCAGGCAAGTATCCTCTTGTTCAATGCCGGTTAAATAGAAAAAATCCGACTGTTGTCTGAATGGATAGAATTGGTCACCGTTTCGCGGCATTTTTTCAGCAGACCTGAGAATCAGGATGGAATTTTTGGGTAATTTATCAGTTAATTTTTTCCGGTTCCGGATGAAAAGCGAGTTTGTAATGGGGTGGTATCGCATACTGGGTTTATATTGAATCGATCTAAATTATTTTAAAGAGGATAAATCAAATAGAATATATCCTTACATTTGTTAGCTCAACCATACAAAGGTAGTTTTTTTCATGTTTATTTCAATAGCAAATAACCCTCACATGTTTTACAGTTAAACCCAACACCATGAGTAAAGCAGTATTACACTATTCATCGATCACCAAAAAAATTATTATGTCCCTTGCGGGGCTTTTTTTAATAACCTTTTTGGTGGTGCACCTTACGATTAATATTTTAATTCTTTTTGATGACACACGCGAATTATTTAACCAGGCAGCACATTTTATGCTAACCAATCCATTGATACAAACATTCCAGTGGGTGCTTTTTGCAGGCTTCATCATTCATATTATTTTAGGTTTTGTGCTTCAAATACAAAACTGGATAGCACGGCCGATGCGTTATGAACGAAAGGGATTCTCAGAAACCTCTTATTTTTCAAAGTTCATGATACATACGGGAGTGATCGTATTGATTTTTTTGGGACTCCACTTTGCCAATTTCTTTTTCAAAGTTAAGTTTGGCCCCATTGAGATGATCGCTTATGAATCGGGTGTTTATAAAGATGTTGGTGCCTTAGTTGTTGCCTTGTTTAAGGATATTTGGTATGTGATCTTTTACATTATTTCACTTTTACTTCTGGGCTTTCACCTCCAGCATGGTTTTCAGTCGGCTTTTCAATCGCTGGGGCTGAACCACAAAACCTATACACCGGCAATCAAGTTGATTGGTAACATATACTCCGTTCTGGTTACGGCTGGTTACCTGGCAATTCCGATAGTTATTTATTTCTTCAAATAAAGTACGAAAAGATATGGCTAAGTTAGATGCAAAAATTCCAAAAGGGCCTTTGGCAGAAAAATGGAACAATTATAAAGTACAGCAGAATCTTGTTAATCCGGCTAATAAGCGAAAGCTTGACATTATTGTAGTTGGGACCGGCCTGGCCGGAGCAGCGGCAGCTGCCAGTTTGGGCGAGATGGGCTTTAATGTGAAGATATTTGGCATACATGACAGCCCGAGACGTGCCCATAGTATTGCAGCACAAGGTGGCATTAATGCTGCAAAGAACTACACCAACGATGGCGACAGTGTTCACAGGCTGTATAACGATACCATCAAGGGAGGCGATTACCGCTCGCGTGAAGCAAATGTTTACAGGCTGGCCGAAGTTAGCAATAGCATTATTGACCAATGTGTGGCTCAAGGCGTTCCTTTTGCTCGCGAATACGGCGGCTTGCTTGACAATAGATCTTTCGGTGGGGCACAGGTGTCGCGTACATTTTATGCACGAGGTCAAACCGGTCAACAATTGCTATTGGGTGCCTATAGTGCCCTGAGCAAGGAGATCAATAAAGGTTCAGTGAAGATGTACACACGCAGGGATATGATGGATCTGGTTGTGGTTGACGGTCGTGCGCGTGGCGTGATCATGCGCAACCTGGTAACCGGCGCCCTGGAGCGTTATTTTGCCCATGCCGTGGTAATCGCTACCGGTGGGTATGGCAACGTCTTTTTCCTTTCGACCAACGCCATGGCTTCAAACGGTAGCGTGGCATGGAAGACCTATAAAAAGGGTGCTTTTTTCGGTAATCCAAGTTTCACACAAATTCACCCGACCTGTATTCCCGTGCATGGCGATTACCAGTCGAAGTTAACTTTGATGAGTGAAAGTTTGCGCAACGATGGCCGTATTTGGGTACCCAGGAAAAAGGAGGATGCAGAGAAAATTCAGCGAGGTGAACTTAAACCCACCTCCATTGCTGAAGAAGACCGCGATTATTATCTCGAGCGCCGTTATCCCGCTTTCGGCAACCTGGTGCCTCGTGATGTGGCTTCACGTGCAGCTAAAGAACGCTGCGATGCCGGTTTTGGTGTTGGTTCAACGGGTCTCGCTGTATACCTCGATTTTGCTGATGCCATTAAACGCCTTGGCAGGCATGTGATCGAAGCCCGATATGGCAATCTTTTCCAGATGTATGAAAAGATCGTGGATGAGAATCCCTACGAAACCCCGATGATGATCTATCCTGCAGTTCACTACACCATGGGTGGTATTTGGGTTGACTATGAGTTGCAGACTACCATACCAGGGCTTTTTGCTGCGGGCGAAGCCAACTTTTCTGATCATGGAGCAAACCGTTTAGGCGCATCGGCATTGATGCAGGGCCTGGCTGATGGTTATTTTGTATTGCCTTATACCCTCCAAAACTATCTTGCTGACCAGATAGGGGTGAAGCCGTTGCCAACAGATTTGCCTGAGTTTGACAAAACAGAAAGGGATACGCAGGAACTTATCGACCGCTTGATGTCCGTAAACGGAGATCAGACTGTTGATCATTATCACAGGAAGCTGGGATTGATCATGTGGGATTATGTTGGCATGTCGCGTAATAAAGAAGGATTGGAGAAATCCATCGGATTGATCAAGGATCTGCGTGCTGATTTCTGGAAGAATGTTCGCATTCCCGGCAAGGCAGACAGCATGAACGTGGAACTGGAGAAAGCATTACGTGTTGTTGACTTCCTCGAAATGGGAGAGCTGATGGCACGTGATGCCCTCATGCGTGAGGAATCATGTGGAGGTCACTTCCGTGAGGAATACCAAACTGCTGAGGGTGAGGCTCTTCGTAATGACAAGGACTTTAGTTTTGTGGCTGTTTGGGAATACCGGGGAGCTGATAATGAACCTGTACTTCATAAGGAACCACTGGTGTTTGAGTTCACTGAAGTAAAACAAAGGAGCTACAAATAATTCATTGACATTTTGATTTTCAAACGATATAAAACACAGTTAAAATGGATCTAACGTTAAGAATCTGGAGACAGGCCTCGGCCGAAAGCAAAGGTCAGTTTGTTGACTACCAGGTACAAAATATTTCAGCTGATGCTTCCTTTCTCGAAATGCTTGATATTCTCAACGAAAGCCTGGTAATGAAAGGCGAAGAGCCGGTTGCTTTCGATCATGATTGTCGCGAAGGAATCTGCGGAGCTTGTAGTTTATATATTAATGGCCGGCCTCATGGGCCTGACAGGGGCATCACCACCTGTCAGATGCATATGCGCAATTTCAAGGATGGTGAAACCATTGTGATTGAGCCATGGCGGGCCAAGCCATTTCCGGTGATCAAGGATCTGATGGTTGATCGAACAGCCTTTGACGAGATCATTCAGGCAGGTGGTTTTATAACTGTCAGAACGGGAGGCACGCTGCCTGACGCCAATGCACTACCCATCCCAAGGGCTGCTGCCGAAGACGCCATGGATGCCGCTTCTTGCATAGGTTGCGGTGCTTGTGTTGCAGCTTGTAAAAATGCCAGTGCCATGCTGTTTGTTGCCGCTAAAGTGTCACAGTTTGCGCTGCTGCCGCAAGGTCGCCCCGAGGCACGCGAACGTGTGCAGAATATGGTAGCAAAAATGGATGAACTGGGCTTTGGAAACTGCACCAACACCTATGCCTGTGAGGCTGAGTGTCCTAAGGAAATTTCCGTTTCACACATCGCACGCATGAACCGGGAGTTTTTCGGTGCGAAATTAAGTGCACCTTTAAAGAAAGAATAGGTCCAGAATTAAGATAGTGTCGTGTCAACTATACTTTATCGCACCACTTTAATATATTTTGATTCATAGTCCGTTCGAAAACCAATAAGGTATACTGAAGGTGGCAGAAGCTCAAGGTTGATCAAACGATTGATCTCGATAGCGTGAATAGCCTTGCCGTGCAGTTGTAATCGACAACTGCTGATGAGTTCTCCATTTAGATTTCTAAGCTCTATGACCGCCCGGCTGGCTGAGTTTGCGTTAAATTGTATCAATGAATTTTTAACTAAAGGTTGAGGGAACACAACCAAATCAGAGGTTTGCGCAGGGTATTGTTTTACAGCAACAGCTTCCTGAAATTCGTAGGAGCCCATGTCCAACCTGCCACCCGAAATACGAGGATCCATGCCTAGATCAAACCAGGGTAGGGCAAGCCCTGTGGTGTCGGTCATGCCGGTATTGACACAAGGACTGTTCTCATTAAGGCGATAATTATTATCCCAAGTGTCTATAAACAATGGATCATCCTCAATGCAATCCACATAAGGGCCTTCGAACATGGTTCCACTGCCTCCAAATGCTGCAATCCCAAATTGGATGGCACAGTTGTAAAATGCGGGTTCAGAATCAGTATCCCACAACCAGAGCTGTGAACCAAACGGTTCTCCTTGACCAGCAGTGTTATCCCACAAGATGGTGTTGAACATTTTGGGGTTTGAAGCTTCGTTGCAGTACAAGCCACCTCCCATAGCGGCGTAGTTTCCGGCTATAGTGGTATTCGTAAACATAGGTGAAGCCGCCACATTGGCGATGCCACCTCCAAAGAACAATGCCTGATTGTCGATGATCAGTATATTGACATTGATGTTTGTTGGCGTTGATCGTAAATATCCAATGGCGCCACCCAACCCACTGTAGTTGTATTGAAATATGCAGTTGACCATCAAAGGGTCTGCATATTCGAAGGAAACCGCACCTCCGATCCCTGTAGAACCATTTTCATAAAACTCGCAATGTTGTATTATTGGTTCACCATAAAATTGCTTGATCGCACCTCCATAGCCGTAGATCAGGCTGTCGTTGCCTGCAAAATTTCCGATAAATAAGCAATCCCTCACAAACATGTCTGATTTTTCAGCATAAATGGCACCACCACGATAAAAAGCCAAATTGTTTTCGAAAATACAGTCAGATATCTTAATTTTATCAAATTCACGAATGCAAATAGCACCTCCAAACCGATATACGGAATCGACTACCGCTTTCCCATATTTAAAGGTGCAAAATTCGAACAATGTTGAGTCGCTGCTAACCGAAACCTCATCCATCCTGATGCCTCCCCAGCCTCCTGCAGTAGAATGGATGTCAGCAAAACCGGTAGTGTCGCCTACCGTAAACCTGACAGGAGATGCTGCGGTCCCTTTTGCCTGCAATGCCCCGTTTATTGTAATTTTGTAATGATCATTAAAAAGTACGGTTGTGCCGGATAAAATTTCCAGCACTTCATTTTCAGGAATAATGATGTCGCAGTTCACAAAAACTGTATCATAGTTCCAGGTCCCGCTTTGTTCACCACATGCAATATGATTGTTGGATTGGGCGAACAGGTCGGCAAATAGCAAGCTTACCATCAGGAAACTTATAGTAAGAACCAGTAGGCCCAGCTTATATAGGAAATTTCGGTTTGATTGTGATCTTTTAACACAATTATCTTCAATAAATTGCATGTGGAGTTATAGGATTTGGTTTGTGTATCAAAGATAGGACTTTTCTCTATATCTGCCGGCTTCAGTTATGTTGTCACTGCAACCGATTACGATATTTTAATTATCCAATTATCCGGATAATGAAGTTAATGCTTTGGCATATTCATTAAATTTGTAGAAAATATTAGGCTGAAGAAAAAAATTATTAAGACATTATAAATCAGAGCCATAAGATTTTTCAAGAACATATCATAAAAAAGTCAATACCATGATGAAAAACATTGATCAATACAATTTAAAAGGTAAACGTACCCTGGTAAGGGTGGATTTCAATGTTCCGCTGAATGAGAAGTTTGAAGTAACTGATGACACCAGAATCAGAGCTGCCGTTCCTACCGTGAAGAAATTACTCAAGTCCGGTGCTTCGGTAATTTTAATGTCGCACTTTGGCAGGCCGAAGGAAGGTCCCGAGGATAAATATTCACTGCGCCACATTATCCCCTCTGTGGAACGCCATCTCGGGCTTAAGGTTCGATTTGCCGATGATTGCATAGGTAAATCAGCTTTGGATCAATCTGCCGTTTTGAAACCCGGTGAGGTATTGCTGCTGGAGAACCTTCGTTTTTATAAAGAAGAAACCAAAGGTGACGAGGCGTTTGCGAAAAAACTTGCATTGTTGGCAGATGTATATGTGAATGATGCTTTTGGGACGGCACACCGGGCTCATGCCTCTACCTCAATCATTGCCAGGTATTTCCCGGGTGCGAGCCTTTTTGGATACCTTATGCAGGACGAAGTTTCGAACCTGGAGAAGGTGATCAGTCATCCCGAAAAACCTTTTACTGCAGTGCTTGGAGGTGCTAAGATTTCAGGTAAAATTGAAATTATCAATAACCTGCTTGAAAAGGTGGACAACCTGATCATTGGCGGTGGTATGATGTTTACATTCATAAAAGCTATGGGTGGTCAGGTAGGCAATTCACTAATTGAGGATGAGTTGGTGGATACGGCAAAAGCAGCCATAGCAAAAGCCGAATCGAATGGAGTACAGCTCATGATACCTACAGATACTGTTGTGGCTGACGAATTCAGTGATGATGCCAATCAGAAGGTCTGTGGTGTGATGGAGATACCAGATGGCTGGATGGGACTGGATATAGGTCCGGAAACCATCGAAGCGTTCAGCAAGGTGATTCAAAGCTCAAAAACCATCTTATGGAATGGCCCTATGGGGGTGTTTGAGTTTCCGAATTTTGCCAAAGGAACCCGCGAAATAGCTTATGCCATTGCCAAAGCTACATCCATGGGAACCTACTCGCTCGTCGGTGGAGGTGATTCGGTAGCAGCCATAAACAAATACGACCTGGCCGACAAAGTAAGCTATGCATCCACCGGTGGAGGTGCTATGCTGGAATACATTGAGGGTAAGGAGTTGCCCGGTGTTAAGGCAATTATGGAGGGATAGGCTCCAGAAACAAATTCTTCTAATTTAGATCAGGGCCTTTGAATAGCTTTATCTATAATTGATCGAATTGAGCTTTCCAGTCCTGCACAGTCGAATCCGCATAGTGCTTTCAATTCGTCCGGCTTACCATGTTTAATGAAGCGATCCGGTATGCCCAATCGTACAACGGGAACCCGGTATCCGTGTTGTTGTGCGAACTCCATTAATGCACTTCCCATGCCCCCGTTGATCACACCATCTTCCACTGTGATTAGGAAGCTGTGAAATTTGAAAGCCCTGTGAAGCAATTCTTCATCAAGTGGTTTCAGAAAACGCAGATCGTAATGGCTCAACATGATACCTTCAGTGTTAAGCTTGTCCAAAACCTTTACCACATCATTACCCGGATGGCCAATACTAATGATTGCAATATGTTCTCCTTTGCGCAAGCAGCGTCCTCTGCCTTTTTGGATGGTTGCGAAAGGTACTTTCCATTTGGCAGTTGTGGCCTTGCCACGGGGATAGCGTATGGCTAATGGCTCCTTTGGGTTCAGTTGTGCGCTGTACAGCAAATGTCGCAATTCCACTTCATTCATGGGTGCTGCAATGCTAAGGTTTGGAATACATCGCAAATAAGCCAAATCAAAGGCCCCATGATGTGTGGCCCCGTCTTCGCCAACCAATCCTGCGCGGTCGATGCAAAAGACGACAGGCAGGCTTTGCAAGGCAACATCATGTATCAGTTGATCATAAGCCCGCTGCAGAAAACTTGAATAAACAGCACAATAAGGTATCTTACCCTGTGTGGCCAAACCTGCTGCAAAAGTTACCGCGTGCTGTTCAGCAATGCCGACATCGAATGTGCGATCGGGGAATTGTTCCATCATATGGATCAACCCACTGCCTGTAGGCATGGCAGGTGTGATGGCTACAACCTTTTCGTTAAGCGCTGCGAGCTCAAGCATGGTCTGTCCGAAAACATCCTGGTATAGCGGCGGTTCATCTTGGTGTTCTATGTTTTTTGGCAGGTCGCCCGAAATCCTGTCGAACATCCCCGGTGCATGAAACAATATCTGATTGCGTTCTGCCTGTGTAAAGCCTTTGCCTTTCAATGTTTTGATGTGAAGCAGACGCGGCCCATCAACACTTTTTAATTGCTCAAGAATTTGCATCAGCTCTTGCAGATTGTTGCCATCAACCGGGCCTGCGCAATGTATCCTGAATGATTCGAACAGCGGGTTTGCCTTGGATTTTTTACCCTTATTAGTTGTTTGATTTTTAAGGAAGTCCTTTAGAGCACCTGCACTTTTATCTATGGAAATGCCGTTGTCATTTAGGATGATCAGGAGGTTGGCATGGGTATCACCTGCATGGTTGAGGGCTTCAAAAAACATCCCGCCCGTGATGGCACCGTCACCGACAACGGCAATATGCTGGCGCGCTTGGTTACCATTAAGTTGTGCAGCCATGGCCATGCCCAAGGCTGCTGAAAGGGCTGTGGAGGCATGCCCCGTGCCGAAAGCATCATATTCGGACTCCTGCATTACCGGAAACCCACTTACCCCATCCAATTTCCGCAGGCTGTGAAAATCGTGCATGCGTCCGGTTAGTATTTTGTGGCCATAAGCCTGGTGGCCTACATCCCAAATGAGTTTGTCATTGGGTGTGTCAAACAGGTAATGCAGGGCAATGGTAAGCTCTACCACTCCCAATGAAGCACCTAAATGGCCCGGATTGGCCGACACCACATCCACGATAAAAGCCCTAAGTTCATTGGCAAGTTGCAACAATTCAGCAGGTGTCAACCGCCTGAGATCAGTTGGACTGCTGATGGCTGACAGCAATGTGCCTGGTTGAAGGGTCATGATTAAATTTTAGGCAAAGGTAGGGAAATCAGTTGCTATTTGGATGAATGGCAGGGATCACAAAATGTTCGTAAATAATTTTGCAGCCTGGATAAAAAGTTCTTGTTTTAATCATAGTTATCCTTTGTCGGGCCAGAAACTGTTACCGAAACGAGGAAGTTGATCGTGTGGTAATGGCATCAAATCTGACAATGGAGGCGCTCACTTTTTATTAGCTGCAAGCCTCAATAGATGCGGACTTGTTTTGGGTATACGTTCAATTACGCCACGTGCCTCCAGGTCAAGTTTTACTGTTACGATATACCATCCTACCTTACCATCAAAGCTGGCTGCAAGCTTTTCTTCAGCCAGGCCAGTAAGGTCTTTATAGCTTATTTTATGATGTTCGGAGATGGTCTCAATGATGAAATTCCTGATTACATCATATCTTCTTTTTGTGATGTTTACCCCGGCTTTTCCGAGTGGGTGCAGCGTAAGGATTCTTTGTTCGTTCATATTGGTTGTTTTTTGATTATAAATCTCTATCAGGCTATTCTTACCACAGCAAGTTCTTGAATATCACAAGCGCTTCCATGTGTGAATCAGATCGCAATGATAGAAAAAAATACCAGAAACATTCCTTTTAATTATGCACCACCTTTTCTGGCAATACAAAAGACCAACCGCTTTCAGCAATTTCAACAAGGTATTTTCTTCAACTAAATATTTAGTTATCTTTGCTTCTTAATTTGAATATAAATGAGTCATAAACCATTGGTATTGCTTGGTTTTTGCTGCTTGATTTTTCCAACGATGCTATCAGCACAGGAAGAGTCAGAGGCTGCCAAAGCTTTCAGGATCAGGAATGATTCTCTCGTCAAAATATGGAGATCGGAGTATGCACGGAACGCAAAGATCAAACAGGATGCGTTCATGAGTTATCTGGATACTGTGCCATCAGACAGCTTGAAAATTGTTGACGGGCGCAATATGTTATTGCAGGAGGTGCCTGACCTGGAAAAGTTTACACGCATAGAATCCGTTAATTTTGAGAACAATGCTTTGGTAACACTTCCGAAAACCACTTTTGGATCCGATAGCCTGCAACGCATTCTTATTGGACACAATGAGCTTAAAAAGGCCCGGTTCAAAGCCAATAAGTCAGTTCGTGTGCTTGCGCTGAACAACAATAAATTGAAAAAGCTACCACGTAGCATCCGTAAGCTGAAAAACTTACGCTCGCTCAACCTCGAGGGCAACCAAATCAAACGCATACCCCGATTTATTAAACGTATGGACAGCCTAGAGGACATCAACCTCAATTTCAACCATCTGAAACTTAACAGAAGGGTGGTAAGGCGACTATCTCAAATTGAGGCCGTTTCGCTTGGCGGCAACAAGCTCGAAAGTCTTCCGCCAAATATCTACAGGATGCAAGGGGTAAAAAGCCTCAACCTGGGTAAAAACCAGCTGAGCAGTCTGCCACCCACATTTGCCAATTTAAAGCAAATCGAACTGTTAATATTTTATGAAAACAAATTTTCTGACTTTCCCCGAGAAGTGCTGGAACTTCACAACCTAAAACACCTTGATTTCTATTATAACCAATTGACAAGCCTTCCGGAGGAATTGGGTGAACTGATTAAACTTGAACAATTATTTTTGTCATTTAACCAATTGCAGGACCTTCCAAAAAGCCTGCAGGGGCTTGACAAGCTTGTTTATTTTTATGCCCATAATAATCAACTCATGCGCTTTCCGGAATGGATAAAGCAACACCAAAAACTACAACGGGTTGGATTGAGCAATAACCGCATCATTAACTTACCCGATCTTTCAGCTATGCCTGAACTCACTGACCTTGATGTGCAAAACAACCTGATTGATGTCTTTCCGTGGGAATTGCTTTATAAAGAGGGGATGCAGCTGCTAACAATCAAAAATAACGCATTTAATCTTAGCACTGAAGAAAGGGAAAAGCTGGAAAGACTTGTTGAGAAGTGCAGGCGGTCTGGTTTTGCAGTTTCCTGGTAAATGACATTCAGGCCATGTATTAAAGAAGATGCCAAATAAAGAGGATATTTGGACTGTTCTTTTTTTCGGACCGCGCATAAACCTTTTTTGAATTAAAGCATCTAAAGCATAAATTCATTCACTAATAATTAAAATTATGAATATTAAACTGCTTTTAGCTTTAGCGGCTGCCCTTTTGATACTGGCTACAGCCTGCCAAAAATCTGATGTCGAAAAACAAGATAACGCTGTTAATGAGTTGGAAATGAAACAGGAAGTTGACGCTGAGGTGTTGTTTGATGAAGTATTTGAAATAAGTAACGAAGGATTCCGTTTGGCTCAGATAGGTTTTAAGGATGGCCAAAATTACCGCCGCAGAATAGGTGATTGTGCTACCATTACTATCGATACCACCCAAATGCCACATGTGATGACAATAGACTTTGGTGAGGAAAACTGCCTCTGCCCCGATGGAAAATACCGCAGGGGTGTGATTATTGTAACCTTTAATGGGCGGTTTTATCAACCCGGTACAGTGATCACCCATACTTTTGACAATTTCCATGTAAACGACAACCACATTCAAGGCATAAAAGTGCGTGAAAACCTGGGGCCAAATGGTGAAGGCTTCCCACAATTCAGTGCTGAGGTGGATGGCAGCATTACCTTGGCTTCGGATGGTACCGTCATCAGCCGGCAGGCACAGCATCTGCGCACCTGGATTGAAGGCTTTGGTACACCTCAATGGTTTGACGATGTGCACCTGATTGATGGCAGTGCAATCACCACAAATTCAAATGGTTTTGGTTCCACACGAACCATCATAAATCCCTTGCGACGCGAGCTGAGCTGTCACCATTTTGTGAGTGGCACCGTAGAAATTGAACGCAGCAACAGGCCTCTTGCCATACTTGACTATGGTGATGGCATATGTGATAATATTGCAACGGTTACCATTGGCGACGATACGTTCACAATTCGGCTTCCGTAATTACACTACCCCTGACAGTGCATTCATGCACTAACAGGGGTGACATTAAATAAATAAGGATTAAAAGTTTATTAATAATGACAGCTATAAGTGGAGGACTCCAATAAAAACCATTTTGAGGCCCTTGTGGATGAGCACAGCCCGGCACTGTATGCGCAGATAAGGAGCATGGTGCTCAATCATGAGGATGCCAATGATGTTTTGCAGAATACATGGCTGAAGGCCTGGCATGCGCAATCAGGGTTCAGGGGTGAAGCAGCGGCAGCAACCTGGCTTTACAGGATTGCCTATAACGAAGCTTTGCAGCATTTACGCAAGCAGAAAGTTAAGCGGGTTTTCCTGCTGACAAATGCTTCTGCTGAAAGGGTAGATGGTTCACTTTCAACGGCTGATCCGGGTAAGATACTTGAAAGGGCCATTGAAGGGCTTTCGGTACAGCAGCGGGCAGTTTTTGGGATGCGATACTTCAACGATATGCCCATAAAGGATGTGGCCCAAGCCTTGCGATTGGCGGAAGGAACTATAAAAGCTGTTTACCATAAAGCGGTGAAAAAGATTGAGGATTACATCAAAAAAAATCCAAACTAATGAAAGAATTTGAACACCTAAAAGGTAAAAAGACAAAAGTTTTCAATGACCTGCCCAAGGGCTACTTCAAAGCGCTAAAGCAGGAAGTGATGGAAAAGATTGATCAGCCCCTAGAGGAGGAAAACCCTTTACGCAGAAAACGGCTTCTGATGGCTGCTGCAGCTCTGGTAATACTGATGCTAGGAATAGGCGCAGCCCTGATTTATTTTATCGAACCCAGTCAGCCACAATATGCCGATAAGCATTCCGAGGCTCCGCTGCCTAACGAAGAAACATTGGTCTCACAAGGCAATGGCACTCCCATTAACACGCTGATGGAAACAGATCATGTATCAAAATCAGGAGCCGATACCTTAAGTTGGGACGATATTGCAACCGAGGATTTACTTCGATACCTACTTGAAAATGACGATAATAATTTTTGAAACTTAAGATCATGAATACAAAACATTTACAATTAACATTGATTTTCCTTCTGTTTGGTTTGTTTACAGCCATTGCACAACAAAGGCCTGAACCTAAGCCTGGCGAGCGAATCGAACAATTGAAAATTGCCTTTCTTACGCGTCAGATTGACCTTACACCTGATGAAGCCCGGCAGTTCTGGCCATTGTACAACAACTACCAGAAAATTTTAGTTGAGCAACGTGACAATCAGCTTGAAACCATGCGAGAAATGCCTGCTGATTTTGAAGCCATGACAGATGCTGAAATCAATCAAATGATTGATAGCCGCATGAGTCAGGCAGAAACCATACACAAGGCAAGGGTTGAATTCCTGCTGAGCATACGCGAATTTTTACCGCCTGTAAAAGTTGCGCGCTATTTCAGAGCTGAGGAGCAATTCAGGCGTCAAGCATTGGAACGCCTGCGCGAAAGGCAAGAAGGAAGAGGCGGTCCGGGACGTAGATAATTCACAATGTTTACCAGGCAGAAATAAAGGTGCCAAAATCACTGAAATTTATTACTATTGTGAACTAAATCGCAAAGTGATATGCCACGTGCATTTACGACTTTTGTTTTTCTTATTCTTGCCACAACTGCTTCGTTGCAAAACACTTATTTTCCACCTTTATCTGGCGATGAATGGGAATCCATTTCACCCGAATCGCTTTATTGGTGTGAGGAAGAGATTGAGCAGCTCCTTGATTTTCTGGATGAAACCCACACCAAGTCATTTATCCTACTGAAAGATGGCAGGATTGTATTTGAGCATTACTTTGATACTTTCACGCAAGACAGTTTGTGGTACTGGGCATCAGCAGGCAAAACAATCAATGCCTTCCTGATTGGATTGGTACAGCAAGATCAGCTATTATCCATTGATGATGCGGTGTCCGACTACCTTGGACCTGGTTGGACATCGTGCACCCCTGAACAGGAAGCACTGATTACCATCAGGCACCAACTGTCGATGAGCAGCGGGTTGGACGATGGCGTGCCCGATCCTTTTTGTACACACGATACTTGCCTGGTTTATCTGGCTGATGCCGGAAGCCGCTGGGCATACCATAACGGCCCCTACACATTGATTGGCCAGGTATTGGAGAGTGCCACCTCATTAAGCTTAAATCAATTGGTGAACCAAAGGTTAAGAAATCCGACAGGCATCACTGGCTTCTTTCTGCAAATTGGCTACAACCGGATTTACTTGAGCAATTCCCGAAGCATGGCAAGGTTTGGATTGCTGATCCAAAATGAAGGCAATTGGGATGGAAACCAAATCATGACCGATCAGGTTTATTTCGACCAAATGATTAACACATCGCAGGAAATGAACCTGTCCTATGGCTATCTGTGGTGGCTCAATGGTAAGTCCAGTTTTATGCTGCCCCAAACGCAAATTGTTTTCGACGGGCCACTTATGCCTGATGCGCCTGACAATCTGCATGCAGCCCTCGGCGCAAATGGTCAGCTAATCAATGTTGTGCCTGATGAAGGGCTGGTGCTGATTAGAATGGGAAATGAACCCACTGAAGGAGAAATAGGAGCCGTGTATAACAATGAAATTTGGAAGCGGCTGAATAAAGTGATCTGCAGTCCGGCTTCTTTACCTTCATTGAGTGGTGTGGCTGGTAAAATTTTCCCCAATCCTGCTAAAGGCATTACCACCATCAGTTTTCCTGGGATGAATTTTCATTTCAAGGTATATGATGGGCAGGGAAAGCTAGTTTTAGAAAAGTTCAATTGTTTTGATCACCACATAATTTCGAACTTGAACTTTGTCCCTGGTTTATACTTGGTGCACATTACCTTGAGCGATGGAAATGCAGGCGTTTTTAAGTTAATCATGCAGGATAATTAATCCGATTTTCATAACATTGCACTTCTAATATACAAGCATTCCTTGATGAGACCCTTATTTGCGCTGATTCTTTTTATTGCCATCACTTCATGTCGTGATCTACTTGTCAGCCAGGATGCGACTGATGTTCTTACGCAGGATTTTCTTCGGGGTTTTCCAGCATTAACAGATGACAGCCTCGTGAATGTTGTTGTTGAAATACCTGCTGGCACCAATGAAAAATGGGAGGTTGACAAAACAGACGGCAGCTTGCAATGGGAACGCATCACAGCTGATTCCATGCGGATAATACCTTATTTGCCCTATCCGGCCAATTATGGCATGGTTCCTCGAACATTGTTGCCGGCCGAACAAGGCGGTGATGGTGACCCATTGGATGTGTTCCTGTTGGGCCCGACCGTTGAGCGGGGTGCTGTGGTTGTATCCAGAGTTGTGGGAGTGATACAGATGCGCGATCATGGTGAGCAGGATGATAAACTGATCGCCGTTTCTACTGCCCATTGGTTTGGGCATGTTGAAACCCTGAACCAACTACAAACAGATTTTCCTGGCGTAGTGGAAGCATTGACCAATTGGCTTGCAAATTACAAAGGGGAGGGGGTCGTTCAGATTGTTGCCATTGCCGATGAGGAACATGCCAGAAGTGTCCTGCTACATGCTGTCAATGCTTTTGAAGCTGATTAGGTTTTCATTTTTTTTAAAAAATATGTAAAATAAACTTGACATATTGTCAAATATATATATCTTTGCATCAAATAAAGTATACATCTAGTATAATATTTCAAACAATAGGAGGTCATTATGGACATTAAAGAAAAAAGAATACTCGTTTCGCTGGTAGGTTCAGTGGTGGTGATGTTATTTTATGCCTGGTATATTTATAGCAGATATATTGCAGGCAATCCCGACATCCTGAACGACTTCAGATTTTGGGGCAGGTCCTTCCTCATACTGATCCCCATTGCCATCGGCATACAGATCCTGATCCATATCATTTTCGCCATTATTATACACATTCTGTGGAAAGGTGAGGATATTGATCCCATTGAAGATGAGCGCGATAAACTGATCGAGCTGAAGGCCATCAAAATTTCACATTATATTTTTATTGTAGGCTTTATGCTCGCCATGGGTTCACTGGCACTGGGCATGCAGCCCTGGGTGATGTTTGTGGTGCTTATTTCATCGGGTTTTGTGGCCAGCACAGTGAATGAACTTTTCAGGCTGTATTATTACAGGAAAGGAGTATGATATGGCCAAAATAAACATCACCAACAACATACGCACCCTGCGTTTTTTTGCCAATGAGATGACGCAGCAGGAGCTGGCTGAAAAAACAGGCGTTTCGAGGCAAACCATTGTAGCCATCGAAAATGGAAAATATTTTCCCAGCCTCGAGCTTGCTTTCATGATTGCACACACATTCGAAAAGCCACTTGATGCAGTGTTCTCATTTGAAATTATTAATGACAAAAAGAAAAAGAAATGAACCACATCCCAACTCTTGAACATGATAGAATAAGCGCTTATCAAGTGATTGAAGCAGCCCTTTACAAAGCCTTGATCTCATACGGGAATGTGCATCGTGGCAGCAGTTTTGCCTCTATGGCCACCACCCAATTGTACGAAAAGGCCAAGGAGGTGGTGCTCCAGCACTTAGGGCTAAGTAAGCGAAGTCATTTGGTTGTTTTCGCATCGCCTCGAAGGGCTGATGCCATAGCGGCCCATATTGATGCAGCCCATATGCAACGCCTATCTGGCAGTGAGACCGGATTGAAGTTTGGGGTTGTAGCCCTGGCTATCAGGTATGATGCGCTTCCTAAAAATGTTCCTTTTATTGCCGGTGGAGGGACCACACAGCTCTATGGCGATGACTGGGTGATCAGCGCCAACGGTGCCGAAAGGCTGGAGGCAGGAACACCGGCTATTATCAATTGCATTGCCTTTGCTGTTGGGCTGCAACTGATGGAGAAATACGGTATTGATGCATTTTTACACGATGAAGCCAGTGATATGACAGTGGAAGAAATTTTCAATACCTATGGCCTTGAGCAACTTAAAGGCATGGAATTACTCACTGGCCTGCGCAAAACGCTTGTCGGACGCGGATTAAAGGTGCCTACCCTGTACGGGAACAAAACCTATGTAAACCTCGACAATGCTGCCAGCACACCCACATTTGAAGCCATTTGGGAAACCTTCAGAAAGGCCTGCCGCCAGCAGGGACAAACAAAAGAAGCCATCATTCAACAGACCAGGCTGCTGTGCAGCAAGTTTTTTAATGCCCCACCTGATGAATATGATATTGTTTTTACGAGCAACGCTACCGAAGCCATAAACCTGGCAGCCGAAAGCCTGTCGTTGGAGCCGGTTGAGCCAACCCAGCCTGTTATCGTCAGTTCCTTGCTTGAGCATTCTTCAAACGATTTGTCGTGGCGCATGGTGAAAGGGCATGAACTAATACGCATTTCAATAGATGCAGAAGGATTTTTCAATCTCGAAGAGCTCGAAAAGCTGCTTGCTGACTACAATGAGGCTCAGGCCAAAGGCAACCGAAGGGTAAAACTGCTGGCAGTGAGCGGTGCCTCCAACGTAACAGGCAGTTGCAACAACCTCAGGCTCATCGGAGCCATGGCCAGGCGCTATGGTGTGCGTTTATTGGTTGATGGCGCACAACTGGGTGCACACAAGCCTGTTGATATGTTTGGGCTTGGCATTGATTACCTGGCCGTTTCGGCGCATAAGATGTATGCCCCCTTTGGATGTGGGGTGCTGCTGGTACGCAAGGGGCTGCTACACTTCAGCCCTGCAGAAATGGATGCTATCAAGAGTTCGGGTGAGGCTAACACAGGGGGTATTGCGGCCTTAGGTCAAGCCATGCTACTGATCGAACGCATTGGCTTTGATGTGATTGAACGCGAAGAACAAAAACTGCTGAGCCAGGCAATCCACGGTATGGCTCACATCAGGGGACTCCGTTTTATTGGCCTAAACGGTACCGGTTCCCAATCGCTGGCAGATAAAACCGGGGTGATTGGTTTCGAGATCAAAAACAAGATGAATTCCTCCGTTTCGGGCGAACTGGCACGAACAGCAGGCATTGGTGTGCGCTACGGCTGCCTGTGTGCCCACCTGACCATCAAGCACTTGCTCGAATTCAAACCATGGCAGGACCGCCTGCAGCGTACGGTGAAAAAGATGATCCCTGCTATAAACCTGCAAGGTGTAACCCGTATTAGTTTTGGCTTGCAAAACACCACACAAGATGTGGAGGCGCTGCTCAATGCCCTCGGCACCATAGCAAACTCTACAGCCGGGAAGAAGGCCAGTGACCCTTCAAAGCATAGCCATGCCGAAGTTAAAAGGAAAATAATGACTATGGTGGAGGAGATAACTTTTGAAGTGTTTGGTACTTGAACTATCGGTTGATAGACGAAAAGTAAGCTCTTTATGATGACGAGAAAATTTCATTTCCACGTAAATAATATATTTATGAAGAAGATAGATGTTGGTTTAAGAGATATAAAGAATCAGATGATGATGTCCTACATGGCACTAAGGTGGTAACGTATTTGATATCAAGTGTTAAGTTGAACGAATGAATGATAATTCACAAAAGCAATTAAGCAGATCATAATACCATCACTGAAATATTCCTGTAAAAATAAGCCGGACTCTTAACTTTATCATCCTTGATAAGTTGAATCAATAATCAAATCTTTACTTTTGTATTGGTTAAGAAAAGCTATGATTTTATGCAGAAAATATTAATAATCATTAATGACGCACCGTATGGGACTGAGAAAGCATACAATGCCTTGAGAATGGCCATGACACTGCAAAAAGATCACGGAGACCATGTGCAAATAAAGATATTTTTACTTGCTGACGCTGTTTTTTGTGGTTTGCCAAACCAAAACACACCAAATGGTTATTACAACATTGAAAGAATGTTAAAGGTTGTGATTAGAAATGGTGGAGAAGTTAAAAGTTGCGGTGGTTGTTCCGAAGCACGTGGAATTGACAAAATCCCATTTATTGAAGGGGTAAAATTGAGCAATATGAAGGAATTTGCACAATGGACTGTTGATTGTGATAAGGTTTTGACATTCTAAAAATCAGCAATGAACTTCGTATATTCTGGAATGGAAAAAAAATATCTTTTCCGGATCAAGCGTTTGTATATAATAATCAGTCATTTACTCCTGGACGTAAGCAAGACTTATACTCTCAATGACCCGCGAAAGCCTCTGGAAGCATAGTATGACGGTGCGCCATTATGATAGATAAAGACGTTGCCGTAGCGGAAATCCCCAAAGAGGGCACCGCCCAATGACCTGATATTTGCTGGAGTTTTAATCCAGCTTGATGTTTTGGTGTCAAATTTCCCAAGCTTCTGCAATGCGCGATACTGCTCCTCTGACAGAAGCTCAATGCCCAAGGCAGCAGCCATATCCACAGCATTATTTGCTGGCTTATGTTCTTTCCTTGATTCCTGCCCTTGCCGATCGTAACAGATACTTCGGCGTCCCTTAGGGCTTTCCTGTGAACAATCATAAAAAAGAAATTCACCGGTGTTGGCATCCATACCAACCACATCCGGTTCTCCACCACTAGTTTCCATCTGGTGGAGCGACCATAGTTTCATGGGACTGACCTCTAATCGGGTCAGTACTTCTGACCAGTCAATTCCGCTATGACGGTTCATATTTTGCTCAAAACGGGCTTGCAGAATCTTGATCTGATGGCCAGCTAGTTCCGGTGAAAGTATTTTGTTGTTTTTCATAGCAGCTTCTTATTGTGAGTTTTAATTGCTGTTATCCAATTATACATAATTTAAATATAAGTTGGTTAAAATGGTTACGATACCATTGGGCAAAGTTGACAAATTTACTTATGAAGTTCAAAGCAATACAATACAAAAAAATTGTGTTGGTCTTGTATGTCAATCACCTAACCGAAGCAGATCACAATTTTGTGTACGATTTCATATACCATAGCCCCTGACTGCATCAACCTAATTCTTCCTACTGCGGGTATTTTTCTTTTAGCCTTTTTTTAAAAACTTTTAAGTGATGAATAAATGCGGATTTAATAATGTAACTTGCAGCAAACTTTGTGTTAAATTTACAATAATACACATACATTTGATCAACAACATACGCTTCACCGACCAACCATCATCCAAATGACATCAAACCAAAAGGGTCAGTTCAAAGAAGTATTTTCAGGCACAGCCATTCAGGCCGGCATGGTAAAAAGTTTGCTTGAAAACGCAGGCATCAGGGTGTTTCTGAGGGATGAGTTTTTAGGCACGATTGCACCCTGGTGGGCATCACCTGGTGGGGCAGGGGCTGTGAGAGTGTTCGTTCCCAGCCTTGACTATGAGCGTGCCAATGAAGTGGTAAATCAATATGAGGCAAACATAAAGCATGATTGACCACCACAAGCTATTGTCAGCAATAGCAGCTATTGGTAACCCATTTGTCTAGGGAAACTTTTTAAAAATCATGCTGAGTCAGTATCTTTGCCGGGCAAATATCAAAACAACTAAATGACACCGTCTTTTACACCTACAGCCTATCACCTTCAATCTGTTGCCACAGGCAACACTTTTAATGATACAGGCTGGCTGCTGGATGCTCCCGGCGAAGAGCAAGCAGGCTTGATCAGGGCCATTTACGAGAAGAAACAACTGAAACCCAAAGGCACCGAAATGGGTTTGTATTGTTATGCTGACTGGTTACCGGTGAACAGGATGCTGAACGGCTCCTCACCCCCAGTAACCTATAAAAGCCAGGGACTTGCCTCAGAATTGGGGTTGAGCAGGCTCTACATCACCTTCAGCGGCTACTGGCCTGAAAAAGGCGCCATGATGAAAACATGCTCCTTTAAAGAAACGGAAGCCTACGTGGTAGGCGGCAGGTTGAACAACACCACGGGAAAAGTGCTTGTGGTGGCTTCTGCCGGCAATACGGCACGTTCTTTTGCCCAGGTATGCTCCGATAACAATATCCCGCTACTGCTAAGCGTACCTGAGGACAACCTGGATGCGCTCTGGTTTGAAAAACCCTTGAACCCTTGTGTTAAACTTGTTTCAACCAGTTCGGGCAGTGATTACTACGATGCCATTCATCTCGCCAATATGATCTGTCAACTGGAAGGCTTTTTCCCTGAGGGAGGTGCAAAGAATGTAGCCCGCCGCGATGGGATGGGTACCACCATGCTTTCAGCAACCACACATATTGGCCGCATCCCTGATTACTACTTCCAGGCCATCGGCAGCGGAACAGGTGCCATCTCAGCCTGGGAAGCCAACCTGCGCTTTATTGAGGATGGCCGCTTTGGCAACCACCGAATGAAACTGATGGTATCGCAAAATGCACCTTTCCTGCCCATTTATGAGGCGTGGAAGCTGCGGTCACGAAATATGCTGCCCTATGATGATGACCTTGCCCGACAACACGTGGAAGCTATTGATGCCAAGGTGCTTTCCAACCGCAAACCACCATATCCTATTGCAGGAGGTCTTTTTGATGCGCTTATGGACACCAATGGCGAAGTATTGGCGGTGAGCAATGATGCAGCCCGCCAGGCTGCCAAACTTTTCGAAGAGTTGGAAGGCACCGACATCCATCCGGCAGCTGCGGTTGCCACGGCTTCACTTATTCAGGCCGTTGAACACGATCAAGTTGGAAAGGATGATGTTATTATGCTGAACATCACCGGCGGTGGAGAGAAGTTGTTCAAATCACAGCATCAACTGCATGACCTTTTACCTGATATCATATTCCCGAAAACACCATCCAGGATGCTGGTGGAGGAGAAAATCTCGGGCTTGTATTGGTAACAGTTTGCCTGGCTAATTAGTTATTGGTTTTGAAACTGATATTGCATTTTAAAATATTTTTCTAATTTGGAGGCTTCAAAAGCTGGTTTTACCGGTTTATGATACACGAATAAACAGCTGAAGCGATGAAAAAAACAAACCTATTCACCAAGCATCCCAACGATGTGGGACTCAGCTATTGGAAACATCTACTTTTTGCACTTATGCTGGCACGAAAAACCTTTGGGGCAGCGTTAGCTTCCTCAATCCACGCTTTTTTCCCCTTTATGTTCGAAACCTATACCAGCCGGACGATAAACGAGCTGCATGGCATTTGCACCAGTCGTCCTAAAACAGAAGAAGAAAGCAAAACCCTCATTGGCAAAGAAGAACAATTTGTAGCTCAATAGACTGGTATCCTGACTTTTACTTATAATCTTCATCCAATCTGGAGTTTGGGTTCAGATGACCCGATAACCACTGATTTATTGTAATTTTGCAGCTGCAAATTCGACAACATTGTTTAAGCAGATCTTAAATAAAGAATCTCTGGACCGGTATGACCTGGTCAGACTATTGCAGGCTGAAGGGGATGACAAGCAGATACTTTTCAGGCATGCCGCCCAGGTGAAGGCCGAGCATGTGCAAAATAAGGTCTATTTCCGCGGCCTGATTGAATTTTCGAATGTTTGCGCAAAGGACTGCCTGTACTGTGGTATCCGCAAATCCAACCCTGCCATTAAGCGATTTAACCTTACAGATGAGGAAATACTTGATGCCGCACGTTTTGCATACGAAAACCGCTATGGCTCTGTGGTGCTGCAATCAGGTGAATTAAAAAGTCCACAATTCACCAAAAGGATCACCGGACTGTTGGATAAGATCATGAAATTGTCAGACAATAAACTACGTGTGACCCTTTCCTGTGGCGAACAAAGCTATGATACCTACCGACGATGGTTTGAACATGGTGCCACGCGCTATCTGCTTCGCATCGAAACTACGAACCGGTCATTGTATTACAGGCTCCATCCTGATGATGAGCTTCACAACTATGACCACCGCATAAAGTGCCTGGAGCATCTTCGACAAGCAGGATACCAGCTCGGAACAGGAGTGATGATCGGGCTGCCATTTCAGACCTATGAGGATCTTGCCAATGACCTGCTTTGGATGAAATCCATAGACGTGGATATGGTGGGTATGGGCCCCTACCTGGAGCATGAGGGAACTCCCTTATATGATCACCGTCATATGCTTTTGCCGATTAGCGATCGCTTAGCCCTCGGCCTCAAGATGGTGGCCGTATTGCGCATCCTGATGAAGGACATCAACATAGCTGCTGCCACGGCCCTGCAGTCAATAGACAAATTGGGAAGAGAAAAAGCCATCAAAGTAGGGGCTAATGTGATCATGCCCAATATCACACCCGGTATGTACCGTGATTCGTATAAGCTATACGACAACAAGCCCTGCACCGACGAAAGCCCCGAAGATTGCCAGGCCTGCCTGGAACTGCGTATTGCACTTGCCGAGAATGAGATCGCTTATGATGAATGGGGTGATTCGGCTCATTACAGGAAAAAATTTGATCATTGAAGCTTTCAGACTTTCAGAGTCTTAACCGCCACAATTCTGAACCTTTCTAACTTGTTATGGATTAAGTCACTAACCAAAGAAAAAGTCTCATATTGGTTTTTTCAGACTAAATTAAGAAAAATGTCACTTTCCGGAAAACAATTCCTGGCAAGCATCGATCGTCGTGGGTGCGTCAGTTCTCTCAGGCCATACTGTCTAAGTCATTTTTATAAAAGAATTAGAAATACCGGAAGTTGCCAATCACGCAGCTTTGCCTTTTCTTGCGTATCGTGAAAGTGTGCATTACCGCCATTTCATTATTGCAACCATAGATGTTAAGCTTACGTAAGTGGATTTCCTACATGCTGACGAATGCCTATTAATAAGTTTGTAAAAAGGTATCTTCATCAAGTGGAAGCCACTTTTATGATCAATAAAATGACCTTAAAATGACTGCCTTTATTTGTTTGTTCACCAATTGGCCTCCCTGGCCAGCAGGTTTTGCCTGCATATGCAAAATATAAACCCCTGGATAAAATAGAGATGCTGCACCAATTGATACTTCATGTATCCCAATTTCAAGATTGTTTTCAATCGGGCGATACACCGCTCTGCCAGCTAAATCATACAAATCCAAGGTGATGAAGGATTGTTCCGGCAGCACTAAGCGTATGTTGAAATGGCCCTGAGAGGGATTGGGGTACACATCCAATAAGTATTCATCAGGCATATAATGATGATGCGTATATACTTGTACCTTTTTGGTACTGGTATTACCTGCAACCACCTCACCCCATAAAAGGCCTGAACCACCTTCGATACTGATCAGGTCAATCATGCCAGGTGGTAAAGGTTTGTTTTCGGGATGAATGATTATGCCGTTTAGTTTGCTTTCTGACGTATTGTAGGTCAATACATAATCATCGATAAGAAGTTTCAAATGCAGCTGTTTGGCAAAGCCGCTAAGTTCGAATTGCAGACCAGCCAGGGTCCCGTCGCTATCAAAGCGGATCAGTCCCGGCCTAAGATAGATGTTGGCAGGGATTGAATTGATTACACCAGCGGTTGATTTTCCGTCTTCATTTAGGATTATATTGATAATCCCTATGGCATCAAGCACATTAACAATTTCATCTCCGTTCACATCTGCATTTTCGAAGCAAAATGGCTGTGGATCAGACTCCAGGATAAAGTTAATTACAGTGATCACATCCAAAACATTTACCATACCATCGCAATTGGCATCGCCCTGCAGTTGCGACACTTCAGTGACAAAACTTACCGGTCCTGTCCACAAGCTGTATAGTCCGTTTCCGCAATCCGACCTGACGTACAACTCATAATAGCTACCTGGTTGCAGTCCCGCAAACTCATAAGCACTCTGGCTGATCCCGCCAACAAGGTTGCCATTGTCAGGGTCAAAACCATATTCGCCCCAGCTGACCTGAAATGCTGTGGCATTGCCATAGGCAATCCAGTTTACTAAAGACCCTGAAGCGGTTATATCAAGGATGTTTATTTCCGTAACAGGAGGACAGTCAGGAATAATATCTAGCACTGCAAAATATCCGCTAAAAGTCGTATAACCTAAATCACTGTGATTGCCAGCAATTATGAACCCATAAGCTGGTGTTAGTTCAGCCGTGTTAAAGGTGAGCGAATAGACTCCCACTTCGAAGTTGGAGCTGAATATTGGAGTCCAATCGCTGTAAATGATATTAAAAGTGATTATTCCTGGATTAAAAACTTCAAAATCAATAACTATGTCTTCACCTTTCTGTATGATGGTTCCTGCTTCAGGACTGGAAATTTCCAAAGGTCTTACACTGGTTATATTAAAAGGATGCGAAAGACTAAATGCTGTTGGGTCACTTGTCATGCTAACCCGAATTTTACTTTCGGTATAAGTGCCATTGATATGCAGGGGTATTGGCCAGCTAAAAGTATTATAACCCCATGGTGAATACTGGCAGGTTGATAAGATCCCACTCGCAATGTCAATCCAATTGTTGCCATTATCAAGTGAGTAGGCAATGTCAACAGGGTTATCGTTACTGGCATTCCAGGTGATCTCGAGTAGGTCGCCTGTATAGTGATTACTTCCCCACCAAGGGTTTATAATTTCAACAGCAACAGCTTCGTTAATGATTGTAAAGTAGGGACTGTTGAGTTCTACATAACTGATTGTTTCTTCGTCGAAGTACGAAATTTGTATGTAATAAACCCCTCCACACATTGCCATAGGTGCATCAAAATCTGAATAATAAGTACCGGAGCTGGTGATGTCAAATCCATTTATAAAACCAAGCCAATTCCCATCTTCGTCATACAGCGTCAGATTATTATAGAAACCTCCACAGCCAATAAAGTCAAATACAATAGGTATCAGGTTACTTTCAGCCAGGTTATAAACAGCGTTTTCGTGGGGTTCAGCAAAGTTGAACTCCTTGCCCTGGCACAAAGTACTGAATATGGCTGGTAATGACCATTCAGATACTTCCACACCACAGTAAGTATGCACATAAAACTGGTAGTTTCTTGAATGATCAAGGCCTTGCAAAAGATATTGGGGCTCAGCTAGGTTCTCGATAAGGGTACCTTCGGTTACCGGGTCAAAGCCCTCAAGACCGTAAATCAGGTCCCAGGTATCGCATACACCAGGCTGCGTCCAGCTCAGCAGCGCTTCAGTGAAAGTAATATCCGCTGCCATAAGGTTACGTGGGGGCAAACAGTTTGGCAAAAGTTCAATTTCTATGTCATCGATAAACACTTCTGACCAATCATTTTCATCCTGGCTACTAAGTTTAAAAGCAAAATATTTGTCCGTACCATCATATTCATCCAGATAGTGGCTGTACTGATGCCATGCCTGATCTGGTTGATTGGTGACTGAAAACTCCTGCAGCAAATTAAACGAATCCAGGTCATTGGGGTGGGATACTGTGCCGAGTTGCAGCTTGGCAGATAACCATTGATTATAGCCTTTTACAGCTTTGAATTTAATTTGCAGGGCATCCAGGTCCTGAGCAATAAAGGGCGAAGCAATGAGCATATAGCTATAGGGATTATGCATAATTCTCAAACTTTTATCTCCTGAGGCAGCAAAATCTTCAACCACCATTGACCCATAATCTCCAATGCCAGTCTGTTGCCAGCAGTCAGGCATTTGCCAGCTAATGGCATCTTCAAAGCCCTCGAAATGAGGCGCTCCTATTTCTTCGCAACCGGCCCAAACATCGTTAAATGCGGTATCTTCTGTTACCATCACCCAACGTGAGCGCTCATCAACCCATTCACCCCCTTGCCAGCCTTCATTCAGGAAATATTTATACTGCAGTACCCCATGCGGTACATCAAGCGTTTTGGTCCATATCATGCTATTATCCACACGACTCATTATTTGATCGTCAGGATGTGTGCCAGGCATGGCCCAACCCAGCATACTGCCTGTGATGTAAACTACATCAGTTTCAGGATCGAAGCCACCCACCATCCCCATGTCCACGTTGAAAGTGACTGAATACACATTAATGTGGTCAATCACCCCCCATGTATCATCAAACACGGTGTTGCCCGTGATGAATATAATACGGTTAGGTTCGCCGCCCCATTCACCATTGAACCAGCCATAGTTTAGAAAATACTTGTATTGATATTCACCGGCTTCGAGTAGCAGGGTTTTGCTCCAGATCATACTGCTTCCCAGCCTTTCCATCAGTTGGTTTTCGGGCTGTGTACCCGGTTCGGCCCAGCCAAGCATAGAGCCGGTAAGATAAATATTATCCATTTCTGGGTCAAAATTTTCAGCTTGGCTCATATCCACATTAAAGGTAACTTCATACAACTCGTTCAATGTTTGGACTTGTTGGCTAGTTTCTTCCCAAAGAAAAGTCTCCGGAGCAGACCTTCTACTACCTGCTTCAGTCGGTAATTTGTGAATGGTAGTGATCTCATTTTGAGTGGTGAGGTCTTTATGTGATGTGGACGTAGCAACTGCTGGTATTGCAACACCAAGCAGGCAAATGAACCCAATTAGGCCAAGGTTATTGAAGTGATTTGTTTTCATTTGATTTGTTTGAGGTGGTTTGTTTAGAGTTGAGTAAAGCACGGTTAAATTTAGACCAACCACATGGGCATTGCACAGGCAATGTGTCAGCGGTATGAATGGCTTATTCAAAGGCAAGGTATAAAGGGTAAACGGAATCGAAGTAGCGCCTAGAAATTCAGTTTTTCAGTTGAAAAGGGAACAACAAGCTCAACCCTAGTACCCGGCTGCACTGCATCTGGATTTGCCTCTGTGGTATGGATAAAGGTTTCCACCTGCATTTTTTTGCCTATGATCTCAAGCCGCTTGTGTGTGGCTGCCATGCTCAAATGAAGGTGGTTTGTGCCGCGCTTGCTATGGCGTGCAGACTCAGTAATACCAATACCATTGTCCTCCACAATAATCTTTATTGAATTATGCGTGTGCAGAAAGAACGAAATACGAATTTCTCCATTGTCTTCGATGCTGCCCATGCCATGCCACACAGCATTTTCCACTATGGGTTGTATAATCATGGCAGGGATCATGATTTCGTCTTCATCTATGGCATCATCCACCATAATTTCATAAGTAAACCTATCAGCCAACCTGAGTTTTTCCAGGTCAAGATAGTTGCGCAACCTTTCAATTTCTTCTTCCAACAGCACCAATGTGGAATTGATGGCATTGATATTCAGTCTTATCAGGCGTGCAAACTGCGAAAGGTAATTGCCTGCATCAATAGGTTTATTTTGCAAAAGGTAGTTTTGAATTGATCCCAGTGCATTAAATATGAAATGTGGGTTCATCATCGACTGCAGCGCTTTTTGTTCGAGCAAAATGAGCTGATGCTCCGTTTGCCTGCGTTGAATCTCTGCATTTTTTCTCCTTAACAGCAGCTGATATAAAGCTGCTAGAATTAGCAATACTGTGAGTGCAATGAACAAGGGATGTTGCCAAACAGTGGGTTTAACCGTTAGTGCGAAGGTAATCTCATCACTCCAGTTGGTAGTAGGTTTACGAACCCTTAATCGAAAAACGTAATCTCCTTTGGAAAGGTTTTGGTAAACAACACTTGTTTCACTTCCTGTTCGCCAGTCATTATCTGCTCCCTCAAGCATATAGGAATAGCTTACCAGGCTACCAGAATAGTTGATGTTGCCAAGACTAAGATGCAGCCTGTTGTTGCCACTTACAAATAGTTTTTGTTCTGAGTCGAGTTTGTGGGTATCATTAAGCAGAATTGACTGGAAATATGGCTGGGGCACATGCGACTCTAGGTTTCCAAACGAAAGCAATGGAATAACAGCAAGCCCGTCATCACTTCCAACATACAAAACCTCCTCATTATACAAAATGTCGTTTATCCTTCTAAAGCTGAGGTCCAATGGCAACAGTTTCACAGCTTCATTTTCGAACGCAAGCAACGGATCAGGACAATAATAGATATTACTTGCAGTGGCAACAAAAAGCAAAGCATCATTGTATTCAACATGCTTTATTTGCTGTTCGATGGGATAATTAAATGCTTCACTCAGGTTAACAAGCTTTTCATCTCTGAAAAGAAAAAGGCTGTCGCCATCAATATTGAACAACTCTGCGTTGTTTAAGATTAAATGGCCAGTTATCCTTCTGTCGTTAAGGAGCTTATAATTTTCATCTTGAACAAATTGCCCTTCCGAAAATTTGTAGATGCGCTGCCCGTTCAGGTAAAGTTCATCATGTATGTTGACGAAAGTGGCATAAATTCGTTCGGGTACTTTATAGAAAATTTCTATTTCTTCAAACATTTTATCCTGATTCATCACAAAAATCTGATGCGGCCAGTATGTGTAGGCCATATCAGAAGCCTGGTTCACCGATATTCTTTTGGCAAACATGTCCAAAATTTCAACCCCTGAATGGTTGACCATATTTTTCTGCTCATCAAGCTGCGGGTCCTTTATAATATATATCCTGCTATTAGATTCGCCCAGCAGCAGCTTGTTATTTTGTAGCTGAAAAATCTGGTCAAACGAGGCTACGGCTGCATCAAATTCAGATTTGTATATTTTGTCGTTTTTCAATAAAAACAATGAACTACCATTGGTGCACCAAATCCCTCCATCGCGGTTTTTTGTTATGGCCTGGATTCCCTTGCCTCCAAATAAGGGGGGATCAAACTGCTTATGGAATTCAAATCCGGGGCTTATTTTATGCACACCCTCACTAATCGAGCTAATCCAGATGTTGTTTTCATGATCCTGCATCACCGCCTGGCTTTTTCTGATGTTGAAGTGCCGTTTTAGTTCACCACCTCTCATCATATACACACCGTTATAAAATGATGAAAACCAGGTGTTGCCCGCTCTATCATCATAAATCGCCACAAACAGCTCTTCGTTCTCCCTTCGGGGTGTATTAATGGTATCCTGAAAAATATGATGTTTGTACCGCGCAACCCTGCGCATATTTGTTTGAGGGCAATATACATCAGCATAGATGATACTGTCAGTATGAGGGTAGGAGGTGAATACCCGGTCAATGATGAACCTGTCATCCAGCAAATGCATTGGTTCCTCAAAATCCTTTAAGCTATAAATGCCTGAAGCGGCCCATATTAAGAAAGCTTTTTCAGGATCATTGCTGATATAGCTATCCAGCATGCCTTGCGCCATACTTTGTCTATCAGCACGTTGCAATGGCTTGCTCGTTAGCTTGAATTTTTTTACATTGGTTTGCTTATCAAGAGTATAGATCTCCAGATTAAGATTGTTGTAGAAATAAATCGTTTTATCATCATCTTCAAAAAAGTCCCTAAAGAAATTTGTACTCCGAAGTGAGTCAAGATAAGGGGCATTGGCGGCATTATAAACATTGTTTTTGTAGTAGAAATTAAAACTGCCATTGAGGTGAAAAAACCAAATGCGGCCTTGCGTGTCTTCCTTAATGCGAATCACTTCATTGCTGTTGAGTCCGTCTTTTTTACGAAAATAGTTAAAGTGCGACCCATCAAAACGTGCCACTCCTGCATCGGTGGCAAACCATATGAAGTGTTGGCTGTCCTGGTACACCTGGTAAACCAGATTCGAAGGCAAGCCATCTGCAGTTGTAAATTGCTGTATATAAGGATTTTGGGCAGACACAACTGAATAGTTCAGCGCAAGACAGATAATGAACAATAAATTTATGGTTGCCTTTCTCACCTTTAATCAATTGCTTTAGCAAGCTGCCGCACCAAATCCTTGAACTCATTCAGCTTACGCCGTGATATGCTCAAGCGGGTGCCATCTGTAAGCTCCGCAAAATTTCCCTGGTAGCTTGAGTAAGCTTTCAGAAAGTGCATATTAATGATGGAGGACTTATGAATTCTGTAGAACATGGGGTTATCGAGTAGTTTTTCGAATTCGCCTAGGGTACGTGTTGCCACAATCTTGTCCAGGCCCGAAAGGTGTATTATGGTGTAGTTGCTGTCGGCCTGCAGATACATGATGTCTTTCACTTGCACAATGCGAAAGCCAAACTGCTCACTCACGGTAATTTTATTTATGGCCTTATGTGGCTCATCGATTTGTTTGCCAAGGTTTTGCAACGACTCGTTGTAAATCTTCTTGACTTCTGATCGGTTTTGCCTGAGCTCGTGGTAGTCAATAGCCCGGTTTACAGCTTCCTGTAGCTCAAAACCATTTACAGGCTTTAGTAAATAATCAATGGCATTGGCTTTCAGTGCCCGAAGGGCGTACTGCTGGTAGGCTGTGACAAATATGATGGCGTAATGATCCTTTTCAATACTCTGAATGAAATCAAAGCCATCCTCACGTGGCATGGCAATATCCAGAAATATCAATTCGATTTCATGGTTTCGGAGCAGCACCCTTCCTTCCTCAGCCGAGGCTGCCATACCACAAATATTTATCATTGGGCAATACTCACTCAGCATCAGGCTCAAAGCCTGCCTCAGATTCAACTCATCATCAATAATGATGGCATTGTACATTTTCATGCGTTAAAGTTAAGAAGAACTGCAAGCCAAAACCCGACCTATGAGTAAATTGTATGTATTTTTTAGTGAATGGTAACTATTTGGCGATGTGTGGTTCATCGTTTGTACCCTCATTCCATCATATCTCTGCAGAATAGAGTAAACCAATGCCATTAAGTGGCACTTAGTAGCCTAAATGCAGTCACTCTTTCATCTACTGTTTTTCGATGATAATCATGTTGTTTAATAACATAATGCGAAGTAACAGAATATGCGCATTGTATGGTACTTCATATATGGGTTCTGCTACCTTTCAAAAAGAATACCCGATTCCCAGCCTGCCCCAAGGCTTAAATTCCCAGCTAAGGGCATCATGATCATAATGGTATAAGGGTGAAAATGATACGCTGATGTAAGGGGATCTTTTGGTGAAATCTTCAAAGCGGTAACCAATCGAAGGGGAAAGGGCCCTGAGTATTTCAGAACTGTCGTTTTCAGGTTCCTGGAAATAAAATCCGGTACGGGCATTTATTCCCACTTCTAAATGATGCACCTCACCCCAGAGATAATTGAGACCAAGTGACACAAACAGGGCCTTATCACCTGACTCCCAATAATCCTCAAAAGGCATATAGCTCGTTCCCAGCCTTACATTCAGTTTATGATACATATTACCAAGTGTCATCCTTTCAAAGCTCATGCCATAGAGTTGCATTACGCCTCCAAGTTCAACACCTACATGATTTCTACGCATCCCTTGCACATCCGTCCATGATTGTGCCCATGAAACCATTCCGATCGTGAATGTTAAAATCGCTGACAACGTACAAATTATATTTTTTTGCCTCATATTCCAATATCTATGTTAACATTGCTTTTAAGGTCTGGGTGTAATGAATTGATGACTCCAAAAAGGAACAGGATCATTTTCCGGAGGTGCAATTTATTTGACATCACAACTTTCATCAATATCTCTGCCGGTTATTAATGATCAGCGCTGCCAACACCCCCGGTATCCAGCCTGCCAGTGTGAGCAGGAACACAATCAATATCGAACCGCAGCCCTTGTCAATCACAGCCAGGGGCGGGAACAATATGCACAAAAGTACTCTTAAAAATGACATGTTTTTATTGCTTGGAAGCTAGAACTTCTTACTTCTAAATTCTACCTTCTACCTTCTACCTTCTAAATTCTACCTTCTAAATTCTACCTTCTAAATTCTACCTTCTAAATTCTACCTTCTAA
>CALAZZ010000146.1 GCA_937926515.1 uncultured Bacteroidales bacterium | reverse complement strand
CGGTTCACTCTTTGCAGCTTGTTTTTCCGAAACACAAGTACATCAAATGAACCCTTTCGGGTTAAAGGGAATCCTTCAAACACGCAGAAAGATAATCCACAGGATTGCTTCGCCCCTAAAAGGAGTGCTGCGCACTCCTTTTCAGGACTCGCAAATCCCTGGCATTTGAGATGAGTTTTTTCCATCCGGCATTCCATATCCTCAAATTGAAAAACCTTAGCAGTCAAAACCATGACCCTAATGAATGCTATTTCAGTATTGACAATGCAAGCTTGACAAAAGCGTCAAGAGAGACGGGTATCGTAATAAGAAACTGGAGAAGTTTTGATGAAGAGCGCATCGATCAGCGACGCCTGAAGTTGCATACTCTTTATAATAACGGTAACAACGTCAGCAAACTAATTGAGTTGATTTCCTGAGTTGATGAGGGTACCCTCTTCGCATTTGAGGATGCGCGACGGAAATTTATGGATCAGGTTATAGTTGTGTGTGGCCATCAGCACTGCCTGTCCGTTTTCGCTGATACTCAGCATCAGGCGCATTATGCCATTGGAGGTTTCAGGATCAAGGTTGCCAGTGGGCTCGTCGGCGAGTATCAATTCGGGTTTGTTAAGCAGGGCACGGGCTATGGCAACTCGCTGTTGTTCGCCGCCTGAAAGCTGGTTGGGCATAGAGTAGACTTTCGAAACCAGATCAACTTCTTCCAATACTTGATGTATGCGCTCATTGATGGATTCTTTGTCGCGCCAACCGGTAGCTTTGAGCACAAAAGCAAGGTTTTCGCTCACCGAACGGTCCTGAAGCAGCTGAAAATCCTGGAATACGATGCCAAGTTTGCGTCGCAGATAAGGTATCTGTCTGGGTTTGATCTGGCGCAAATTAAAGTCACTTACATGAGCTTCACCATCGAGAATGGGCAATTCAGCATAGATCGTTTTTAGCAAACTGGTTTTGCCACTGCCCGTTTTGCCGATCAGGTAAACAAATTCACCCGGCTTGATTTCAAGGTTGACATTGGCAAGTACCAGTCTTTTTTTTTGAAAAACAGAAACATTGCTCAGGCTAAGTACGGCTTCGGTAGGCATCATGCGTAAAATTTAAACAAAAGTATGAAAAATGATGGTGCATTTAAATGCCCCGTGAGTTGAAGGCTTACATTACATATAATTTAGCTTTTGATGGTCGGATGGGCCGGATATTCGGGAAACTTTGCCGATATTTGTCGTTGACAAACTCAAATCAATTAAGAATGAAACTTTTACCGATCTTAACAATTGTATTAATCAGCATGATGGTGGCTTGTGGAGGCCCCTCTGAACCTGCGTCGGAGGAGGCAACAACAGCTCCTCCTGTGCTCAGTGAAGCAGAGCAAGCGTTTATGGCGAACCTTCTCAGTCTGTGTGGGAAATCATTTCAGGGCGAAGAAACCTTTATGGCAGAGGGCAGGGAAAGCTGGGCTGATAAGCTTCTGGTCATGCATGTCGCGTATTGTGATGAAGACGAAGTACACATCCCTTTTCACGTGGATGATGATCATTCCCGCACCTGGATATTTATGACTGAAGACGGCCGATTGCGTTTCAGGCATGACCACCGTCACGTAGATGGCACCCCTGAAGACCTAACCTTATATGGAGGCTACGCAAACGGTGAAGGAAGCAGGTTTATTCAGCATTTTCCTGCTGATGCCTATACGGTGAGGATGTTGCAGGATACATTGGGACGGCAGTGGGATATTGCATTCGCTGATAATATGAGCATCATGACCTATCAATTGCGTTATGACAACGAATTGATGTTTGAGGCCAGCTTTGACCTGCTCAACCCTATTGAATCAGAGTGATCAACCGCGGTTCCGGATCATGGCAATTTGCAGAGGGCATGGTTTAAAGAAGAATGGTTACTTTTGGTCAAATTTTCTGAGCCATAACCATGAAATGGATTTCATTGTTTGTATTTAAATTGCTGGGATGGAAAATTAAAGGGGTATTGCCTCCTGAGATCAAACAGTGTGTGATCGTTGCAGCACCACATACCAGCAACTGGGATTTTATCATAGGCAGGCTTGCCTATTTTATCATGGGGGTTCCGGTCAGGTTTTTAATTAAGAAAGAAGCTTTCAAATCGCCCTATGCAGGCTTGCTGCGCAGGATGGGCGGGATAGCTGTAGACAGGAGCAGAAGCAACAATCTGGTAGAAGAGGTGGCTTCACTTTTTGATAAGCACAAAGTGTTGTTTGTGGTGATCACCCCTGAAGGTACCCGCAAGCTGGTGCACCAGTGGCGCAAAGGGTTTTATTACATTGCCCTCAAAGCCCATGTGCCGGTGGCACTTGGATACGTTGATTATAAAAAGAAAGAAGGCGGCTTCGGACCTGTGTTTTATCCCTCAGGCGATTATGAAGCAGACTTTGATACCATCCGTGAATTTTACAAGACCAAAACAGCGCGCAATCCGGAGAAGTTTAACCTGAGTCCGCAGTATATAAGTAGTAAGGGATAATATGCCCACTGGTGTCATGTCAACACTAGTTGGCATAAACATGGAACAGCTTTGCCATGCGCTCATGAAATTTATGGAATCCTTCGGGCCGGGTATACATGAACAGACAACGGCCGGCGACAACATTCGCATCGCTTTGCCTGATCAGTTCCTCTGTTTCAGGCCCTTCAGAGAACTGCTGAATCCAGATTTGTTTGATGCCTCTATCCAGTGCTTGTTTGACCAGAGCATCCGTTTGTCCCTTTGGAGTGACCAGGCAGATTGCTTCAATTGAATCGGGCAATTCATCAATGCTGTGCACACAGGAAATACCCTCTATGGATTCAGCCTGGGGATGCACGGGGGTCAATGTATAGTCCAGCTTAAGCAACTGGTTGAATACCTGGGTGCTAAATTTCTTAGGGTTGCGTGATGCTCCGACAAATGCCAGATGTTTGTGTGCCAGAAATTCCTGGATCTGTTTTAAGTTTGCTTTCATAGGAATAGATGAATTAATTATGGTCTTATTTTTCGGAAATCATATTTGTGATAGCCTAAACTTTTGATACCAGCAAAATTATACCATAAAATTATAAAACTTTGATTGATCAAACCACCTCGGCGACTATGAAGGTACTGCCGCCAATAAAGATAAGGTCCTCAAAGCCGGCCTTATTTATTGCTGAACGGTAAGCATCGCTCACTGAATGATATACCTCACCACGCAATCCCATTTCAAAGGCTTTGCCGGCCAGTTTCGTGGCATCCATCCCTCTGGGGATATCAGCCTTACAGAAATAATAAATGGCATTTCTGGGCAGGATTTGCAAAATGCCATCCACATTCTTGTCATTGACCATGCCTAAGATAAAATGCAATTGATTGAATTTCATCATATTGATCTGCGACATTACTTCCATGATACCATTCAGGTTGTGAGCTGCATCGGCAATAATGTCCGGTTTGGTACCCAACTGCTGCCAGCGGCCCAGAAAGCCCGTCAGGGGTGCGAATTCGCTAAAGCCTGCACGGATATGTTGCTCATTAATTTCAAAACGGTCACTGATCATGTCAAGGGCACAAATGGCAGTGATCACATTTTTTTGTTGATACAATCCATTCAGGCCAAATTCGAGCCTCTCGATATAAGGTTCTGCCTTTCGCCATATATCAAAATATTGGAATGAAGGATTGTCGACATCAAGTTTTCGTGCTTCGAATCTCTGGTCGGCGAAAATGATGTCAGATTTCAGAGCTGCGGCTTTTTCTTCAAAAACAGCTTTCGTTTCTGCTTGTGTTTCACCAATAACCACAGGCACACCTTTTTTGATGATCCCTGCTTTTTCAGTTGCAATCTGTTCAATGGTATCACCGAGAAACTGCATATGGTCAAAACCAATATTGGTGATCACACTAAGGACAGGGTTAAGCAGGTTGGTTGAATCGAGCCGTCCGCCCATACCTGTTTCGACAATGGCGATATCTACCTGTTCATCGGCAAAATAATTAAATGCCAGGCCTACGCTCATCTCAAAAAACGAAAGCTCCATGGCTTCAAATTCCTCTTTGTTGGCCTTGATAAACGCTAATACTTTTTCAGGGGGTATCATGGCACCGTTGATGCGTATGCGTTCCCTGAAATCCTTCATGTGTGGTGAGGTATACAATCCTGTTTTGAATCCGGCTTCCTGAAAGACAGCAGCTAGCAAATGAGCAACCGAACCCTTACCGTTGGTACCTGCAATATGAATGGAACTGAACTTATTCTGAGGTGAACCCAGCAGGTTTAAAAGCTTTACCGTGTTATTCAGATCTGCTTTATATGCCGCACCGCCTATGCGCTGATACATAGGTAGTTTATCGAACATCCAGCTTAGGGTGCTTTGATAATCCATAAGCAAATATAATCAGAAGACGGACAAGTGAAACATATGGTTGCATATTCTTGTACCTTTGTTTTAAAGAAAAAAGACCTATAAACCAAGGGAGGCAGCTGCCGAAGGCACAATGCTTATCTTCGAATAATGAAGGTATATGTGATGGATCCTTTTTGCAGCTCGGGTGCTCTTGGATCTTCACTGAAGTTTGAATTGAGTGCTGCCCGCACAGCAGTATTACGCAGGTTGGCATCCAGTATGGTTGTACCGCGGGCACTCACTTCAGCGCGTTTAACATTGCCTTTACGGTCCACCCAGATATCCACCACCACATCGCCTTGTTCCCTGAAATTGCTGCTGGGCTGTTCAAGATATTTGGCACCTCTGCCCCCCAGGCTGTAGGCAGGGCCATCGCCTTCACCACCCTGGCCGTCATAGCGTTGTACATCACGCAACCCATCAGGACGGCCTTGGCTTCCTTCGCCCTGTGTGATCCCTGACGATCCCCCCTGCTCCGTATTGCTTTGCGAACCTCTGAACAATGCCCGCTGATTTACCACAGGTTGGGGTGGTGTTTCTTCCACGGGCTCGGGTTCAGGTACAACTTCCTCCACTTCTTCCTCTTCTATGGGTTCTTCATCCTCCTGTGCCGGGTCCTCTGTATCAGGTTCCGTATCAGGAATAGCGATTGATTCTTCTATTTGCTGTGTGATCACTTCTTCCACAATTTCTTCAACAGGAGGTGTGGCAGGGGTAACAGGAACGGGTGGAGGGCTGGCTGCCGGCGATTCGGGTATGTTGGTTCCATACCCGTCATCACTATATCCCAGAATGACCTCAACCCCTTCTTCGCCCGGCAGGGGAAGTGGTGTGCGAAGGGCCAGGATAAACAAAGCAATCAACAGCAACAGATGGAAAATGATGCTGCCGATGATCCCTTTTCGCTTGTCTTTATCCAGTTTCATATCTATCTCCGGGGTGAGGTGGCCAAAATCACCTTATGCTTTGTATTGGCTTTATTGTTTATATTATTAACTACATCTATAACATTTACAACGTATTGTATTGGTACCGTTTTATCTGAGCGCAACACGATCGAGGCATCCTGCCGCCCGGCCAGGCTATTTTCGAGCCTTGGCTGCAGATCGGCTTCACCAACACGGCTTTCCTCAATGAAGTAGTTGTAGTTTTCGTTGATGTACACCGTAATGGTCTGCTTGGCCATCGTTTTGCTGCTGCTGGTCGGAAGCAATAATTTGATGGCATTGGGGGCCACAAGGGTGGAAGTAAGCATGAAAAATATCAGCAGTAGAAATACCAGGTCCGACATGCTTGCCATGCTGAAGGCGATGCTCCGTTTGTTTCTTGCTTCTATAGCCATAATTTATTGTATCTTGTTTATTAACAACTAACGTGCCGGTTCGTGCAACACATCCATAAATTCTGTTGCGCGTGCCTCAAGCATATAAACAACCTTTTCGATGCGCGATACGAGCACATTGTAAAAGATAAAGGCAAGGATACCTACAATGAGGCCTGCTACGGTGGTGATCATGGCCTGGTATATACCTGATGAAAGAAGTATAATATCAATATTGTTGCCGGCCATCGACATATCATAGAAAGCCCTGATCATGCCAATTACCGTACCCAGGAAACCAAGCATGGGTGCTGCTCCTGCAATGGTTGCCAGGCCCGCAACACCTTTTTCGAGTTTGCTCACCTCCAGCTTACCCACATTCTCAATTGCTGCATTGATATCATTTAGCGGTTTGCCGATACGCGACAAACCCTTTTCAATCATACGTGCGTTGGGTGAGGTGTTGTTGCGGCACAAGGCCTGTGCTGCCTCAAGCTTGCCATCATGGATGTATTCACGGATATTGTTCATAAAGTTTTTGTCCTGTTTGGATGCCCTGTTGATCACCAGGTAACGCTCAATGAATATATAAACCGCTATGATTGAAAAAACAGCCAGTACAGCTACGATCCATCCGCCTTTCATGGCCAGCTCAATGATTGACATGGATAGTTCACCACCTTCGGCTTCAATGGTTTCGGCTGTTGACGACAGATCGTTGGCAACTGATTGGGCTTGCATTAAAATTCCGTTGAACATAGTTTATAAATTTGTTTTAAAGGTAAATGATATTCCTGAATGGCTGCTTTTTGCCGTTGCAAATTCTCAACACCATGCTGTTAACAATAACTTGATGCGATGCGTTTTATTTTAAGGGGCACGAAAAAAGCCTTTTCGTAATCATGGCATGAATAAATCGCCGGTGCAGCTGTCTTCATAAGCCCCGGTTACCGAAGCCAGACAGTTGACATGTTCCAGCTTGCGAAGCAGCCCCAGAAAAGCAAATACGATTGCTTCCTTAAAGTCAACAAGCCGGACAGATGGTATTGTAATATCATGTTTTATTTGTTGCGAGATACTATGGATCAGGAAGTTGTTGTGAGCACCACCGCCTGTAACGAGCATTGTTGATTTTTCCATATCATTGGTAGCTTTGCCAATTTGCATGGCGATATGTAAACAAAGGGTATTTAGTTGATCTTCCAACCTGGCTTGACTTTGATCCAGAATTGGCAACATCACCCGGCCAACCCATTCACGTCCCAATGATTTTGGGCGTTCTTTTTTATAATAGTCCAGTTCGTTGAGCTCATGGAGCAGATCAGGCAACACATTGCCGGCACTTGCCAGTGTGCCGTTTTCATCATATTTCAGCCCAGCTTTGCCAGCCAGGTGATTCAAAACCTGGTTGGCCGGGCATACATCAAAAGCCAATCGCTTTCCATACTGATCATAAGATATGTTGGCAATGCCACCTATGTTAAGACAGATGCCGTAATCACCAAACAGCAGGCTGTCGCCTACGGGTACAAGAGGAGCCCCCTGGCCCCCTTTGGCAACATCGGACTGCCGGAAGTTGTTCACAAGGGGTAAGGCTGTAATTTTTGACATGATCTGTCCATCACCTAGCTGCAGGGTATATCCTTGTTCCGGCCTGTGAAATATGGTATGGCCATGTGAGGAGATCAGGTCGGGCCGAAGCCCGGATGTGTTTATGAATTCGAGCACCAGTTCACCCAGATAATTTCCATAGTCCATATCCAGTTCGTCAAGCTGATCCGGTTCAAGATAAAATGCATCATTTAGTTTTTGAATCCAATTTGAAGTATAGGGGACATGTCGTGTAGCAACAATTTCATAATGCCAGGCTCCTGACTGATAAAACCGGCAACAGGCCATATCTACGCCATCCAGCGAAGTGCCTGACATAAGGCCTATGACCGTATATACTTTGTTGTCCATTGGTTTATTATGGTTTCATGGGTGTAAGCCATCACAGATATGGTACTGATCTTTCAAGGCTGATACCTCGTGATGCCTTGATCAGAATGTCAAAGCCGCTTACCGGTTTTTTACGGAGTCTTTTGATCAATGCCTCCACATCTGGGAACCATTCCCAGTCGTCACCTGCATAGACTTTACCGAACTCTGTTCCCACCAGCATCACATGCTTGGCATCCAAATCGGTAAGAAGCTTCAGAATATTGGCATGTTCTTCTCTGCTAATTGCACCCAGTTCGAGCATATCACCCAAAATATATAGCGGTTTTTTATTTTGAATTTGCTCGAAACTTTTGATGGCCACATTCATACTTACCGGGTTGGCATTGTAAGCATCGAGAAGGATGCGGTTATGCCTGGTTTGCATCAGTTGAGACCTGTTATTGGAAGGCTCATATGATTTAATGGCCTCTTCAATATCTTCTTGTGGAACTTCAAAAAAGCAACCTATGGCTATTGCCCCCATGATATTTTCCATATTGTATTCGCCTATCATATTGGTTTGCAGAGAGGACTGCATGCCCTGATATTCCCAGATCAGGTGAATATAGGGATTAAGGACCATGATTTCGCCATATACATGCGCAGCTGTTGAGTTACCATAGGTGAAGCGGCTTGTATTTCGCGACAGCGAATCCAGCAGCTGATTGTCGAGGTGAACAAATAGCTTACCATGATGATCATCAATATAGGTATAGAGCTCACTCTTTGCGTTGATCACACCTGTGAGGCTTCCAAAACCTTCGATATGGGCTTTGCCGATATTGGTTATCATGCCATAGTCCGGTTTTGCTATTTGACAGAGTTCGCGGATCTCACCCATGTGGTTGGCACCCATCTCTATGATAGCCAGTTCGTTTTCTTCCGAAAGTCGCAGCAGGGTAAGGGGAACACCGATATGATTATTCAGATTACCCCGTGTTGAAATGATATTATATTTTTTTGACAATACGGCGGCAGATAACTCTTTGGTGGTGGTTTTGCCGTTTGAACCGGTAATGGCAATTACTTTTGCTTTCATCTTGTGGCGGTGGAGCCCGGCCAGCTGTTGCAGACATTTCAGGGAATCGTCCACTTTGATGATCCTGTTATCTACCGGCAGATCATCAGCATCAGCGATGGCATAGGAAGCGCCATTTTCGAGGGCTTGCATGACGAATTTGTTTCCATTGAAGTTTTCACCTTTTAAGGCAAAAAACAAACCGCCCTGGCTTGGTTGTCTGCTATCCGTTATAATTTCAGGATGCTCGAGATAGCGTTCATAAACTTTTTCCAGTAGGTCATGCATGGCTAAAAGGAATGAAAAACCCCATCCCGGCATAACAGGGATGGGGTATATATTAGTTTAATTCACTTTTTCTATTTATCGACGAGAGAATGAACCACCCATTTTATTCATGGCACATCTGAACCCAATCGTTGAAGAAGCTTCATTTTCATCAAGATAGCGTCTTGTACCCGGACTAAGCCAGTATGCCCTGTCGGCCCATGATCCGCCTTTATAGACACGCGATTGATCAGAGATAAGTGTTGTGCCTCCGTAGTCATACATTCTGCCGGTGGCATCCGGTTCGCCTGGGTCATTCAGCCAGTCTGTTTGTATGGACGACATAAAGTCACCATCACGATAGTTAACGTTGTATGCTTTGCGGTAGTTGGGGCGTGTAGCAGATTCTTCATCAGTTACGGGAACGTAACGTATACGTCCGAGGGAGTCTTTTTCAGCAAGGAAGCCATCCTCATCTTGCATTTTATTCATAAACACATTTCCTCGGTATGGGTTAAAGTCAGCCATGTCTTCATAAGTAAGCGGGCGATACACATCGAGCACCCATTCAGAAACATTACCTGCCATATTATACAAGCCGTAATCATTTGGCCAATAAGAGGCAACAGGGGCGGGGAAAGCGGCACCATCGTTCAGGTTACCTGCAACACCCATATAATCACCTGGTCCTCTTTTGAAGTTGGCCACGAAGCTGCCGTAATACTTTTTATCGTGTGTTCGCAATCCGGCACCGTTCCAGGGATAAATTCTACGTTCAACAACACGTTCCAGCATGGTATTTCCGATAAGGCCGAGGGCGGCATATTCCCATTCCGCTTCGGTGGGTAGCCGGTAACGAGGCAGCAGTATACCATCCTCATAGCGGACACTTCTTACACCTGTACCACTTGGGTCAAGGTCCTCCATGCCGTCCCTCACGAGGCCAACATATTGGCCTGCCAGGTAGGCTTCCGTATTAAAGTTGTTCTCATCTCGCTGGTCAGGATCAAAGTCGAGTATACCTGCCTGAATCAGCAACATTTCGTTTACCCTGTCGGTACGCCAGTTGGCATAATCATTGGCCTGCACCCAGCTAACGCCAACAACCGGATAATCATGGTAGGCAGGATGTCTGAAGTACACTTCGATCATGGGTTCGTTATATGCCATGCGGTCGCGCCATACCAGGGTATCGGGAAGGGCGTTCTGAATGACTTGCGGGAAACTTTGCCCATAAACCCTGTTTAACCAATAGATATATTCCAGGTAGTCAAGATTGCTGATTTCGGTCTGGTCCATATAGAAGGAAGATACGGTTACCCTCCTTGGCATATTATTCCACTCAAACATGATGTCTTCCTGTGTACCACCCATTAAAAAGGTACCGCCTTCAATAGCTACCAGGCCGGGGCCGGTAGGTTGTTGGGTAACCTGGGCCACCTGAAAACCGCCCATTTCGGGATCATTATAAGCCCAGCCGGTAGTTCTTGAATACTCTTTCCTGCATGAAGCGAGGAATACTACAGCTACTATAAGGATGATTGCAGAGATTAATTTGTTGATTCTTAGCATTTTTAATTTTCGTTTTGACTAAAATACTTTGATATTAACTAAAATGAGGGTGAGTTTATTGCTCGAATTACACGTTTTTTTGTTTCCTGCACAATGCAGAAGTCCCATGCGATGGAAATTTCATGGGCGCCTCCGCCGGGCAGTCCTACTTTTGACAAGCTGATATCGAAGCTGTACCCAAACCTGAAGTTGTTCCATGTGATGCCGGCAAGGATAATTGCAGCATCAGCTGTTTGGAAGTTGTGACGGAACCATGCCCCAAGCACAAAAGGATGCCTCATGGCATAAAGCCCTGCATTAAGCTGGCTGAATTTGCCCTGGTGCTGGTACAAGATATTTGGTTGTAGCATGAGATCAGTATAGTAGTAATTTCCAATTCTGCCCTGGGTCAGGTTGATTACTGTTCCGGCATGGGCTGTCAGTTTCATGGGCATCTTGCTGTTGGGATCATCGTAGAATGAAAGTACAGGCTGGGTAAGATGGTCTGCGCTGAAGCCGGCAAAAAACAGATCTTCCACTGCAAAGATCATACCGGCGCCAAAGTCAACGGTTGAGATTTCGAGGTTCTCCGGTGGGGTTTCGCTGGTGGGGGTGATCTGTCCTGTGGTTGGATTGATCTGGTCAGCAAAGATCAGTTTTTCCCAGTTAAGTTTTTCCTGGTAATAGCCACCTTTCACACCAAAGGTTACCATGGCATTGTGGCTTACCTGTAAATTATAAGTATAATAACCCGCTGCGGTAGTTCGGTTGTAAGCTGCATCACCCTGCTGGTCGCTCATAACGAGGACACCAAAGCCGCCATTCAGCACCGGAAGGGATTGGTCGTAACTGATGCTGTAGGTAATAAAGGCATTGGAGAATGCCGGCCATTGATTCCGGTAATTCAGGTTGATGCGTCCGCATTCGGTAGCTCCTGCCAGTGCCGGATTAAGATAAAGGGGGTTGGCGTAAAATTGCGAAAAACCCGGATCTTGCCCGCGCAATAAGAGGGGGGTAAAAACCAATGCGATAAAGGCCGGTAGCAGGTATTTTCTAAACATAAATCCTTTTATGGTTTTGGTCGGATTTTTCGGGTACAATTATACAACCTTTTTGCATAAGAATGCGCTTCATTTGCTAAAAATGATTAACTAAGATATGAATATGCTATCATTATATGTAGGTTTGACCATAAAAGTTACAATTTAGCAATATTTCTTGACAGGTTTCGTTAAAACATAAATTTATGTCAATCAATTCTTTTACATAAAAACAATTCTACCGATTGATTTGTTATACCTAACGGTTGGACAAATCTGTTCAGTTGTTTTTTCGAATTGCATTGCCATTGTTAACCAATACGCTGATCCAATGCGGTATATTTTGTTACCATTATTATTTTTACTGACAGCTACTCCTTCCATACAGGCACAGGATAATATTTTACACAGTAAAGTTTATAAGATCAGTTGGAAGCAAGCTGACTCGCTGTATATGCCAGGGCATGAAATCCTCAGACGACTTTATTTTGATGAAGCCAGGTACGATAGCGATTTGCTTCATATTCCATGGTATTATACCACATTCAATGTAGTTGACAAGGCATTGCAACTGGATATTGAATTAAGTGTAATTGAAACAGAGCCATTGCCTTACGGAGAGTTTGAACTATTGGGCAGTTTTGTACCTGATACAATGTTCAAAGCAAAATATATGATTGGTCAGGCACGGGAGGAGTATATCGCCGGGGTTTCGGTGATGCCGTTGCGCTTGAACCCTGAGAGCGGTGCCATTGAAAGATTGCTGCGTTTCAGGCTTGAAGTCGGAACTGATGATGCACCATTTGTCATGAGGCAGGATGAGGCCAATTATGCAGATAACTCAGTGCTTGCTACCGGCAACTGGTATAAGTTCAGGACCGGTCAGACTGGTATCCACCGCATATCATACAATGAATTGCAACAAGTGGGAGTCAATGTTTCATCCATAAATCCTCGAAATATCCGGATATATGGAAACGGAGGAGGCATCCTACCGGAAGAGAATGACGCAGTCCGACATGATGACCTGGTTGAGAATCCGATTGTTGTTGTGGGTGAGTCTGATGGTAGTTTTGATCCGAATGACTATATTCTGTTTTATGCCCGTGGTCCGGTTACCTGGGATCTCAACCCTGCAAGTGGTTTTTTTGAACATCAGAACAATTACTATGAGGACAGCACCTATTTCTTCCTGACCACAGATTTGGGTCCTGGCAAGCGGGTTCAACCCCAGAATGCTCCGGCAGGCGAGGCAACAAATGTGGTGACTGAATTTCTGGATTATCAGTTGCACGAGCAGGATTTGATTAACCTGATCAATATGGGCCGCACATGGTACGGCGAGGTGTTTGACTTTAACCTGATACAGGATTTCAATTTTCAGTTCCCCGACATCATCACTTCGAAAGAAGGAAGAGTCGTGTCGGAAGCGGCATCGCGTAATCACAACCCTGCATCGTTTCAGTGGCATGTGGATGATGAGCTGATGGCAGTGGTAAACCTGACTCCCTCCACTTCAACCTATGAGTATGCCAGACTTGCCAACGCAGGATTTCAGTTCTCACCTGGAGCATCAAATGTGAAGGTAACCGTAAGATATAACCGCACGGCAGGATCATCAAGAGGCTGGCTCGATTACATCAGTGTGAATGCATGGCGACAGCTAAAGTTCCATGGCCCCCAGTTGGTCTTCAGCAATCCGGAAAGCACAGGTATTCAAAAGATCAATGAATATCAACTGAACCCTGCCGGGGCACAGCTGACCATTTGGGATGTGACTGATCCTGTCCATGCTCAGCTTGTTGAAACCTCCCAGTCAGGCACCAACCGGATATGGCGTGCTGACGGGAACATCCTGCGTAAATACATTGCATTTGATGGCAGTTCATACTATCCGATAGAGTTTGTTGGACAGGTGGCCAATCAAAATTTGCATTCGGTGCGTAATATTGATTACCTCATTATCAGTCCGGATGAGTTTATAGAAGAAGCTGAGCGGCTTGCCAATGTTCATCGCAACCATAGCGGCATGGAGGTGTATGTGACAACACCGAAGTTGATCTACAATGAGTTTTCTTCCGGAGGACAGGATATCACTGCTATACGTGATTTTGTTCGTATGTTGTATCAGACCAGTGATCCGGGTCGCCAAATCAAGTATTTACTTCTTTTCGGAGACGCTTCATTTGACTATAAAGACCGTATAGGTGGCAATACGAATTTCGTGCCCACCTGGCAATCTGATTTATCCTTACATATTGTACTGTCGATAGCCACTGACGATTACTTTGGATACCTGGATGATGGCGAGGGTGGAAATGCCAGTAGTTTGCTGGATATTGGCATTGGCAGATTTCCTGTATCCAGCCTGAGACAGGCCAGGCAAATGGTGGACAAGGTTATTCATTATTTACGAAAAGATGAAAACACCATGGGGCCGTGGAGGAACTACCTTACGTTTGTTGCTGATGATGGCGACAGCAACCATCATTTGAATGATGCGGAGAACCTTTCCGGCCTGATACAGAATACCAGGCCGATCATGAATATTGATAAAATCTATCTGGATGCCTACCCACAAATAGCAACACCGGGTGGACAGAAGGCACCTGAGGTGAATCAAGCCATTAACAGACGCATGGAAAAAGGAACGCTGATCATGAACTATTCCGGTCATGGTGGTGAAGTAGGGTGGGCTTCCGAACGCATCCTGGAGATAGCAGATATTCAAAGTTGGCGCAATATAAACATGTTGCCCGTTTTTATTACGGCCACATGTGAATTCAGCAGGTATGATGATCCGGAGCGAACTTCGGCAGGTGAGATGGTCTTTCTGAATCCCAATGGCGGGGCTATCGCTATGTTTACCACAGCGCGTGCCACTTATGCCTCTTTGAACCTGGTGCTCAACAGGGCTGTGTTCAACAACAATATGTTCCACAGGGAAAATGGGGAGTACCCTCGCTTTGGTGATGTGATACGCAAGGCAAAATCAAGGGGCGATGCCAATGACCGTAAGTTCGTACTTCTTGGTGATCCTGCCTTGCGACTGGCATATCCTACCGAAAGAGTGGTTACCACACACATCAACGGGAAAGATGTGGGGCAACGCAGTGATACGATAAGGGCACTCGATATGGTAAGCATAGGTGGTAAAGTAACCAACGACCAGGGTGTGCTGCTGAACGATTTCAATGGGGTGGTGTATGTCACGGTCTTTGACAAGGAAAGGGAGATTGAGACCAAAGGTGATGAAAACGGATTTCCACAGACGTTCACGCTGCAAAACAGCATCATATACCAAGGCCTGGCATCAGTGGTGAGCGGTTATTTTGAGTTTTCATTCATAGTGCCCAAAGATATAGCCTACAACTTTGGACACGGTCGAATCAGCTATTATGCCACCAATTACGACATAGACGGACATGGCTATTTCGATGGGTTCATAGTAGGCGGATTTAACGAGAATGCGGTTGCAGATGAGAACGGTCCGGAGATCAGGCTGTTCATGAACGATACCACATTCAAAAGCGGTGATACCACAGACGAGCGACCGATACTGCTTGCATTTGTGTCGGATGAAAGCGGAATAAATACAACCGGATCGGGTATTGGACATGATATTGTGGCCACCATCACCGGCGAAACGAATTTATCTGCCGTTTTGAATGATTATTACCGCTCAGATCTGGACAAGAATAATTCGGGCAGCATTGCTTACCCATTCTACTCCTTAAATGAAGGTCTGCACCATCTACGCCTTAAGGTATGGGATGTGTTTAACAATTCAAGTGAAGCCAGCATGGAGTTTGTGGTGGTGAACAGCGGGCAGATGGCCCTTGATCACCTGATGAATTACCCCAATCCATTTAGGAATGAAACCTATTTTGTGTTCGACCATAACCAGGCAGGACGTGAGCTGGAAGTACAAATACAGATATTTAATATGAGTGGAAACCTGGTGAGAATCATCAGGGAAGAAATGAAACCCGGTGGTTACCGTAGCACTCCAATAAGGTGGGATGGATCAACCGAGGGAGGCTATCCCATTTCAAAAGGCATGTATGTTTACCGCTTGATTGTGACCAACGAGTTGGGCGAACAAAATGAATTGCGATCAAAACTGGTGTTTCATCGTTAAATTTTAAAAATATATTTTTGTACTCTACATTTAATTAGGGCGGGCCTTCAATATGATAAGATTATTTACAAAGTTGTTTTTATGGCTTATCGTTTCTTTGGTGCTGATTTCCAAGGCGCCGGCAGAGGAGATGAAATCATTTCGGATCGAATGGGGGGCACCCGAAACCATTATGCTTCATTCAGGTAACAAGCTGAATGTATTTGTTGGTGAACATTTTACGCATCTGGCCGGTACCGCCTCATTGCCCTGGTTCATTGCGCCTATCGTTAATGACTCCATCACCGCCGACAATGCAAAGCTGGTAAATATACAATGGGATACGCTCTCACCACTTGTTGCTAATGTACTGGCCGATGCAGACCTGATCGGAAATGATTTTTTTATTCAACCGAATGAAGAGGTTTTTTCCAGTTCCGGAAGGGATGTGCTTGTGTTCCCTCTCAGGATGTCTGAGGGTAGGATAGAACGGCTGATATCCTTTGCGCTTGAATATGAAACAACTCCTGACCCGGCGATTAGAACTGATTATTCCATCCCGGATTACACTGAGCAATCAGTGCTGCATACCGGCGATTGGTATAAGCTTGGTATTCAGGAGTCTGGTGTTTATAAGATTACCTATGCAGACCTTCAGCAGATGGGGATTCAGCCATCCGTCATCAACCCACATAAAATCAGGTTGTATGGTAACGGAAACGGGATGCTGCCTGAAGCAAACAACCAAAGCCGTCCGGATGACCTGATCGAGAATGCCGTTTATGTGCACGGCCAGGAGGATGGCAGTTTCGACGAGGGAGACTACATCTTGTTTTATGGGCTTAGTCCGGTAAGAATCAGGCACAATAGCCTTACCAATCGTTTTGACCACCAGGTGAACTTCTATACCGATACCACTTTTTATTTTCTAAATGTTGATTCAGAAGATGATGGTCTTCGGATCACAAACAAGGAGCAGGCAAGCGGTAACATAAGCAAGGAGATCAACAGTTACCTGGCTTATCATTTTCATGAACTTGACCTTGTAAATTTAATGTCGACAGGAAGGGAATGGTATGGAGAAGAGTTTTCTACGACCAGGTCTAACCTTGATCTGGAGGTTCATTTTCCAAACATCCTGACTGACCGTCAGGTCTTTGTTCAGGCCCATTTTGTTGCACGTTCCGTTAATGAGGACATGTTTTTTAATATGGAAGTGAATGGGGAGGAGGTGATCAACCTCACACAGCTCAGAAGTGTGAATCCCAACGAATCCCTTTATGCACGTGAGTCGGTCCAGATCGCAAACTATTATCCTGATGGTCCCCGGCAAAATATTCGTGTTAATTTTTATGCCAATAGCAACGGATCCAGGGGATGGCTCAACTATATCAGGCTGAATGCCTGGTGCGGCTTGCAATACAATGGCGGGCAGTTTTTGTTCAGAAATCCTTCTGCTACGGGCAGCGGTGCCATCAGTCGCTTTCATGTAGAGCAGGCAGGGCATGAAGTGAGCCTTTGGGATATTACCAACCCATTGAGGCCATTGAAACAGGATTTCGATATCAATGGACAGGAGCTTGTTTTTAAGGTACTTACAGACTCATTGCGTGAATACATCTTGTTTGATGACAGCCATTTTTTGCAGGTCGTTTCAGCCAGGCCGATAGAAAATCAAAATCTGCACGGGATCAGTGATGCTGATTATATTATTGTGGCACATCAGCGTTTCAGGGAGCAAGCCATGGATCTGGCCGAATTTCACAGAAACCGGCAAGGGCTGAATACGATTGTTGTTTGCATTGATGAAATATACAATGAGTTTGCAAGTGGCGCAGCTGATATCACTGCTTTACGTGATTTTGTGCGCATGGTTTATCTTCGCAGCAATCAAAACCTTAAATATCTGCTAATGTTTGGCGATGCTTCCTATGATTATAAGGACAGGCTGAGCCACAATACCAATTTTGTACCCACCTACCAGGCTACGGAGTCCTTAAGAGAAACAGCCAGCTGGGTCACTGATGATTATTTTGGTTTGCTGGATATTGAAGAGGGCTATCTTATGGCAGGTACGCTGGATGTGGGCATAGGACGTTTTCCTGTAACCAATGAGGATGAAGCGATGCTTATGGTTCAAAAAGTGAAACATTATATGACACCCGGACCGGAAGTCACCGGCGGCTGGCGAAACAACATCACTTTCATGGGCGATGATCGCGATAATAACCTGCATTTTAACCAGGCAGAGTCGTTGGCATATATAGTAGATACCTCTCGTAATATTTTGAATATTAGCAAGGTGTACCTTGATGCCTTTCCTCGTCAAACCGTAGCCGGCGGGTTTCGCTACCCCGATGCCAACAAGGCCATTGTCAAACAGATTGAAACAGGCGCTTTGCTTGTAAACTACACGGGTCATGGTGGGGTAAACGGACTCACTGATGAACGGGTTATTACGGTTTCTGATATCAATGGGCTCAGGAATTTTGATCAAATGCCACTTTTTATTACAGCCACATGTGAATTCAGTCGCTTCGATGATCCGGAGTTTGTTTCGGCGGGTGAACGGCTCATCCTTAACCGTTTTGGGGGAGGTATTGCCCTCATGACCACAACCCGGCTTGCTTTTGCTCATTCGAACTTTGTGTTGAACCGCAGGATCTATTTTGATCTTTTCAAATCGACCATGCCAGGTGTTGACCGCTTGGGCGATGTGCTGCGCAGAAGCAAAAACCCGTCAAATGCTAATATTTACAATTTTGTATTGCTGGGCGATCCGGCCCTTCGTTTGGTGACCCCTTCAAAGCGTGTGGTTACAACCACATTCAATAACGAGATTATTACACGTGTGGATACGATCAGAGCAATGTCACTGGTTCATATCACCGGAGAAATTGTTGATGAGCAAGGTAAGAGGGAAAATAATTTCAACGGATATGTTTATCCCAAGGTCTTTGACAAGAAAACCATTTATCGTACACTCGGAAATGCCACCGGAAGTCATCCAACAAATTTCAGCTATTTTGACAAGGTGATACATTACGGCAAGGTTAGTGTACGGGATGGCAGTTTCGAGTTCAGCTTTGCCGTACCCAAGGACATCGCCTATCAATATGATGTGGGCCGGATCAGCTATTACGCTGTTGATACCTCCACTTATGCTGATGCTTCCGGAGAGTTTTCAGATCTGATAATTGGTGGAATCGATCAGGATATGATCCCTGATCAGCATGGGCCCGACATTGATATGTATATCAATTATCCCGGCTTTAAAGATGGCGATGTGGTAAAAAATGATGTGGTGGTTCATGCCTATATATCGGATCCACAAGGAATTAATCACCTGGGTGTTGGTATTGGCAGGGACATCATGGGCTACCTCAACCACAGTACAGCCACCACTTTTAACTTGAATGAAGCCTATGTGTCAGATACAGATAGCTATACTTCCGGCAGGTTGACATTTACCTTACCTTATCTTGAAAATGGAACGCACACTTTCAAACTCAAGGTGTGGGATTTGCATAACAACTCATCCGAGGCCGAAGTGCATTTTGTGATCGATGGTTCGCATAATATCAGTTTGAACCGGCTGTCAAACAGGCCAAACCCATTCAATGAAAATACCCAATTTGTTTTTGAGCATGACAAAACCGGAGAGTTAGTAGACATACAGATCGATTTATTCAGGATAGACGGCACTCATGCCACCACCCTGGAAGCGAAAGAAGTGAAATTGTCAAGCGTTGAATTTGTTTTGGACTGGAACGGTAGAGATGCCAATGGCTATTTGCTCCCGGCAGGACTATATATCTACCGCTTTATCCTGACGGATCAGCAGGGATATCAAATATCGGTAAACCGAAAACTGGTGATCAGCCGTTGAGTCTAATTCTAATTTTAATAAGTCAACAATATAGTAAATAATTAATCGTTAGTTTTGCAACACCTTTTATAAACCTGATTTAATATTTATGAAGCTCAGACTCATATTCTTAGCATTGCTGTTCGTGTGGGGACTGCAATCGTGGGGACAAAATTACGGCAATCTTTCAGGTCGCAGTGATGGATTAAATGTGATAACTACAGCTGTTCCTTTTCTGATGATTTCACCTGATGCCAGGTCCGGATCCATGGGTGATGCCGGGGTATCATCAGCTCCGGATGTAAATTCAATGCATTGGAATCCGGCCAAATATGCCTACATTGAAAGTGATTTCAGCTTTGGGTTGGCATACAGCCCCTGGCTGCGCAATCTGGTACCTGATATCAATCTTGCATACCTTGCCTTTGCCAAACGTGTTGATGATATGTCGGCTATTGGAGCTACCCTTAGGTATTTTACCCTGGGTGATATCAATTTTACAGATATCAATGGAGGCGATTTGGGAACATACCGTCCGAATGAATTTGCAATAGATGCAACCTACGCCAGGATGCTTACAGATCATTTGTCGGGTGCTGTGGCTGCACGCTTCATCTATTCGAACCTCACGCAGGGCCAGTTTGTACAGGGCGCAGAAACCAAACCGGGCATATCAGTTGCTGCCGATGTGGCTGTATACTGGGAAAAGGAAATGGAATGGTTCCGTGATATTGGATCCACTTTCGCCTGGGGAATCAATATCTCCAATATTGGAAACAAGATTGGCTACAGCGGCTCCAGCATCCGCCGTGATTTTATTCCGACAAACCTTCGCTTCGGCCCAACCTTACATCTTGAATTGGACGATTACAATACCATTGCTTTCTCACTTGATTTCAACAAATTACTGGTGCCTACACCTCCTCTTTACAGGCTTGACAGTCTGGCTAATCCCATACCAATACCGGGAAGTGACAAATTTGAGATCGAAAGCGGATTGGATAATGACGTTTCGGTTGTGGCAGGGATGCTTCAATCGTTTTATGATGCACCCGGTGGTTTCAGCGAAGAGCTGCGAGAGCTGAGTTATGCCTTTGGGGTTGAATACTGGTATAATGAAGTGTTTGCCTTGAGGGGAGGTGCGTTTTATGAAGACCGGTCAAAAGGCAACCGCAAATTTTTTACCCTGGGTGCCGGCTTGCGTTACAATGTGTTTGGACTTGACTTTTCCTATTTGATTCCTGTTGATACACGCAATAATCCATTGGGTAATACCATTCGTTTTGCGTTGGTATTTGATATGGATGCCTTCTCTAGGCAGCAGGAAAGATAGATTTAAGATTTCGTGCCGGGTTGGTTACAGCTATTGCTAATGTGCGTGCCTTACTCGATGCGTTTGATTTGCAGATCATCAATATAGACCTTTTCCAGTCCTTTGTTCCATATATATACCCTGTATTGCCCATCGACAATGTGTGGCGTGGTGGCCAGCAATTCCATTTTGCCCCATCCTTGTTCATTGGTCTCCGAAATAAGCTCTTGAAGGTGATACATCTCTCTAGGGTTTAATGACGAGAAAACAATGGAAGCGCGTGATGCGGAAGGATATTTCCAGGCTGTGATGCGGTAGGTTTCATTAGCGCGTACACCAAAATCAATACTGGCGCCAAATTCCATATCAGGATTCAATAACAATGAACTATTGCCTGATACAGCAAATCCTGATATATGTTTGCCACCTGACCGAAAGAGAAAATGATGATCATTTGAAAAATACCTTGAACTGTCCGGTGTTAAGATTTCGAATGAGGTAAATGCCTGCTGCCTGATTGAGGGTTTTAATTTTGGTATGGTCCGGTATTTACCTTGAAGTGCAGCCTTATAATCAATAGGTTCCAATTTATCATAATAATCCCAGTCTGCCTTGGTTTTTCCAAAATTGTGCCAATATGCTGCTTTTGACATCTCAGTGAAATGAAGGGCACCATACTTGTACTGCAAGGTTTGAAAAATGCCGTGTGCCGTCAATAAAGCCATCAAAGCCATGCCAGCGGTGCGGGTCCAGCCAGATTTTTCAAAAGCAGCCCGGACAATGGCAGCCAGAGCGATAGCCATGAGTGGATAGGAATCGATCATCGGACGTGAACCAAAACTGCCCCCATACCACCAACTCCACCATGAGTAAATGATGTATATATTTACGATAGTAAACACCAAAATAGGCAGAAAGAACTGCTTTGGTCTTTTAAAAAGAAAAGCGATACCAATTAGTGCAAATAGCATCACGGGCGTGTAAACAAGCCAACCCTTTCGATAGCTGAACAGGCCCCTGATGATTTGTGGGCTGTTGAAGAAAAAGCCTTCCTCCCCATAGGAGTAGTATAACCACTGCCCGGTAGAATACTTCCAGAAAAATAGTTGCGGCAACCCCATCAGAATGGCGGTGCCAATTATTAGCAGGATCAACTTGTAATGTTTGAGGTAAAATAAGACTTTTTCTTTGAGCGAGGAGCGTGAGGTTATTTCGTAAAAAACGAAGAACAGGGCCAGTACAAGGTTTGTTGGCCTGACAACTGTAATCAGACCGATAACCAGTCCGGTGAGAATTGAATTTTTGATACCGGGCTGTTCATGCCATTTGATGGTAAGCCATATAAATACGGCAAAAAGGGCAAAATTATAAGTGTGCGACATTGCCGCCTCAAGTGTAGCATAATAGAACAGGTTGGTGGCAAAAACCACAACAATTAAAACCACTGCTGTAATTGTATCGGAGAAATATTTGAGCAACAGCTTTCTTAAAACGACTAGTCCGATAAGCAAATAGACCAGGGAGCTGAACAGCAAAAAGAACATATAAGGAGGGGAATAGCCTGTCATATCGGCACCGCTGATCCATGCTGTTAGATGGCCCATTAAAAAAAAGGGCAAATATAAAATCGACAGCCCCAGCGTCATCTTTTGGGTAAGCTTACCCTCGTTAGCGTAGAATTTATAAAACTTATCAGAAAAGAAAGCGGGATCGTCATGCACATAGCTAAAAGACAAATCCTTATGTATAAATATTGCCGGCAGGTAACTATAATAGCTGATGATATCATTATGAACCACACCGCCCGGTTTGTTCCATCGGTCGTTATTGAAATTAACCCAAGTGGCAGAAATGGCAACGATTATTATTGCTGACGCACTCAGGCTAAAATATCGACTAAGGAATTCAAAAGCACCTTTTATCCATTTTGGTGTGTTGATCTTTGGGAATCTCATGCGCAAATCAATATTTTCGGCTACAAAAATGCATTTTATTAAAATAACAACGCCCGGGGGTAAAAATTACTTTGTTTAATAATTTCATTATTGGTAATTGGACGAATTCGAATGCATCTCAATGACCATTTCATTTCGGGCTGTCAAATAGTAATCCCATCTTGTCTGAATGGCATCGAGCGACTCGGCCAGCGCCTGTTCAAAAGGAGTGGGTTTAAAGCTTAGATCCTCGCTTATCTGAGTTGTATCAAGATTGGAGTCCTGAAGTATTCCTTTCACGTGTTCGGAAGTAAACAAAGGAACTTTTTGTACTTTTTGAAAAAACTTGCCCAATAGCCGTGCAATAAAAGGCGGTATAAATATAAATACTTTCTTTTTGTCATAATACCTGAGTATCAGCCTGATGAATTCACGAAATGTAAGCACCCTGTCTCCGGCAATTTCATACACTTTATTATGTGCTGCTTTAACTTCGATGGAATCCACTACTGCTCTGGCCAGATCCTTAACATATATGGGATGTTGCGTTTCCTTTCCTGTTCCGATAAGCGGCACAACAAACGGTATTCTGAATACATTTTTCAAAACCCTGTTCAGTCCAAGGCTCTCGGGGCCCATGATCATTGCAGGTATAAACACGGTATAGTCAAGTTCTGAATGGATGAGCATCTCCTGACCTTTGAGTTTGGTAACACCATAGGGTCCTTTGATCTTTTTCTGTACTACCACACTGCTGATCTGTATAAAACGATTGATGCCATGCAAGCGGGCAAACTCCATCATGTTCATGACGCCTTGTGCATTCACCTTGTAGTTGGCATCATAGTCGGAACTCCCCAGCAGGGCTGCTGCATTGATGACACCCATCACCTTTTTGTTCTTAATAGCCCTGATCAGTTCATATTGCTCGGTTGCTGCCTTTGTGATGTCAACCTCCACATACAATACTTGTTCATTATTGATGATAACAGAAGCGTAATGTGGATAGCGGCATGCAATGACTCCATAATTCTGGTGCAATAGCTCACGTATGATATAGGAGCCCAGGTAACCATTGGCACCGGTAAGGATCACATACTTATTGGTATTCATATCTTTTTGATTTTATAAGCAAGATTTGGCCTGTGATAAGCGATACTATGCCACCGCCAATTTGAGCGATCAACACCACAAGAAACGAAAAGGCAAGCGCAATATTTGGATCGAAAGCACTAAAAACATACAGAAAGATCAGCTCACGTGTTCCCAATCCCATGATGGTAACCGGGAGCATATTGAGCAGCCCCGAAATAGCGACTGCGCCCGATATCCAAATAAAACCCGCATCCAGTCCGGCAGCAAGCCCAAGGTAGTAGCATGAGATAAAGTAGCTTAGGTTGGAAAATAGACTTAATATTATGATCCAAGCAGTCGTTCCGGTTGTGTATTTTCGGGGATCAATTGCAAGGTCATTGCGCCTGTTGCGGATCCTGTAGATAAGTTTATTGAAAAATCCCAAAAAGGATGATGAAGTAAGCAATAGCAAAGATAATAAGATAATTAAAGCTGAAATGCTCACAATCACCCATCCATAAAGGGAGTCCAATTCAAGATAGTGGCCTGACAGCACGGATAAACCTGCCAGGGCAACAAAAATTCCAATATCCAATCCCCTTTCGGATAAAACCCTGAGGCTGGTACCTAAAATATTTTTACTGCCCTGTTCATGCCCTGCTTTCATCAATTCGCCCAGTCTTCCCGGCGTCACCACCCCGATGGCATAGCTTTCGTAAAAGCGACCCAGGCTCAACATCCAATATTTCTTTAAGCGCCGGCCATCATTCATCAGGTGCCACCTGATGCCTTTGGTCATTAACACCATAAGCTGAAAAAAGATTCCCCAGCCTAATAAGAGCGCATCAGCCTGCAGCATGGAATGGCCTATGGCTTTCAGGTCAACCCTGAGTAGGATGATCACAAATATTGCAATTCCAATCAGCCTCAAACCATTGAAGACTCGTTTCTGCATTTTAGGTGATCTGCTCCTGGCTGTCATCATTACATCTTTTCTTTTACAGGTTTTGACGTTTGATATGCTTGGTCGATTTTTTCCATGTGTTGCGTGTGCGTTCAAATAATCCTCCAATGAACCGGGGAGAGAACTGTTCAATGACCCAACGTGCCACAGATGTGCCAAGTAAAAGAAATAAGGTATCGATGGCAATTTCCATCATATAACGAGAAAATGCAAAACCTTTGATCTGGTATCCGTAATCCGGAACTTGCATGCCGAGGAATCTCATGAACCGCAAACGAATAAAGGCTCCCCGCTTTTTGAGGTCGTAACCGTGCGAGTGCATGGTGATGGATTCCTCCAGGCTAATAGGCTTCAGCTCAAGAAATCCATCGGCCTGCATCTGATCCAGAAGTGACTGGCCTCGCTCAGACCGCGCAATCACCATTGAGAACCCTTTCCCACGTTCCTCATAAACAGGCGCCCAGGCATCTCCCCCCGACACATCGGTAAATTCGTTGGTGAGGTCGGTACATATTAATCCATTTTTAACAATATGAAATGGAATGAGGTAGTTGGCATGAAATTTCTTCAGCTGGAATACCTTGCCATCACTAAGCTCGGCACGCATATTGCCTGGCCATTCGCCATGCCTGAAATAGAGTTTGTTGATTTTTGTATAGTCTTTTTCACCATGCGTTCGCAAAAAGCTTTTCACTGATGAAAAATGCAGGGTATTTCCATAAAATGGACCAAAAATATACTTGATATTTTTTACCCATGGGTGATTCATACGCTGCAAACTTCTGATAGATTGTACCTGTCCCGGCAAACCCACATAGGCCAGATTCCCTTTGAATGCATCTATTTGCGGTAAGATCTCATTCACCGAAGTGATGATGTATTTGCTTTGTGCAGCCTCCAATATTTCTTGTTCGGTAGTGGCTATAAAGGGTTTGGTGAGCCAGGGCTTTCCTTTTGACATACCGGTCACCACTGCTCCATCAATTTGTTTTGTTCGAAGCAAGTAGATGAGCATAGCAGTGATGATGCCACCGCTGGCGGCATTCAGTCGGATAGCGGGGTCGGTGCAGTGTCCGATGCTGATGCTTTTATAGGCCCCGGTGTAGATGTGTTGAGTTGTGGCATCGCCATACAGGTGAATTCTGTTTTCAGGAAAATCAAAGCCTTTGCCGCTGCATGCACTAAGAATGGTGGAACAGGTGTCGGGGTCAGGTGTCTCAAGGACTTTGGGTAGATACCTGCCTTCTTTGTTTTCAAAAACAATCTTGCCGTCAGACAAGCCCACACAGCTGCCACAGCGATTGCAAAGGCCACTGCGTATTATGCCTTTGAGTATCTTGATGTTTTTGTCTTCCACGGTTGGATTTATGATTTCAGATTTATGGTTTTAGATTTGACACTGTATAAATAGTGTTGGTTGTCTTTCGTATTTATTTCACCTTCATTGTATTACAGTACATCTCTTAATTTATCGAGTTCAATTACCACACTCCTGCCTCTTGTATTCTGTCTCCGACCTCCCCCTCAATCCTTCTCACACACATAAAACTGCCTGATCCCCATTTCGGCGAGCAAACTGCCCTGAAATGCATTGATCACCCTTTCGCCAAACTGCTGCAAGGCAGAAGGCCCAACCGGGATGAGTACTGTTCCCTTATGCAGAATTAATTTCCAGCCCGCTTTGTGCAGCATAGCTTTCACCTCGGCCGATGGTAAAAAGCGATGAGGACCTTCGCCATGACCTCCAAAAATCGAAGTATAAATCCTGTACGGGAGTTCGCTGGTGGCAGGTGGACAGCTGAGCACCAAGCGTGCATTAGTTGTTCCCACACGCCAAAGCTCTTTAAGAAAAGCCAGCGGGTCAGCACAGTGTTCCAGTGTTTCGAGGCTTAGAATACGGTCAAAATAGCGATCATCAAATGGAAGCTTGCTGTAGGTTTCAATTTTTTGCTGTATGGCTTCCGGACGGTATTTGCGTGCTTCGGCCATCAGCCCTGCCGATATTTCGGCATTGATCACTTCCACGGCAGGATTGTACTTGCGGATAAAATCATTTGCTTCGGCATCGCGGCTGCTGATGTTGAGCACGCGCCCGGCATTATCCGGTTTCAGGTGCTGCATGCTTTCATGAAACCGCTGATCGTGAGCAGACTTAACTTTGTTGTTTTCAGCTACATAAATATGGGCAACACGGTCCCAGTGTGCCTCTACATCCTTATTAGAGAAAGGGTTACGGTGATCAGAATTATCATATTTTGAATTACTCATCGGTACTCAAACATAAGAAGGTGGCAAACCTGTTTTCAGTCCTGTTCTCGTTCACTTGCAATGCAACTTAATAAACATAGCGGAGTAAGGCAATGGCACAAAGTTGCAATAATTTGCCCGTTTTTGAGTCGAAAATTTTCACATCATTCATTTTTAAGTAACAATAAGCGATCTCATCAGCTGGTTTGAAAATGGTGGTCCAACATACCAGTTCGAAGTTCAGGTCAATAAAATAATGCTGCGCTTCAAACTTTTATCATCACTTTTCATTTTGATTTTGGGGGCGAACTTCAATCTCACCTTTCGTTAATACAATGGTAAGATTATAAAAGGAATTTACAGGGCTTTCCATATGAATGGCTGGCTTCCATTGACATATTTCATCCAGGATAGCCTTGATCCTTTTTGAAAGGCCCAGGTGTTGCTGACCCTTGTATGATTCCAGGTAGGATTCGACATGTTGTCCCGTACATGTGATTTTATAGCGGTACGTTAATTCGGTAGTTACCTCCAGGTCTTCGGGGTAGCGTGTAAGCTGGTCGGCGAGTTGAGCTTTGATCTCGTTGATTCCAATATTCAAGCGAACAGGATACTCTGTGCTTGTCCAATAGTTGGCGCCACAATCAATATCTATATCAGTTTCAAAATCACTTCCCTGACTGAACAGGGAGATTGCCAGGCTCATTGAAAGCAAAAAAAATCCTATTTTTTTCATCGCTTTTGTTTTTTTGATGAGATTCATGATGTAAAGTATTCTGATTGTACTTGTTGGGGTAAATTACAAGGTATATTATTGAGAATAGAGCATATTGTCTTGATCACAGCATTTATGACTGTAGTCCATTTTTAGGACAGTATATAAATTTTATTTCTTGGTTCTGTTCAGCAGTGCAATCTGATCGGCAAGTAATCCAAAAAAGAATACAAACATTCCCATGATCACTAGCAGGCTTGCGCTATTTGGGAAGCGGCTGGTCATGAAGAAACCTGCAATACCCCAGGCAATACCCAGCAGAAATATCAAAATACTGGCTGGAAAAAATATCTTCAATGGATTGAACAACATAATGATCCTAAGAAGCAGCAACAAGGTTTTGGATCCATCCTTCAGAAACTTGACATTGGAGCTGCGGCCCTGCCGTTCTTCCACAATTATGGGGAATGTGCCAATGGTATAGCCCTCTTTCAAAAATGCGAGCGTGGAGGTGGTGGAAAAGGAGAACCCATTGGGCATGATGTGCAGCATTTCGGAGATAAGCTTCCTGTCGAATCCGCGGAAACCGGAGTTATAGTCCGGTAATTTTTGTTCCACAAGGTGCTCGCCAACCAAACGTATGATTCGTTTGCCTCCTTGCCGGTTTTTTACCTGGAATGAGTCAGCGGTGCGTTCACCAATGACCATATCATATTGACCAAGCATCTCGATCAGGGTGTCAAGGTATTTGGGGTCATGCTGACCGTCACTGTCAAGAATGATGATCTTTTCGCCCTTTGCTTTTCTTATACCCGTTTTGAGTGCGGCACCATAACCTTTGTTCGTAAAATGCCTGATGCAGGTTACGGGGTATTCACTGATGATGTTGAAGGTTTTATCTGTGGAACCATCGTCAATATATATGATCTCATATTTTTCATGAAATTTCATCTCCACAAAGCGATCGAGGCTATGACGTATAGCTTCTGCCTCATTGTATGCCGGAACGACGATGCTGATTGAAGGTTTTTGCACTTGCACGGTTATTGTAAAGCTGCAAAGGTAATGAAACTGTTCAGATCTTTGGATTGATTTTGGCGCCATGTGCAAGTCAATTCACTACTTTTGTAATTGAACCATTACCGATCTGATGAAATACCAGTATGATCTCATGAAGTCACAGTCCATGTGGGCTGTATTATTCCTGGCCTTATTGCTGGGCACCCTTAAATTCACACATCTGCAGCACAATATACTGAGTTATGACTATTTTGGTCTTTACTTGTACCTGCCTGCCACTTTTATATATGGTGATCCGGGTATCAGCGATTTGAGCTGGCTGGAGCAGATCAATGCACAATATGGTAATACACCTATGTTTTACCAATTGGAACCTCATGAAGGATACAACATCATCAGGTTTTTTTCTGGAATGGCGATAATGTTATCGCCCTTTTTTCTCCTTGGCCATGCATTGGCAGGCTTATCAGGCTACCCCGCTGATGGGTTTTCATTTCCCTATCAATTGGCAATGACTTTTGCTGCATGGTTTTACGTATTGGTGGGGTTGGTGTTTTTACGAAAAGTGCTGTTGCGTTTTGTGAATGACAAGGCCACTTCAATAAGCTTGCTCGCTTTATACCTGGGGACCAATCTTTTCTTTTGGACAACCTTTGATGCCGGAGCTCCCCATACCATCCTGTTCACTTTATACACTATGCTACTGTGGTTTACGATCCGGTGGCATGAATCACCAAAACCTGCCTATGCTGCAATGGTAGGGCTATTGTTGGGTTTGATCATCGTGTCGCGGCCCAGTGAGATTGTCGCTGTTTTTATTCCGCTGCTTTGGAATGTTTTTAGCCGGCAATCGCTTATTGAGAAAGGCAGGATGGTGCTGAGGTATTATCCACATATCATTTATTTGATCGCATTTGCAGTGTTAGCAGGACTGCCCCAGATGCTTTATTTCAAGGCATATACCGGACAGATCTATTTTTCAACGTATAATGACCCCCAATCGGTGATGCATTGGTGGAATCCTGATTTTTCGCGTGTACTTTTCAGTTTTCGTAAGGGATGGTTTATATATGCCCCATTGATGGTCTTTGCTGTTGCCGGGTTTATTTTACTCTATAGAAAAGGCAAAAATGCTTTTGGTGCCATAGGACTTCATTTTGTAGCCAACCTATACCTGATAGCTGCTTTCAGTAGTCTGATCAGCTATGGATGGCGGGCTTTTATACAAAGTTATGCCTTACTGGCCGTGCCACTGGCTTTTGTTGTGGTTTTCTTCTATGAGGGTAAAGCAGTGCGTAAGTCAGTTGGCGCCATACTATTGGTATTTTTTATCATGCTCAGTGTTTTTCAATCGTGGCAGCTGATGAACGGGATCATACACGGAAGTCGGATGACTAAAGAGTACTATTTTGCAGTCTTCGGAAAGACAAGAATTGCAGATGAAGATATTAAACTGCTGCGTATTGATCATAATATGGATGCTCCAGACTTTAAGCTGACTGACACTTCGGCTTATAAGTCTTATGTTTTGAGTAGCCTTGATTTTAGCGCCGTCTTTCAGTATCATGAGCAATTTCAGATACCTGACTATAATGATACCACAAAACTGGTATACAGAATAAATCATGAGATGCCTTTCACGCCCGGGGTGAAGGTGCCATTTCATCAAATTACCAACAAGGAGCATTTCTGGGCACGTATGTCGTTCGCAATAAAGGCTGAAGAAGAGGCACTCCCTGATGATTTGAAGCTGGTGGCCACATTCACCTATCAGGGTTCAAAACAGAAATTAAAAGGTAAAACTTACAAATACAGGGCTATAATCATTGAGCCTGAAGGATTTAATTCCGGACAATGGCGCACATATCAATTTGATTACCTTTCACCCGAAGTCACTACATCTGGTGACCGCTTCGAAACCTATTTATGGAGTCCGACAGCCAAGACGTTTTTAGTCAGACATTTTGAGGTAAAAATCTTTGAACCACTGGAATAATTCCAATCATAGCCTTACATTTGCAGTTTATTTCAATTCCATTAGATGAAACCACAACTCAGTGTAGTAATTCCTGCCTACAATGAATCGGCATTGATCAACGAAGTGCTTACAAATGTAATGGCCAGTCTTGGTGCCAATGGTATTACCAATGAGATCATCATTGTGGATGACAGCTCAAAGGACAACACCGTTGAGAAGGTTAAACAATATATGGCAGATCATCCGTCTCAGACGATACATCTGATTGAGTCAAAGCCAAACCGCGGTAAGGGTTTTGCGATCAGGCAAGGTATACAAAAGGCTTCGGGTGAGTTTTTGATCATACAGGACGCTGATCATGAATACGATCCGCGCGAATATCCACGGCTTCTGGCACCGCTTGTTGAAGATAAGGCAGATGTGGTATATGGTTCTCGTTTTGCCGGAGGAAACCCGCATCGGATATTGTTTTTCTGGCACTCGATTGGGAACAAGTTTCTCACCTTTGTGTCCAATGCCTTTACCAATCTGAATCTGACAGATATGGAAACCGGATATAAGGTATTCCGTACGCCGATCATTCAGCAGCTTAAATTGCGGGAGAATCGTTTTGGTATTGAACCGGAGATGACTGCCAAGATATCACGCATACGAAATATTCGCATTTATGAGATTGGTATTTCCTACTATGGACGTACTTATGACGAAGGGAAAAAAATCAACTGGAAAGATGGGTTCAGGGCGATATGGTGTGTGCTGAAGTATAATTTATGGGCGAGGTAAAGCGTAGATAAAAGTATTTACACATATGTTTTTTTAGGATGGCTTAATTGTCTTAATTATCTTTGCTTACGGATAATTCTGTTATATATGCCAACAGTACTAAGGATAAATGGCTACAGACTTTTCTTCTATATAAATGATCATTCACCAATGCACATTCATATTGAAAAAGGCGATGGCACAGCAAAATTTCTGCTTGATTTTGTAATGCTGGTAAAAGCAAAACGTTTCAAATCTGCTGAATTAGTTGAGATTCGTAAGATAGTAACTGATAATCTAGTTTTTTTAAAAGCGAAATGGTATGAGTACTTTAACGATAAATAAATCAAACTGCGCTAACGAGTTGTGGTTCAGTAAAGATAGAATGTATGTTCTGCTGGAAGATGGCCGTGAGTTGGCAGTCCCTATTGATTGGTTTCCTGCATTGAGGGATGCTTCTGACGAACAGCGAAACCATTTTCGTTTTATAGGCAGTGGCGAAGGCATCCATTGGGAGACACTTGATCTGGATATTCTTGTGGAAGGTTTATTGTGATTAGACACAATACCCTGAAATTACCTCGAGAATCTCTCGGGTGTCAGTTGTCCACATCAAGGAGGCAGGAATTTACTTTTAAGGCCGCATCTACGACAAAGGCAAGAAAATAAATTGGAAAGATGGTTTCAGGGCGATATGGTGTGTGCTGAAGTATAATATCTGGGCCAGGTAAGAAGTCTTTCGGTTGGTTTGTGTTTTTTAGCACTTTTTCGTGAAGACATTGGCTTGCTTTGTTAATTTATCATCCACTTAATTTAAGTATGAGAAAGGCATTGAAGCGGGTTCATTTCATACAGGAAGCTTTCCTTATTGCTTTATTGATCGCTTTAATCAACAATTATTTTGGTGAGAAAGAGGTTGTAATTCTGGCAGATGGCAAAGGTTATTTCGACTATTTACCCGCCCTGGTCATCTATCAGGATCTTAACTTTAATTATATCGACACCCTCGTTACCGATTATTATAATCATGCTGATTTCAACCAGGGGATCAATCCTGTCATTAATGACAAAAAGATTGATAAGTATTTCGCAGGCACAGCCTTGGTGCAATTGCCATTTTTTCTGGTCGCGCATCTGACTGCGATTACGTTCGATCAGTTTCAAGCCGATGGATACTCATTAATATATCAGCGGTTTGTTGCAATAGCTGCATTGTTTTACTTATTTTTAGGATTGTATTGGCTTCGAAAGATATTGCAACTACAGTTTATTGCCCCTTTGTGGATATTTGTGCTCCAGCTGATGGTGTTGTTTTGCAGTTCGCTCATGCATTATGCCCATGCAGATGCTTCATTCAGCCACATTTATTCATTTGCTTTTGTTAACCTGTTTATATACAGCATTCTAAAGTTTAAGGAGGGTCACCAAGTCAAGTTTATCTATTTGACAGCCATTGCCTTGGGGATCATTGGATTAATAAGACCGGTAAATGTTTTAATCGTATTGTTTATTCCTTTCCTGTTCGACAGTTTCAGGCAATTTCTGAGTACAATCAAATATATTTTATACCGAAACCCTTTTCATTTATCTTTCTCGCTCCTCGTAATATTTGCCATTATTCTGATACAACCGCTGATCTGGTATGTACAGACAGGTATGTGGTATCTGAAACCATATCAGGATGAATGGTTTATACTCAGCAGGCCCAATCAGGTAAATTTTTTATTTAGTTATCGAAAGGGTTTTTTTATCTATGCCCCGGCATTCTTTTTTTTGATAACAGGTGGCGCGCTGGTGTATCTAATCAGGCGAAACTACTGGAAAATGATTGGATTTTTCGCAGCTTCATTCCTTACTATTTATGTGTTGTCCAGCTGGTGGGCATGGTGGTACGGAAGCAGTTTCGGGTCACGGGTAATGATTGAATACTACGGCTTTTTTATTTTGTTTGGTTCTTCTTTGTTTACCGTTAAAAATACTATGGTTAAAGCGTTCAGTGCTCTATTGGTAATTCCATTTGCTTATATGGCTATTCTTCAAACATATCAATACCAGCACCATATCCTACATTGGTCGGCTATGAACAAGCAAAGGTACTGGCAAGTTTTTTTGAAAACTGAGGAAAAGTTCAGCGGCTTGTTTTACAGCAATTACTTCGACCCCGGCAGCAAGGAGGTGCTTTTTCATAAGGAGCTTGCACCTCCGCAACTTCAGGATTTCACAACACACAACAGCATATTGATCGATTCAATCAATCTCAATGATCAAATACCTGATCTGTACAAGGTGGATAAAATTAATATTCAACTTAATCTGGATATAAATTACAGGAAAGGCATTGACCAGGTGCTTGTTGTACTGGATGATAAATATGGAAACAACCGATATTACCACCAGATGCATGTTTTCAAGGGTGGTGGAATAGACAACTATAGCGGTAGGGCAAGCCTTAACTATTCATTTGATCAAAGCAATACTCCGGAATCGACCCTTAAATTATATTACCTCTACTACGAGGAGGGCACATCAATTGACCATGCTGAACTACATTTATATGGTTGGTGATCAGGTAAAAAATAAAATCAATTATTGCTCTAAATCCGGGATTAACAGCTCCACTTTCATTTCATCGATATAGATATTATGTTCACCCTGTAACCAGATATTGGTATGAAACAGGTTGGAAGGTCGCCTTACTTCGGGTGTGAGGTAGAGCATTTGAACCTCATTCCATTGGCCTGGTTTCAGCAGCTCAGAAGTCAATTCCTTTGCCCTGTAATGATAGGGGTAGCCGTTGTGTACGAAAGCTGCCTTAATGCTTACAGGATTGGCTTCTGCCTGATGTGGGTTGAATAATCTGGTACTTATTTTCAGTATACCGTATTCATCCAGGCCGAGTTCGGCATAACTGATTTCAAACTTTGGCGAGAGGGGTTCAGCAGGGTTCAGTTGAATAACATATCCATGAGCCCCGGGCAACAGGCTGCTATCCGGAACAAATCCTGCCGATTCGAAATTGAATACGGCTAAAAGCCTGGAAGTGAATTTTTGACCGGATTGCAATATTTGTTCCGGTTCGAGCCCGCGATCGATGAGTAAAAGCTTTTTTACCGAGGGATCAATTTCAGTTTTTAAAAACACAGCCCTGTAATAATCACGAGTCATGCGTGAAGTATGAATGATTCCTTCCTTGAATTGCCAACTTTGGAACAGGTTGAATAGGATCAACACAGGGATTAGGACAAGGAACGATCTTTGCCAGCTCTGGTTCTTGTTTTGAAAATAATTTAATAATGTACCAAGTGGTAAGGCCAGGAACACATACATGGGGATGAGAGCACGCTGGCTGAAGCAATCGGCATACCACCAGCACGACCAGCTTGCAACCACATAAAAGGCAGAAATAAAGAACACCAATACACTCAGGAAAATATGTTTTTTACTTCTGTAAAGTATGATAAAACCGAACAGTGCCAGTGCCATAAGGGGCGTGTATAGGAGCCAGCCTTTGCGGTAGCTGAACAAAACCTGCCAGATATATGGATTCAAAAATTCCATACCTTCACCTGCATTCCCGCCATAGCTGTTAAACAGGAACTTGCCTGTAATCACTTTGTAATAGATCAATTGGAATGACCCGAATATTAAAATTATCAAAGCCCCAAGCAGCAGGTCTTTCCAGCGGTTTAGAACCAATTTTGATTTTTCAACCAGGCTTTGCCAATCTTTCACGCCCCATAATACCGGCACAGCAAGAACCAGTATTTCTGTGGGGCGGCTGAGCGCGCTGATCCCTATCAGGATTCCAAGTGCAACGGCGTATCTGGTTTTTGGCAGCTCATGCCAGCGTATGGTAAACCACAAAATAAGGGCAAAAGTCAGGAACAAATAGTTGTGCGACATCAGGCCCTGGCCATGTATTGCGGTATGAACTAGATAGTTCGTCCCAAAAACAATGGCAACGATCAGGATGGCAACAGTTTTGGGATGGAAAAAGTGCAGCATGGCCTTTCTGAAAAACATAAGGCCAAGTATGGTATAAATAAAACTGCCGTAGAGAAGGCTCAACTGATAAGGCAAGGAAAATCCATCCTCTTCGTAGCCTCCAAGTACAGCCCACAGCTGTCCAATCACAAACCAGGGAAGGTACATCAGTGCCATCCCCATAGGATATTTCAAGACCCAATAGCCTTCGGGCATGGGCAAAGCCTGGTAAAAGGTAGAGGTGCTTTGATATTTATCAATAATAGCTTCTACTACTGTTATATCGGTAAGTGCAGGGTCATGATAAATAAATGTAAAAGGAAGGTACAGATAATAACCAAATACATCCCATGACAAAACATTGCGTGGTGGTTCACCTATAATAAAATAAGCCATGATCAACACAGTTAAGATTAAGGTGTACAGTGAAATATCAGGCTTTTTCATATTGTGATGTGCTTTGGGGGAAAGGTTATAATTAGTTGGTTTGTCGCTTCATTTCCAGCTTCTCCAGTGCTCTTGCACGAATCCAATAACTCACGGACAAGCCTTTATCGCTGGCACTTTCTTCTATTGTTTGCTGATCATTGAGTAGAATGATCTCCTGTTCCAGATGATGTATTTCTTCTTCAATGGTCAGTTCGAACAATGCACCATTAGTATTGGAACTCACATAGATGAGTTCATAATTCTGCAGGAGTGCTGTTTTGTAGAGGTCTTCAAATTCCGGCATACTGAATTTCTTGTAGCCCCACACAACCACTTTCTGTGCTACCATCAGCTGCTCTGATTGGTATGGGTGCGAATAATGATTAAAACGGTATACCGGCAAGGTGCCAAGGTACAGGTCAGGCATTTGCCCGGCGTTCCAGTCTACAATAAAATATGGCGAAATGGCCTCAGTATGTATGTTCACTATTGGCTTGGCACTACCCAAGTAATTTTTAAAGTGAAGGTGCGTCCAGTTGTCGGAAAAATTTACACTCATGATGATGCTGTTTTCTTCTATGAACTGTTCCATCTCCAACAATTCTTTAATGTGATGATCCAGGTTATGGAGATCACCATGATGTTGTTTGCGGATAGCAAGTGAAAATATGACCACAACCGCTACTGTAAGCAGCTGCAACCATTTTGGAACCGGCTTAGCCGCCAGCCATAATAACAGAATGAAGAACATGGTGATTATCAGTCGTGTGGCGATGCTCCCTGCAGGCATGCTGTATGAAAACATAAAGTTTATAACACCCAGCAATATTGCGGCAATGAGCCACAAATCATTTTTATTCAGGCATCGGCTGGTTGTCGCGGTTATTTGCCTTTTTGCTGAGAAGGACCTGTAAATAATTAATCCTGCGGTTAACATCAGGATATAAATAAGCAATGGTTGGGTGAACCTCATTTCGGCAGCTTGTTGAAATCCAATCAGAATTTTCATTCCACTTAGATATTCCATCAAAAATTCAGTTTCAACTGGTGATGGAGACAGCGATGGAATCAATCTAAAATATAATAATGACAGTGCAATGCCGGGTAAAGCCAGGGTCAATAAGATTAGATTCTGCCTGATCCACAAATAGACATTCCTTCGTTGAGTGAAGGTTTTTGTCATTACGATCAGGTCAACGATTGCAACCAATCCGAGCATGATCAGAAGCAAACCAAAAACAAAAAGATGGGTGAAATAGGTAAGCAGTAAAAGCAGGCTCATGATTATTGCATTTCGTGCTTTGATTTTGTTTTTGATATCATTCCACCAGGCTAATGCGAGAAAAAGAAAGACATACCCCAGACTGAAGTTATAATAGCCCTGCAAAAAGAAGACATGATAGGCAAATGGGAAGATCAAAAAAGTAAGGTAGGATGAGGTGCCTGAAACAGAAAAAACCAGGTAGCGGAAAGCATAGGCGATACCCAATAGATAGACCGACATCAGTAGTTTTTCGGCAAGCCATGCGGGCAAAAAGAATTGAAAGAATGCCAATATCAGATTGCCTGTTTGGTTGCCAATGATGGGACTGCTAAATTGATAAAATTGCTCATAAACAGGGTTGCAGGACCAAAGCTGGTTTATTACCTGTGCTATATAGAGGTGTTGGGGCCCGTCAAGTGAAGCTGCATAGGTGTTAAGCCAGACCGGTACCACATTTGCGAGAGCAAACAGGTGGAAGAGGACACGTTCATTGTGGGCTGACACTAATCTGCGCATGGGGTTGGCAAGTTATAAAAATTTGCAATAAACAGTTTGAGGGTTACTTGACTGTAAAAAGGCAGATGCTTGTTCCATCAGAAGCGGAAATAAATGAATGGATTAAAATCGGAGGAAGTGATAGATGCCAGGCTGATGACAAATAATATAATGGAAACAACAGCCATTAATATAATGGAACGCATTTTTTGCTCTTTTGCAAATAAACGAAGCTGCCAGCGCTCAATAGCCGGGAAATAGGCCCATAGAGCAAAAAAGCCGCCAAATAAGATCATAAACCAAACAGAACGCTCTGCATAAATGATGTCACCACCTCTGAAACCAAACATGCCTGCCAGGTAGTTCCATGCATGGTTCATGCTATCTGCCCTGAAAAGGACCCAACCTACCAGGGTGATCATAAACGTTATGGCTACGCTGGGAAATTTACCAATGGTTTTATATATTTTGAGCAAAAATACCCTGTCGGCAACCAGGAAAAAACCATGAAAAGCGCCCCACACCACAAAATTCCATGCTGCGCCGTGCCACAGTCCCGAAATCAGAAACACCACCCACAGGTTGAAATACATCCGTAATGCCGTAACCCTGCTGCCTCCCAAAGGAATATAAAGGTAATCGCGCATCCATCGCCCAAGGGTCATATGCCAGCGACGCCAGAATTCGCTGATATTCTGAGAAATATATGGATTGTTGAAGTTTTCAGGGAAATCAAAACCTATCATTCTTCCCAGGCCTATGGCCATATCCGAATAGCCGGCGAAGTCATAATAGATCTGGAAGGCGTAAGCCAAAACACCAATCCAAAGAGTGATCGTGGACAATTGTGCAGGATCTGCAGCAAAAACCTGGTCAGCATAGGCACCCAGGGTGTTGGCAATCATTACTTTCTTACCCAGCCCAAGGCAGAACCTGAAGAACCCGGTGACCCTATTATCCATGTTTTCGTTATTGCGCCGGTCAATTAGCTGGTGTGCAATTTCATTAAAGCGTACAATGGGTCCGGCAATAAGCTGCGGAAACATTAAAATGTACATGGCCAGGTCACTTATACGATTCAATGGTGGATGGATGCCACGATATACATCAATGGTATAGGTCATTTTTTGGAAAGTAAAAAATGAAATGCCGATGGGCAGTGCCACATGTGTCCAAGTAACCGGGTTGTGGCCAAATTGTTCCAGGATCCAGTCCACGTTCTCAATAAAAAAGTTTGCGTACTTGAAGTAGGCCAGTAAACCAACATTTAGTATGATGCTTGCACCTGTAAGGCGTCGCCTGGCCTTTCCCTCGGCTTTATACAGCGCTTTAACCAGGTAAAAGTCAATGATTATGCTTCCAATAACGATAAAAATAAAATCAGGGGCACCCCAGGTATAAAACAGAATGCTGGCAATCAGCACGACAAAATTCTTAAGCTTGTGAGGAACAACAAAATACAGGATTAAAAAAGCAGGAAGAAAATACAAAAGAAACAGGCTGCTGCTGAATACCATGTTTTGCTTGTTGAAATTCGGGAGGCACAAATTTAATGGATAAATTGTCGTGTTGATGAAAAACTTTCTGATTTATCAGGCAAAAGATCAAGACTATATTTTACCCGGGCCAGACCTGATCAAGTCAGCCTCAGTAAGCATATCTTTCCGTATTTTCGCATCTTAATTAAAGACTCAAACCATGGGTGTATACAACACACTGAATGTAATCCTGATCCTGGCGCTGATTGGTTTCTCGGTTTATTATGTCTGGGATTGGATCAAAGGCACCGGACGCATGCAGGCTAGCTGGATTGAAGCCAACAAACGTGATCTTGTTTCCCTGAAATTGCAACAGCTTTACCGAAGTTATCCTGATAAAAGCCGCTTTTTGATCTTTTGGCTTCAGTTTCAAAGATTGAATAAAGAAGGCATAAAGGGCGATGTGGCCGAACTTGGTGTGTACCGGGGCGAGACGGCTGCCGTGCTGCACGCCTTATCGCCAGAGCGGGACTTGCATCTTTTTGATACATTCTCCGGATTCAGGAAGGAAGATCTGGCCGGCGAAAGTGGCGAAGCTGCAACATATACCACTGCTAATTTTGCAGACACCAGCCTGGAATTTGTACAGAATAAACTAGGTGCCGGCAACAGCATACACTATCATGTTGGAGATTTTATTGAAACCTCAGCTGCCCTGCCTGATGTGGAATATGCTTTGGTGAGCCTTGACGCCGACTTGTCAAGACCTACAGCCGAAGGTTTGGCTTATTTTTATCCGCGCTTGGTTCCTGGAGGTGTGCTCATTGTTCACGACTACAACCCCAAATGGCCCGGTCTGCTGCAGGCTGTGGATGCGTTTGTTGAAACCATTCCTGAACATGCTGTATTGATGCCGGATCTGAATGGCAGTGTGGTGATCGTAAAAAACAAGGCAATCACTTAGATTAAAGCGTATTAAGTCCATAACCTATTCACTGCCAATTTCAATCATATCGCCTAAAAATGCAGGTTTAGTGCCATAGACGTAGAGGTCGAGCATCAGTTTGATGCGTGCCAGGTATTCGCGAATATAAATTTTGTAACCGTGGTTGTGCGACACGTCATTTGCTGCAAATCCAATGGCCGGATAACCATGGTGTCTGGCAATATACAAGGCCCTTTCAATATGAAAAGCTTGTGAAATGATGGTAATCGAATCCTGCCCGAACACTTCTTTCGAACGAATGACTGAATCCAGGGTACGAAATCCGGCAAAATCTGCCACAATCCGCTCTTCGGGTACTCCTGACCGGATAAGGTCCCGCCGCATTTCACGCGGTTCGTTATAATTGTGATGGCGGTTATCGCCGCTGACGAGTATATATTCAATCTTTCCCGACTCGAACAAGGCGACTGCTGCATCAATACGATACTGGTAAAAGGGATTGACCTGTCCGCTGCGTGTGTACTTGCTGGTGCCCAACAACAATCCCACCTTGTTGACAGGCAAGGCTTCAATGGTAGTATAAACCTGATTTTTAGAAGACCAGCTTACTAAAAGGCTACATGACCAGATTACAAGCACCGCCAAGAGTATCATCGCAGGGACCAGCCAACTCAACAAACGGAGCATCTTTGATATGAATGTTGCTGACATAATGACTGTTTTAGCCTCCGGATATCAAGTGAAGGATCTGAACATCATCACCCTCGTCCACCATGGCCATATCCCTTTCATCGGTTTTGACCAACTTACCGTTTATTTTGGTTACCAGTAGTTTAAACGAAAAGTTTTTGTATTTGATTAGTTCATTCACCGTCATAGGGCCACCTGCAATATCTTCAGGTCTGTTATTTAGTGTAATCTTCATATTGCTGTTTCATTATCTGGTAAACGCACTTTCTAGCGGTAAAATTACGCAATCTGATCAACAGGCATGTTAAGTTGCACCAATTGATTATGAATCTTTGCTAAAAAAGTATTTCAAAGCAAAGCTAACTTAATATACCGGCAAGCTGTTCCATAAAGTGAACTTACAATTCAAGTCGTTGTTCAACTACTAAATTTATACCCATTCTAAATATCATTGCAATGCCATAGCCTGCAAAGGATTATTGTGTTGCAACCCGATATGCAATTCCAATGCATATTGTTATTGTTGAGCTATTTAAGCCTTCTGATCAAGACAAAAACCTATCTTTGTGAAAAATATAACAAATCTGAAAAAATATAGATTTTTATGGAAATAGCTGAAATCAAACAAGGACATGAAACATTGCTTAAATGGGACTATCAATGGAAGGCACTTGATAAGGGCTATACAGATAAATCACTGTATATCAACTTATCTGATAATAAAATAGTGGCTAAAGACGTGCCTGCCATGATGAAAGAGAAATTTATTGGCGGTCGTGGTTACGGACTTAAAATGTTGTGGGATGCCACCAAACCCAATACAAAGTGGAATGATCCAGATAATGAAATTGTCATTTCATCGGGCCCTATAGGTGGAATTACTCAATACTCCGGAACGGGAAAATCAATTTGTGTGTCGCTGTCGCCCCAGACCGATTCCGTGATGGATAGCAATGTAGGTGGTTTTTTTGGCCCCTTCCTGAAATTTGCCGGTTTTGATGCCATTGAGTTGCAGGGTAAAGCCAATGAGGATGTGATGATATACATTGATGGTGTCAATCATAAGGTTGAGATCATGAAAGCCCCATTGGAACCGATCGACAGTCATGTGCTGGCAGAAGTGCTGACCGATATGTATGCCGATGATGAACGTGACAAAAAGAATATTGCGGTTGTATCAGCAGGTACCGCGGCTGACCATTCGCTTATTGGCATGCTCAACTTTAGTTTTTATGACCCAAAACGCAAAAAAGTACGTCTGAAACAGGCAGGCCGTGGAGGCATAGGGACCGTATTCAGAGATAAGAAAATCAAGGCTCTGGTTGCAAAAGTCCCTGGCGTAAAAGGCAACCTTAATAATGTGGTTGACCTGCAAGCTATCATGGAGAGAGGAAAGCGTTTTAATCGCGAAATGCGCGAGTTGGATGACAAACAGGCTGAAATGCGCACAAAGGGTACCGCGCACCTCACCAATATCATGAACGATTATGACCTACTCCCGGTGAACAATTTTAAATTCGGCAGCCACCCTGATGCCATCAACATTCATTCGGAGGTTTGGAAATCCATGTTTACACAAGGTATTCCTGATGGGTGCTGGATTGGTTGCAATATGGCATGTGCAAAAGGTATTGACGATTATCAGCTTCGAACTGGACCATACAAGGGTGATCATGTAATTGTTGACGGCCCTGAGTATGAAACCACTTCATCTTTAGGTTCAGTAGCCGGGATTTTTAATCCTGATTTTACTATTGAGGCCAACTTCTATTGCGACACTTATGGTATCTGTACCATTACCTGGGGCACCATTCTTGGCTTTGTAATGGAGTGTTTCGAAAACGGCATTCTCAATGAGGAACGTACAGGGGGTCTTAAACTTAATTTTGGTAATGCTGATGCAGCCATGGAATTGCTTCACCAGCTTGGTCGTGGCGAAGGTTTTGGTGTTACAGCCGGTTTAGGTGTTCGTAAGCTGAAGGAACTATTCACCGAGAAAGGCTGGGGCGACCCAAAATTCCTCAATGATATAGGGATGGAAAACAAAGGGCTTGAATATTCACAATATGTAAGCAAAGAATCCTTGGCTCAGCAAGGCGGCTATGCCCTTACCAATAAAGGGCCGCAGCATGATGAAGCATGGTTGATCTTCATGGATATGGTAAACAACCAGATCCCTACTTTTGAAGACAAAGCCGAAGCACTGCATTATTTCCCCATGTTCCGTACATGGTTCGGTTTGGTGGGCCTGTGTAAACTGCCCTGGAACGATGTGGAGCCTGAGAACAATCACGAAACTGACGAGCCTGCCAAGGTGCCGGAGCATGTGGATAACTACGTCACCATCTACAAAGCTGTTACCGGAAAGGAATTTGACAAACATGAGATGATCCGCCAATCGGAACGCGTGTACAACTTCCAACGCATTTTTAACTTGCGTCGTGGATTTGGCACACGAGCGTACGACGCACAGCCATACCGTGCCGCCGGGCCGGTAACGGTTGAAGAATACGAATCACGTGCCGAGCGCTACGACAAGCAATTAATGGAAACCATTGGTTTTGACCCTACAGGGAAATCAACCGAAGAAAAAATGGCCAAACTGCGTGAATACCGCGAAGACCGTTACGAGCAATTGCTTGATGCCGTTTACAAGCGCCGGGGCTGGAACAAAAACGGCGTGCCGAAAATATCCCACCTGAAAGACCTCGGCATGGATTTGCCAGAACTGGTTGAGTTGGTTAAGCCATATCAGGTGGATTAATATAGGTCCAGACCAAATATTAAAACCGTTGCTTCTTTAGTGACGGTTTTTTTGTAGCCTATGACCAAGTGTATGCAGAAATTTTGCATGATTGATTTACCTGGTTTATATAAAATTATACTAATCAATACATTATAAGCACAAACGAACTTATAGAATAATGATCAATTTGAGAAGCTTGAAACAGAGCTGCTTCCTACTTCGTTTTATTTTCACAGGCTGGTTTTGAGTAATATATTTAATAACACACGTATAAATCTTATTCTAATTTACTACCTTTGGGTTTTCATAACCAGCTCAAAAAAAACAACATCATGAGACTTGAGCTAAAACATCTACTGGTCTTCACCGGCCTGTCAGTAGTTTTCCTGTTTACAGCATGCCATCAGGCTAAAACACCCCGTATTCATTATCTGCATGAAGGATGGGAACTTATCAACCCCCTGACAAATAATAGTATTGCAGCAACAGTTCCAGGTAATGTTTATACTGACCTTTTAGCTGAACACATCATTCCGGATCCTTTTTTTGGAACCAATGAAGATAGCGTAAAATGGGTTGCAGAGCAGGCTTGGATGTACAGAACAATGTTTGATTTAAAATCTGATCAGCTTGATTGCGAACAGGTCGAGTTGGTTTTTGAAGGACTCGATACTTATACTGAGGTATTTCTTAACGACATACTTATATTGAAGTCAGACAATATGTTCCGCAGTTATCAACTTGATGTAAAGCATCGGTTGAAAAAGGGACAAAATAAGCTGGAGATATTATTTCGTCCTGCCGACAGTATGAACATGATAAGAGCTGCCCAGCTTCCATTTCTGTTGCCCGAAAAGAGGGTTCATAGCCGCAAGGCTCCTTACCAGTTTGGATGGGATTGGGGGCCTGCACTGCCAACGATGGGAATATGGAAGCCAATTAAAATAGTAGGGTGGAGCAAGGCCAAAATTGACAACTACACCATTCACCAGCTTAAGGTGGACAGCATCCAAGCCAAACTTCGTTTGGAGGTTGAAGTAAGCAGCAATATCAATCAGCGGTTTCGCCTGCAGTTGCAGCACCAGGGGAAAATGCTTATCGAACAGGCTGTTCAACTTGAGGAAGGTTTGAACAGGCTTCATCTTCCTTTCAGCATTGAACAACCAGAATTATGGTGGCCCAATGGCATGGGCGATCAGCATCTTTACATGTTCGAACTTCATCTTGTTCATGGTCGTCAACTGTTGGATTCATGCCAATTATTTACGGGACTGCGGCATATTGAGCTGGTAACGGAACCGGATCATATCGGCGAGTCATTCTTTTTCAAAGTGAATGGGAAACCTGTTTTTATCAAGGGAGCAAACTATATTCCGGAAGATAGTTTCGTGAACCAGAAGAACCGTAACAATACCCGCAAGCTGCTAAGTGATGCTGCCTCCGTTCATATGAATATGATCCGGGTGTGGGGCGGTGGTGTATATCCTGATGATCATTTTTACGAAATTGCTGACAGCCTTGGCCTGATGATTTGGCAGGATTTTATGTTTGCATGCAGCATGTACCCTTTTGATGAGGCATTTCTCGACAATGTCCGGCAGGAAGCAATGCAACAGATCAAACGCATACGAAAGCACCCATCACTGGCAATCTGGTGTGGTAATAATGAAGTATCTGAAGGATTCCACAACTGGGGCTGGCAGCAGTCGCTATCATGGACAGATGAGGATGAGGAATTGATCTGGCAAGGATATACATCTTTATTTGAAAAGTTATTACCAGATTTGGTTCAGGAATATGATCCGCAAAGGCCATATTGGCCAAGCTCTCCTTCAACCGGATGGGGAAGACCCGAAAGCTTGTTAAAGGGTGATGTGCATTATTGGGGTGTATGGTGGGGCGAAGAACCATTTGATATGTATGAGGAAAGAGTGGGACGCTTTCACAGCGAATATGGTTTTCAGGCGATGCCCCATCTGGCTACCATAGAGGCTTTTACATTTCCCGAAGCCCGCTATATTGGCTCTGAGGTATTGGAATCACACCAAAAGCATCCACGTGGCACCCGGCTCATACAGACATATATGCAACATGATTTTCCGCTACCCTCAAAGTTAGAGGATTATGTATATGTGAGCCAGTTGGTGCAGGCATATGGCATACAAAAAGCTATACATGCTCACCGCCGTGCCTTGCCGTACTGCATGGGTACACTATATTGGCAATTGAACGATTGCTGGCCCGGCATATCATGGTCTTCCATCGATTATTATGGTCGTTGGAAAGCCTTGCATTACAAGCTAAAAGAAGCATTTAACCCCTTGTTGATTTCTTTCGAGATCAGAGATGACAGCCTGATGATATTTTTGGTGAATGATGGGATTGTATCCTTTCAAGGCAGGATGGGATTGGACCTTAAAGATTTCACAGGGCAGACATTATTTGCTTTTTCGGAACCTGTAGTCGTTGATGGCCAGACAGTTCAATTGATCGAATCAAAACAGATATCTTCCTTGTTGCAAGGTGTAGATAAGCAATCGGTTATGCTTTATACTAGCCTTTTAAATGAAAACAGGATTATTACCGAAGCTTCCTACTTTTTTTCAGCCGCTCGCGATTTAAAATTGGTACCAATCAAGCCCGAGTTGAAGATGACAGTTATTGATAATCATATCGAAATAACCCTTTACAGTGATCAGTTGATCAAATCGTTGATGCTGAAAAGTAATGATCCCAATGGGTTTTTTAAGGACAATTTCTTTGATTTAATGCCCGGAAAAGAAAAGCTGGTCCAATTTGTACCATCAGGCGAAGTACCCTTTAATCAACTGGTATTTGAATCACTTTCGCTGAATGAAGTTAAAAACAGGAGATGAAAGGTTGAGGCTGCATTTAAGGTTTATTACAACTGAACCTCCAGCTTGGCTTGATCTGACCTATAATAGTGACTAATTTCTTAGCGAAATCAGCCTTCAGAAAGTGCTAATCAATACTGCTTCGGTTGGATTGAAATTTGTCCAACTCCGCTAGGAAACGCTCATTGGATACAAGATGGGGCGCATGTCCTCCTGGCAATTCTATAACATGCGCGTTGGGGATGGTTTCGGAAAGCCCTTCAATGATGTTATGTAACCAGGTTGTAGAGCCTGTTCCTTTAACTAGTAAGGTCGGAGCCTTGAAATTTCTGAGTTTCTGCACATCATTATTAGATATTATAAAAGGATTCATACGCAATGAACGCCTATAAGGAATCCAAGTATTCCATTGTGGTAAATCTCTGGCAGAATGACCAGGCTGAACAAACCCTGCATGCACCAAAAAATCAGCAAGCATTGCTTCAGAAATTTCCCCATGAAATGTTTGCATAAAATTGGCCGTGCTCTGTGCTTCTTCGTCCCATTTTCCTGTGGCTTTGAGTACCCACAAAGCTGGTGGTTCAATAAGGGTCAAAGTGCGGATCCTGTCAGGATGGTCAAGTGCAAACTCAAGGGATGTAAAAGCACCATAAGACCATGCCACCACATCAACCGGCATGGTGTATCCTAAAGAATCCAGTGTTGCTGCAAGTGCTTCACTTTCTGTCTTAACTGAATAATATTCGGGTAGTTGACGATTTTCTAAGCCAAGTTGAACACCAAGTAATTGAACACGAATAACTGTCCTTGTGTTAGAAAATAATTTTACAAAAGGCTCCCAGCTTGACCAACCGGTTAAGCCTCCAGGCACAAGAACAATAGGGGTTCCGCTGCCTGCTACTTCGCATTGCATCTTCATAACTCCTAAATTGTTTTTTGACGAAAAACTACATGAAACAATAGTAAAAATCGTACCCACAATTACAATTTGAGTGATTTTTGTTTTCATGGAATGATGTTTTTTATATCAATGAATCTAATTTGTACCAAAAAGATTCAAGGTTATTTTTCATTTATTCCTTGATAATATTGATCACCTGAATACTATTATCATGATCAAAATTGAACAAGTAAATTCCTTTTGGCCAGTTACCGATTTCCAAAAGCAACTCTTTTTCAATACGTCTGGGACGTATTATGGTATTTCCATTCATATCGATAACAGAAAATGAAGTGATTCCCGGATATTTAATCATAACCTGGTTAGTTGTCGGATTGGGAAAAACCTGTGCTTGTTTTGTATCATATTCGGTTAGGCTGGTGATCAATTCCAGGGCAATCATTACTTCCACGTCCTGATCGATCACTTCTATTTCGCCCATTTGGTCATAATACCCTTCTTTGGTGATGATCCAAATGTAGGTGCCAGGCTCCAATTCGGTGAATACGGTTATGCCATTTTCATCTGTAAATTGAATGCCAATATCTTCAACTTCAACGCTGACGTTCTCGATTGGTAATCCTGATTCCAGATCTGTAATGCCAAATGTAATGTCATAGGCAGCTTGTTCAAACCCTGCATTCACGGTCCATTGTTGCTGCTCACCGTGTGGAACCTCCACGGTGTATATAACAGCTTGTGTGAAATTCTGCCCTGAGCCACTCTCAGGGTTAACTGTGGCTCCCAGGGGAATCTCAATTGTCGGGATCAAATTAGTCAAATCGGTGCCTGGGGGGAACAATGCATCGATGGTATAGGCATTTGGATCAATGCTGCCAATAACATTCTGAGTCAGTTGCGGATTGTCGGCCGCCAGAAATAAAAAGGCATCAATGTTTGGGAACATTTGAAGTATGGGTTGATAATTGACCAAACCAAGGCTGGGGTCATCAGGCTGATGGAAGATATAGTCCTCAGCCACAGCCACATCATTGGTTCCCCAATAATTTCCAAGAGCGTTTATACTGAGTGCCGTATTATTATAAAGTGCATAGGTTTGTCCGGAATTCCCATTTTCATAGATTACATTGCGACCCTGATCGAAACCTGTACCAAAGTTGGGTTGAGCCTGGTCAATAATGGTAATGCCCCAAAGGTTTCCTGTAATGATGTTGCGCCTGACTATTGCCGTGTTTCCGCTGCCTGCCGCCTGAAAGTTCAATCCGCTGCCACCAATGGCTGGTTGATTTTGTATATTATTATCTTTAAGAACATTATCCCTGATAACTGTACTGATGTTATTGCCAATCTGCGCAAACCCATAGCGGTTATTCACAATATAATTGTCACGGATAACTGCTTTGGTACTTCCGGCCCCTACCAGGTTGCTGATGCCTATGCCACCGGCATTGTCATGCAGCCCTTCAACATAATTGCCAACAATATATAAGGTGTCGGCGCTGCCCGGCCCCAGGTTGATCTGAGGTCGATTGCTGTTGTCAGTCGTATTGTGGATGAAAGTATTATACATGATATGCGGCGATCCAAGCACATTGGCGCCAGAACCAATGGCTGAGCGTTCGTTCTCAATAAAATGACAGTATCGGATAATTGGACTGCACGAGCTGTAAGTAATCGCTGCAGATACATTGCTCGATCCGTTACGGCGGAATGTACAATATTCGAACAAAGCTTCACTGCTGATCAGTTGAAGGCCACCACCATGGGTGACTGCTGTATTTCGGAAAATATTACCGTTGGAATCGTCAAAGCGAAAGCCCCTGAAATTTTGTGCTGCCGAGGTGGTGTCCATTGCAGAAAATAAAACTTGTCCGCTTGCCGGGTTTGAGATGATCGTACCTTCTACTTCGAGACGGATAGTGGCTGCAGTGCGAATGGTTTCGGGCGTAGTAATTTTCAAGGTGTCAGTGGCAGCAATGGTTAAGGTGTTATTGATGAAGTAGGTCCCATTTGAAAAAGTGACCACCCCACCTGAATTGTTAACCAGGTCATTGAGTGTGAGGCTCAGGTTATTTCCGGGGGTGGTGTATTGGGCATACGACTGAAAACAAATTAACGATAATATGATTGTAAATAATGTAACTATGTTTCTCATATGGCACTGTTTTGTGTGTTTAAATGATAGCTGTATAGGGTTTGTTATGATATTCAGGCCTGCAAGCTGCCGATTTTTTTTGACAAATATAAACATGCTCGGGAATGAAATCAAATCTGTTTTGTAGGATGAAATTTTAGCTTATTCCGGAAATCATTCCGGTACAATCCTAAAAAACTGCCCTGGCCCTTCAGTAAGTACATAGATATAACCATCAGGACCCTCACGAATATCGCGAAAACGTGCCCTGCCTTCCAGCAGGCGCTCAGTATGTACCACTTTGGTGCCATCAAGTACCAAACGTTGAATATGTTGCCCGGCAAGGGCACCTACGAGCAGGTTATTTTTCCATTGAGGATACCTGTCGCTTGTGACGAAACACATACCACATGGGGCAATCGAAGGCGTCCAGTGGTGTATGGGGTCAACCATACCCGCCAATGTAGTGTCAGGGGTGATGATGCTTCCATTATAGTTTATACCATGTGTTACACGAGGCCAGCCATAGTTTTCACCTTTCATCTCAATATTGATTTCATCACCTCCACGTGGACCATGTTCATGAGTCCACAATTCACCGCCTAGTGGATGCCATGCCATCCCCTGTATGTTTCGGTGGCCATAGTTCCAAATCTCCGACATTGCATTTTGTTCATTTACAAAGGGGTTGTCTTCTGGAATGCGACCATCATCATGTAAGCGCAAAATTTTTCCGTTATGGTTCTCCAGGTTCTGGGCATTCTGCATGACGCCCCTGTCACCAATGGTGAAGTACAGATAATGATCCTCATCAAACAAAAGCCGAGTACCGAAATGCACCCCTGCAGTGGTATGTGGTATGCCATGAAAAATCAGTTCTTCTTCTATTACTTGACTTCCCTGTAAACGTACACGCGAAATGGCGGTGTTGCCACCTTGGTCACCACGCCGAGCGTAACCTAAATATATCCAGTCATTTGTACTATAGTCCGGATGCAGCGCCACATCCAATAATCCACCTTGACCATGAGCCCATGCTTGTGGGATGCCTTCAACAGGTTCAGGCAGCAACTCACCGTTTTGATAAATGCGCAAACGGCCCGGCCGCTCGGCAATCAGTACGCGGCCGTCGGGCATGAAAGCCATGCTCCATGGGTTTTCAAGACCTTCAGCCAGGATTTCAATTTTAAAACTCAGTTCACCCGGAACCGGTGAATCATTATTCTGAGGGTTGTTGTCAGCTTTGCAGGCAAGCAACATTATCGTGAAAAGTATGTAGGGCATTGTTTTCATGATTCAGATCATATTTTTTTATCAATCGGTTTCATATATAAAATGATGAATATGAACATATTTTGTAAAATTATTGATTTAACTGTTGAAATCAAAGGTTTAACCTCATATTTTTCATTCCGGATAATAAACGATTTCTTATACCTTTACACCTCATATGTATTAAACTCTTCCACCTAAACTGTAATGTATGCAAAGCAGTAATCGTTATGCCCTGCCTTTTGCCATGATGACGGGCTTATTTTTTATGTGGGGCTTTATAACAGTTATGGTTGACGCACTCATACCACGGCTCCGCGATGTGTTTGAACTCACATATTTTCAAGCCGGTATGGTACAATTTTCATTTTTTACAGCCTATGCTGTAGTGTCGATTCCAGGTGGTTACCTAATTTCGCGTGTTGGTTATAAACGTGGTGTTGTGGCAGGATTGCTTATTATGGGTATAGCCTGTTTATTGTTCTTTCCGGCTGCGAGTTACCGGGTTTTCGGTTTGTTTCTATTTGCCTTGTTCTTGCTGGCAAGTGGGATAACTATATTGCAGGTGGCAGCGAATCCATACGTTTCGGTACTTGGCCCGCCACAATTGGCTTCAAGCCGACTTAACCTGTCGCAAGCATTCAATTCGTTGGGCACTACACTGGCTCCTTTGGTTAGTGCAGCCTTTATTTTGGATGCAACGGTATTGAACTCATCTCAGATCATGGCCCTTTCCGATGCTGCGCGTGTAGCCTATTATTCTGCTGAAGCGGCAGCAGTTCAAAATCCATTCCTGTTTCTGGCCGTTACACTGCTTGTGCTAGCTTTAGTATTTGGTTTACTGCGCCTTCCGAAAATATTGGAAACCGATCAGGACAAGTCAGGCAGCTACCGAAGCGCTGTGAAACATCGGCACCTCATGCTTGGTGCTTTGGGGATATTTCTGTATGTGGGGGCAGAAGTAACAATTGGCAGCTATTTGGTCAATTACTTTCTTTCGCTGGATGTTGCTTCACTGGTTGAGCATAGCGGGCTGATGACCTGGCTCGCTTCCACCTTGTCCGGAAACGACATCTTGCAAATGAACCCGGCACGCCTCGCGGGTACTTTTGTGTTCTTTTACTGGGGTGGTGCCATGGTCGGTCGGTTTATCGGGTCCTGGCTACTCCGGTTTGTTAAACCCGGCCGACTTGTTGCCGTTTATGGCATTATAAATGTTGGATTACTGCTTATAACCATCATGGCTGAGGCTTATGTTGCCTTTTGGTCAGTTTTGATGATCGGGTTGTTCAATTCAATCATGTTTCCAACCATATTTACCTTAGCGATCAATCGTTTAGGACAAAATACCGCTCAGGGTTCTGGTATTTTGTGTACGGCCATCGTGGGTGGCGCCATTATTCCTCCACTTTACGGTGCGCTGGCTGATATTATCGGGTTGCAAGCCGCATTTATCATACCTGTTCTATGTTATATTTATATTTCCTTCTATGGCCACTATGGCAGTAGAATAAAACAATCAGCATATGCCTGATCGAAGAAACTTTATTAAACATACCCTCTTGGCTGCTTTTGCCTCCATGGGCGGATCGAAGCTCCTGAATGCTATGGATGCATTGCCCGGAACTGAAAATAACGAAGCACTGGCTCCACCAATCATTATCTCAACCTGGAGTCATGGTTTGGCTGCCAATGAGGCTGCCATGCAACAGTTGCTTAATGGCAATACTGTGCTCGATGCTGTTGAGAAAGGCGTGAATGTTACGGAAGCAGATCCGGAAATAAATAGCGTCGGCTTTGGTGGTTATCCCGATGCCGGTGGAGAGGTTACATTGGATGCCTGTATCATGGGACCTGATGGCAATTGTGGTTCGGTGAGTTATTTGAAGTACATCAAGCATCCAATTTCGGTTGCACGCAAGGTAATGGAAAAAACACCTCATATTATGCTTAGTGGTGACGGGGCATTGCAATTTGCATTGGCGCATGATTTTAGAAAGGAGAATCTGTTAACTCCGGCCATGAAAGCCATATGGGAGAAGTGGAAGGCTTCCGGCGCACATTATGCTCCTGAAGCCAATTGGGAAAACCATGATACGATCGGGCTGCTGGCTATGGATAAAGTGGGAGATATGGCAGGTGCCTGTACCACAAGCGGTATGGCATTTAAGCATCCCGGCAGGGTAGGTGACTCGCCCATCATTGGAGCCGGGTTATATGTTGATAACAAAGTGGGAGCTGCAACAGCTACAGGCGAAGGTGAATATATCATGCGTACATTGGGCAGCTTTATGGTGGTAGAGTATATGCGAAATGGCTTTTCACCTGCAGATGCATGCAGGAAAGCGGTAGAAAGAATGCTGGAGTTTGCAGGAGATCATGAACAGTTGCAGATCGGCTTGATTGCTCTGAGCAAGAGCGGACAGACCGGTGCTTATGCCCTTCGTGCGGGATTTCAATATGCCTTGCATCAGGGAGGTAACAATGTGCTTGTTGACGTACCCTATATGTTGGAGTGGGAGTAACCTACTCATCAATGGTCAGGGTAAATACCAGGATAGATATGTTTTATGTTGATATACATACACATATAAAGAAGCCAGCCCCTGAGGATGTGTTAGCCGTCAATAATGTGATGGCCGGAGAGGGTTTATCTCAATCCATTTCTGTTTATAATAGTCTGGGAATACATCCGTGGCAGCTTTTAAGCATGAAAGCCAAGGAAATAGAAAAACGTTTCATCAAAGATTTGTTCATCCCTGGCTTGTGTGCTTTAGGAGAAGCAGGCATCGATCGTGCCATAGCAGTGCCGGTAGAATTGCAAACGCAAATATTTGAGTTGCAAGCTGATCTGGCTGTTGAATTGCATTTGCCCTTGCTTATACATGCCGTACGCAGCTATGCTGACCTGATCCATATAAAAAAGCAATTCCATAAAGCGAGTAGCTGGATCGTACATGGTTTTGCGGGGAATAAACAAACAGCAGAACAATTATTGGCACATGATATCCTGCTTTCATTCGGTCCTTCAATTTTGAATGAAGGACACAAATCTTCGGAAGTAATCAGTCAGGTCCCAATTTCCTGCATTTTTCTGGAAACCGACGACAGCGGTATGGATATTAGCTTGGTCTATAACAGGGCGGCTCAGCTTCTTGGGCTGGAAGTGATGGAGTTGAAGCAGAAAATACTGGCAAACGCCTTACAACATTTCCGGATCAAAAATCCAATTCCAGGTTAAGCTTTTCTTTGAGTGTATGCAGCATTGGCTTGTTCCTGGCCATCTCTTCAAACTTCTCTTTATCGGTATAGGCGCCAAGTTTCTTAGGCTTGTCAGTTACCTCTGGGGTCAGTTTGATCAGGGTATTGTCCAAACTGTGTTTAAGATAGTCAGTCAATGCCTTCATATTGAGCTTATCTTCGGCAATCAAACTGTTATCTGTTTTAAACCGGATCTCATGATTGTCTCCCAGTTCGGGTTCATAGCTTGATAAAGAAGTAGCAAAACTTGGTGACTTCTCTTTATAATGTTGGATAAATGCTTTCCAGCTTGCTCTTAATTCATCCACGGTGAAAGGTGTATCTTTTTCAGGTTCTTGGTCCTGATCCTTTTCCTGTGTTTTATTGATTATTTCATTGATAGAGAACGCTGATTTCTTAACTATCGGTGGTGGTACTTCACGTACAACTGAGGCTTCAGTCTCTTTTTTGGAGTCCGCTTCCTTCGCGCTGTAGGTCTTTGCTTTGCCACCGGTCTCACTTACTTTATGTTGAGGCGGTTTTTCTGTAGGTTTTGCCAATTGAACCTGATGCACTTCGGAAGGTTCTTGTTGCTGCAAGGCACAAATCTGTAGCAGTGCAATTTCAAGATGTAATCGTTTGTTGTTGCTGGTACGGTAATTGATATCGCAAGTATTATTGATATTCAATGCCTTGAGAAGAAAATCGGCCGGACACTCCTCTGCCTGTTCACTGTAACGCTCTGCAAGGGTGGTGCTTACTTCCATCAAACTTACTGTTGCTGGGTCTTTGGCAACCAGTAATGACCGCAGGTGTTTGCCCAGGCCTATCAAAAAATGCTGACCATCAAATCCGTTATCGATTATTTCGTTTATGATAAGCAAAGTGTTGGAGGTGTCGCCACGAAGCATGCTTTCGGTAATGCGGAAAAAATAATCGTAATCAAGCACGTTCAGGTTGGTGATCACATCTTTATAGGTGATGGTGCTGCCTGAAAAACTTACCATCTGATCAAAAATGGAAAGGGCATCACGCAATGCACCATCGGCTTTTTGGGCAATGATATTCAGTGCTTCGGCCTCTGCCACCACCTTTTCATTTTTTGCCACATAGGCCAGGTGGCTTGCGATATCATCAACAGTAATTCGCTTAAAATCAAAGATCTGACAACGTGAAAGTATGGTTGGGATGATTTTGTGTTTTTCTGTAGTGGCGAGAATGAATTTAGCATAGGACGGGGGTTCCTCCAATGTTTTCAAAAATGCATTGAAAGCGGCCTGAGACAGCATGTGTACCTCATCAATGATATAAATCTTATACTTTCCTATTTGCGGGGGTATGCGGACCTGGTCTACAAGATTGCGGATGTCTTCAACCGAATTGTTAGAGGCTGCATCAAGCTCGTGTATGTTGAATGAGGCCGACCGGTTGAACGACACACAACTTTCGCATTTGTCGCAGGCTTCCATTTCAGGGGTAGGTTCGAGGCAGTTGATGGTCTTGGCCATGATACGGGCACAGGTGGTTTTGCCAACTCCGCGTGGGCCGCAAAATAAAAATGCTTGAGCAAGGATGTTGTTTTTTATCGCATTTTGCAAGGTTGAGGTAATGGCCGTTTGTCCAACTACAGTGTCAAATGTTGATGGACGGTATTTCCGGGCCGAAACAATGAAATTATCCATATTAATGAGATGTTATGATGCCAAAAATACGACTTTTTGTATTGCCGGTTGTGTGAAGAAAGTGAGTTTAATCGTAGTTCACTCATCACTATTGATGGGTGGCTGCTATGGTTCAAATTATCCTTCAGAACAACCCGGCTGACCCTCAAGTAGGGCTTAGGATGAAAAAACATTTTCCCTACCTTTGGCAACTTATGGACAAACTTTGTATTTGCGTTCCTAAAGTGACCAACAGGCTTAGGTATGTGTTGGATCTGGTATTGCGTGAGCAGTTGGGATTGGATTTCATTATTACCACTAATCTCAGCGAATTTGAGTCCTTTGAAGGGCCTTGCCTGATCTACGGTGACAAGGCTGATGGTAAGCATCTGTTTTTTAAGGCCAATCATCTTTTGTTTGAAAGAGAGATTAGCAGCCAGGAACTCAAAGCATTTGACCGCGAAGGCGTGAAAGCTATTTTCCCTGTTTTTGATAAAAATGCTGCACTGGATTTTGATGTATTTGCTGCTGTTTTTTATTTGGTGTCGCGTTACGAAGAATACCTGCCTTATGTGCGCGATCAGCATGGCCGCTTTGAAGCCGGTTCGTCAGTTCTGCACAAGTTAAAAATGTTGCAAACACCACTGGTGAATCTTTGGTGTATTGAATTGGGAAAATTACTGATGGAAAAGTTTCCCGGTCTTACAATAAAAAATAAAAAGTATCAGTTCATTCCAACTTATGATGTCGATGCAGCCTGGGCATATATGCATAAGGGATTGTTTCGCACTTCCGGTGCTTACTTGCGTGACCTGTATAAGTTTGATATGGATGAGGTTAAACTGAGAACAAAGGTTTTAAGAGGCAGGTGCAAGGATCCTTTTGATACATTTGGTTTGCAATTGGCAATGCAGAAGGAATTTCGTTTGCAGCCCGTATATTTTATTTTATTTGCTTCATACGGACTTAATGATAAGAACATCCCAACGCGAAACAGGTATTTCCGTAACCTGATCAAGCAGCTTGGTGATTATGCCGACATTGGCATTCATCCTTCCTATGCATCTTTTTCGGATAAAAAAATCCTTCAGCAAGAGGTTGAGAGTTTATCAAAAGTACTGAACAGGCAAATCACCCAAAGTAGACAACATTTTCTGCGGATGAGCCTACCCTCCACCTATCTGAACCTGATCAACCGGGATATTGAACATGATTATACCATGGGATATGCACAACAGCCGGGATTTCGGGCTGGAATAGCTGACAGTTTTCGTTTTTATGACCTTGACCATGATGTACCCACCTCATTGCGCATACATCCTTTTACCATCATGGATGGCACCTTGTGTGACTATTTGCAATTATCACCCCAGGAAGCCGTGGATCAAATAAAAAGCCTGATACGAACTGTTAAAAATGTCAATGGCACCTTTATCTCACTTTGGCATAACGAGAGCCTGAGTGACCAGAAAAGGTGGTCAGGATGGGTCCAGGTATATAAAGAACTTGTTACTGAAGCTGTTGCATAAATCTTTCCCTAGTGTTGTGTCAATGCTACTGTGTGGGTTGAGTCGGAGAGGTTTGTTCTCAGATAGAATAAGAAAACCTGCGTGTAGCCTTCGCTACATAAAGGATTTATTTTGAAGATTTGAGGAAAAAGATCAAGAATTGGGCCGGCTAAAGTAGGGTTGCTAGTTTAGTATATGACAATAATTGTTGCAATTATTTTTCAGGTGCTTAGTCTTAGACCATTGTATCATTTTCAATTGGAATGAGGCTTTAGTCCATTCCAAAAAAGGATGATATAATAATTAGGCTGGGCTTAAGCCCAATAATCCTGTAGCTAAAGCCATTTTGGATGTGAAGCTTGGTTGATATCCTCCTGCTTAATGCAACGATAAAATCCTGAATTTGCTATTGAATTGTGACAACCCACATCTTCGCGGATCACTGATTTTGGATTATCTTTGCTGCAGCACAACCACTACTCATTATTTTTAACGCTTTGTATGATCAGGTACCTGAAGCACGACGAGATTAATAAAAAAAAATGGGATGCCTGTATTAAGGACTCTTTCAATGGACAGGTCTATGCCTGGTCGTGGTACCTCGACATCGTTCACCCCGGGTGGGGTGCACTCATCGAAGATGACTACCAGCGCGTATTCCCGCTTACCGGAAATCGTAAGTTTGGAATCAGTTATTTGTATCAGCCCTTTTTTGCCCAGCAACTTGGGGTTTTTTCACCATCTATACTCAACCCGGAGATTATCAATGCATTTTTAACGGCAATTCCTGCACAATTTCAATTTGCCCAAATCAGGTTGAATACACATAACAAAGCAGACAGCACACATTTCAAGGTAGCTCAGCACACCAATTTTGAACTTGACCTGATTAACAATTACGACAGGATTTACCGCAAGTACTCCACCAATACCCGTCGCAATCTAAAAAAAGCAAGGGAAGCAGAGTTCAGCTTAATGAAAAACGTGAAGCCCGAAGATGTGATACGTTTGTTTAGGGCCAATAGAGGGCGCACGATCAGTCATTGGAATGATTTGGAATACAATAGGTTAAAAAAGCTGACCTATACGGCCATTTACCGGGGTCAGGCCATGGTATACGGGGTATATACCAGGCATAACGAATTATGCGCCGGTGCCATATTTATGCGCAGCCATGGCAAGATCGTGTTTTTGTTTTCAGGAAACAATCAAGAAGCTAAAGACAATCATGGAATGACTTTTTTGATTGATGCTGTGATTCGCGAACATGCGCCAAGCCATTTGGTCTTTGATTTTGAAGGTTCTGATAATGAAAATCTTGCCCGTTTTTATAAAGGTTTTGGCAGCAAGCAAACCACCTATCCGGGAATTGAAATAAATCGCTTGCCTCTGATGCTTAGAATTGCATTAAAATTGGTTCGCAGACCTTAGGCACTGACCCGGTCGCAAATGTTTTGAAAATGATTGAAATATTATTGAGCTTTATGCTTATTTTTGCTTCATAACTATAACTTTGACACATGGTAATCAACCTTGGCGAAACCAATTCTGTTTTTAACCAGTTCATAGGCGAACTGCGGCATGTTGACATTCAAAACGACCGATTACGTTTCAGGCGAAACCTGGAACGGGTAGGTGAAATTTTTGCCTATGAAATCAGCAAAACCCTTGAGTATGAAAAACAGGAAGTGACTACCCCACTTGGTGTAGCCGAGGTACCACTGCTCAAAGAACAACCTGTGTTGGCCACCATACTGCGTGCAGGCCTGCCCCTGCACCAGGGAATGCTGAATTATTTTGATAGGGCAGACAATGCATTTGTTTCAGCTTTTCGCAAATATTACAAAAATGAGGAATTCAAGATCAGCCTTGAGTACCTGTCCAGCCCCGAACTCAACGACAAGGTGCTGATTTTGACCGATCCCATGCTGGCCACTGGAGCCTCAATAGTTAAAGTGATGAAAGGATTGCTTGCAAGTGGTATGCCACGTCATGTCCATATCGTTGCGGTTCTGGCTAGTGGCGAAGGCCTTGAATACGTCAAGCGGCACCTGTCGCTCCTGAATATGACCATTTGGATCGGCGGTCTTGATGATGAACTCACTGCCCAGGCTTATATTGTTCCCGGACTGGGTGATGCCGGCGATCTGGCTTATGGCACAAAATCAGATTAGCCATGCGTAAAGTTGTAATGGAAAATATCCGCATCTCGTTCACTTCCATACGCAGCCATTTGCTCAGGACAGTGCTTACGGTATCCATTATTGCTTTTGGTATCATGGCGCTTGTTGGTATACTCACTGCCATTGATTCAATGAAGTATTACCTTAATGAGAATTTTTCGATGATGGGCTCCAACACCTTTAACATCCGAAATCGTGAAATGGTGGTGCACATGGGAGGTGGTCCACGAAATGTTCAATCCTATAAGAATGTAAGTTATCGCGAGGCAACCCGTTTTAAGGAATATTACGAATTCCCGGCTTCAACCAGCATCTACACATATGGAACCGGCATCGCCACGCTTAAGTTTAAGGACGAGAAAACCAATCCCAATATCCAGGTGTTGGGTATTGACGAAAACTACTTGTTCAATGCAGGTTTTGAAATTGAAGCAGGGCGCAATCTGACAGCCCAGGAGGTGCGTAATGGCAGTCATGTAGCCATCGTAGGCAACAGCATAATAAAATCACTCTTCAAGGAGAATGAAAATCCCCTGGGTGAAGTGATCTCGGTTGGTTCGGGCAAATATCGAATCGTAGGTATACTTAAGGAAAAAGGATCGAGTATCGGGTTTACCGGTGATCGCAACTGCTTGATTCCTATAAGTAATGTTCGTCAGTATTTTACAAGACCAAACATGAACTATTCCATTAGCATACGAACCAACTCCCCTGAGGAGGTGGATGCTGCCATCGGAGAAGCAACAGGCATTTTCAGGATTATCCGCCAGGATAAACCCGGGCAGGAAAGTTCTTTTTCCATTGTGAAGAGCGACAATATAGCCAATATGCTGATCAGCTTAACAGGACAAATCCGATTGGGAGCAACTATTATCGGACTTATTACATTGATGGGAGCTGCAATCGGCCTGATGAATATCATGCTGGTATCAGTCACTGAGCGTACCCGTGAAATCGGTGTTAGAAAAGCCATTGGTGCAACACAACGAATTATCAGAAACCAGTTTTTGATCGAAGCGGTGGTGATCGCACAAATTGGAGGTATATTAGGAATTGTAGCAGGAATTATGGTAGGCAATCTGTTATCCTATGCCATTGGCTCGGCATTCATTGTGCCTTGGATATGGATTATAGTGGCCGTTATCCTTTGTTTCTTTGTTGCCCTTGCTTCCGGCATTATTCCTGCCAACAAGGCTGCCCGGCTCGATCCCATCGAATCGCTGCGCTACGAATAAAAAACCGTTAAATTTTATTGCTTATGCCTGAAACCTACAGATCACTCATTAAGAAAAACAAAACATGGGCGCAGGATAAGAGGTTGAGCGATCCGGAATACTTTAGCCGGATCACACTTCCGCAAAAACCACCTTTCCTCTACTTAGGATGTTCAGACAGCCGCATGCCCCTGGACACCTATACACAAACGGAACCAGGACAGTTGTTTGTGCATCGAAACATAGCAAACCAGGTTTCGCTTACGGATATCAATTTTCTTTCTGTGTTGGAATATGCTGTTAATGTACTGAAGGTTAAACATATAATTGTTTGCGGACACTATCATTGCGGTGGGGTGGAAGCCGCATACTCAAATAGAACCAGTGGACTGGTTGGCAATTGGATCAATCCGATACGCGACTTGGTATTGAAGTTTGAGAAGGAATTGAATGAACTTAAAGATACGGAAGAACGACTCAACCGATTGTCAGAAATAAACGTGGTAAAGCAGGTCGAAAATCTGTTCAAAACTACCATTGTGCAGCAGGCTTTGGATCATAATCCCAGGCAGTTCTCTGTACATGCCTGGGTGCTCGACATTGGCAATGGCCTGATCAAAGAATTGGATTTGCCCTACGAAAGATGGCTAAGAAAAGGTATTCTTAAAGAGGATTGGATTTCAGCAATGAGCATATAGGTTTCCTTTTAGCCGCTATCGGGTTCACTTCAAAAACGGTGACTTACTGAAGTCGAACACTGTGATTCAATTGACATTATTTATTAACATTGCATCATCTTTTTTTTAGAACCAAATCTAATCTTATGGCCAATATTGATTTAAAGAACAGAGATAGTTTCGGATCACGCATAGGGGTAATTGCAGCAGCAGCCGGTTCTGCAATAGGATTGGGAAATATCTGGCGTTTCCCTTACATAGCAGGCGAGAGTGGGGGAGGCGCATTTTTATTGGTCTATTTATTTTTTATCATAGTGATAGGCATTCCTGTTATGCTTTCGGAATTTGTCATCGGCCGTAGTGCCCAGCGGAATCCCCTGGGAGCTTTCAAGCAGCTGGCACCCAAGACATATTGGTACCTGGTCGGTGTATTGGGTATTGCAGCCGCATTTTTCATTTTGTCATTTTACACCACAGTGTCGGGTTGGACCCTGGAATACCTCTACCTGGCTGCCATCAACGGCTTTAAGGGAATGGATGTAGAACAAATGAATGCTACTTTTGAACAATTTAGGATGAGTGGATTGCGACCGCTGATCTGGCAGGGTATATTCATGTTTTTCACTGCTTTCATCGTGTACAATGGTATTAAGAACGGGATTGAGAAATATACAAAGATTCTGATGCCTGCCTTGCTGGTGATCATTATCATACTGTGTGTGCGTGCCATTACCCTTCCCGGTGCAGGCGAGGGGCTGACTTTTCTTTTCCGCCCTGACTTCAGTAAGATCAACGGCAATGTGATTATACAGGCCCTGGGACAATCTTTTTTTTCATTGAGTATAGGCATGGGTGCCCTTGTCACTTATGGATCTTATATTAGCAAAAAAGATAAGTTGGGTCCTACAGCAGTATCGGTCACCGCTGCCGATATGGTTATTGCGCTGCTTGCCGGCATTGCAATTTTTCCTGCTGTTTTTGCTTTTGGGATCAAGCCCGAATCGGGGCCTGGACTGGTATTTATTACCTTACCCATGATCTTTCAGCAGATGACTGGGGGCTACTTCTTTTCGCTGATATTTTTCCTTTTACTGTCCATAGCAGCACTTACATCCACCATTTCATTGCTGGAGGTCGTAGTGGCCTATATGAGCGAGGAGTTGAACGTAAAACGTAAAAAAGCGACCATATATGCAGCCTTGAGTATAGGACTGCTGGGCGTATTTTGTACCCTAAGCCAGGGGCCGATGCCTCAGCTGAATATTGGAGGGATGAACCTGTTTGATATGCTGGAGATGAGTTCGGCCAATTTCATGCTTCCGATCGGTGGGCTGATGATCGTCATCTTTGCCGGATGGTTTATGGGTATGGATAAGGTTTTTGATGAATTATCAAACCAAGGTATGCTCCAAGTGAGATATAAATCGGCTTTCCTGTTTGTAATCAGGTATATTGCACCAATAGCCATTGCAATGGTGTTTCTGAATGGCATTGGGTTTTTTGGCCTAATGGGCGGAGGGGACCTTTAGTAACCCCCGATGGATGTGCTGCAAAAATTGAAAATACAATACCACATATTGCAATTGTAATGCATTGTTGTATTTTTGGTTCCACAGAGTTTTGTCCCGCTTCAAACAACATATCAAATATCTATTGGATTTCTCCGTCAAGGAACAAATCGCAATTATTGCTATCGTGCTGATGATGCTCATTGTGCTCAGCATAAACTTCTTTCCTGAATTGTATACCAGAAAACCACAATGGGATTTCAGCACCCTCGACTCACTCATAAATCAATATTATGCTGAGATTAATTATGCTGATTCCGTGGCAGCGGCAACAAAGGAATTTGATTTTGCCAACCCGGATGAGTCAGCATTGGAGATTAAGTTTAACCTTTTCCCCTTCAATCCAAATATGTTGCCTGAGACTGAATGGAAAAGGCTGGGCATGGCAGACCATCAGATCAGGATGATAAAAAACTATGAAAGAAGTGGAGGCAAGTTTTTTAGAAAGGAAGACCTCAGAAAGATATATTCCATCACGGATGCCGAATACAAAGTGTTGGAGCCTTATATTGTCATACCCTCTGTTGACAAACCCATAGGCACTCCATCGGAAGATCTGGCTAAACACGAGGAGCTTAAGGATGAGAAGCCTTCCATTCCGGTTGTTGATATTAATTCTGCATCTATGGATGATCTGATTCAACTACCTCAGGTAGGCCAATGGTATGCACAGCGAATAATTCAATATCGCGATATACTTGGGGGTTTTATTAATAGGAAGCAGTTATTGGAGGTTTATCGTATGGATAGTGCACGGCTTCAGGCATTTCAGACCTATATCACAATTGACTCCACCTTATTGAACCGGATCGAAATTAACAAGGAAGAGTTTTCAGAACTATTGAAACATCCATATATCAGCTTTGAACTCACCAGGTTAATAGTGAATTATCGTGAAAGACGCGGGATGATAAAATCATGGGACGAATTGGTGAGTATTCCCGGTGCTGACACCCTTTTACATGCCCGGCTGCAACCCTACCTTGATTTTGATTGAACTTTGCTAACTCCAAAGCATCATTTTATTACATTTGCATTTCACCAAACACACACCCGATGAATATAAGCCTGAAAACTTTGATGTTATTGTTGGTGGTCATGTCAATTTCATGCCGTACCCAGAAAACCCAATCGACTGCTGAACCTGTAGTCACAATGGAAGACCATGCTTCTAAAATGTATGAATATCCTGACGGGGTATACTATGTTTATGAGTTTGACGATGAAACACCTTATGATTTTGATGAAACAGTCATCATCAAGGCCCTTCTTGAGGCAGGTATTCAACCACTCGATATCTGGTACAAAGGAGGTAGCAGTATGTGTGTGCCACCCGGAAGCGATATTGGTATGACAGTGATCGTACCCCCGGGTATGCTGGTTCGTCTTGAGAAAGTATCGGATCAGATGCCCTCGCTGGGCTTTACCATCCCAGTAGAGCCTCATGTGGGTGACTGCGCTTACAGGGTCAGGCGATATCAGTATGCTAACAAATAACACCTGTCTCATGCAAAAAAAAATAATCCCCTGCCGAAAATACTCCGACAGGGGATAGACATGGAATTAACACGATTTTATCAGGTTTCCTAAACCTTAGGACTAGTTTAAGGCATATAGTATATCGGCCCTTCTATGCCCAGTGGCAGCCCTGCCCATATCCATAGCAAAAGCATGGGTATTCTCACCACGGCGAAAGCGATTGCAAACGGAAGCATCATAGAGATGAGCGTTCCAATCCCAACATCTTTGACATATTTCTGTGCAAATACGATCACAAGCGGAAAATAGGGCAGAAGGGGTGTCAAAATATTAGAGTAGGAGTCGCCGATACGATAGGCAGCCTGTGTGGTTTCAGGTGAAAAACCCATCAGCATAAGCATGGGAACGAATATAGGTGCCAGCAAAGCCCATTTGGCAGATGCACTGCCCATGATCAAATTGACAAGGGATGAAACGATAATAAATGCAACCAGCAAGGGCCCTCCCGTAAAGCCGATCGCTCTCAGTCCGTCAGAACCCTTCACCGCAAGAACACTTCCCAGGTGCGACCAGTTGAAATAGGCCACAAATTGTGCTGCCACAAAGGCGATCACAATATACATGCCCATGGTCGACATGCTTTTGGCGGTCATGTCTGCAACATCCTTGTCAGATCTAATGGTTTTGGCCACGATGCCGTACACCAGCCCTGCGATAAAGAACACAATAAACATGATGGGCACCAATGAATCATAAAATGGACGCATGCTGCGCACACCCGATTCCGGATCAATCTCACCGCGCAGCAGTCCATCAGCTGGAATAATGGTGAGAAACACCAGTCCCAGTACAGCCATTGTGGCAATAAATGACCATTTCAGTGCTTTACGTTCCTGCTTGGTGATGGGTTTATCCTTTTCGATCTGAACGTCAGACCCCGGTTTGTAAGGCCCCAGGCGCGGAACCAGTATTTTTTCTGTGATCCAGGTGCCTGCGAGTCCGATCAGGGGTACTGAGGCAGCCATGAGGTAATAGTTTGACAGGGGGTTCACAGTATACTCAGGGTCAATGATCTGTGCTGCCGGCTCAGTAAAGGCCGCGATCATAGGGTCAAGTCCTGTTGGCAGGAAGTTTGCTCCAAAACCACCCGATACGCCGGCAAAAGCAGCTCCTATACCCGCGAGCGGGTGCCTCCCCATACCCATAAATATGGCTCCGCCCAAAGGAATGAGTACCACATAGCCTGCATCAGCAGCTACCGAACTGGCCATACCTGCCACTACGATGGAAAAAGTGATGATCGACCGTGGAACTTTCGACACAAAAAGACGCAAGCCTACCGATATCATACCTGTATATTCAGCCACACCTATCCCCAGCATCACCACCAATACAAGGCCCAGTGGAGGAAACATCGCAAAGGTTGAAACCATCTTGGTCATGATCATTTGAAAGCCATCGCGCGACAGTAAGTTGATCACTTCAATGGTGTCAACAGGGTTCCCATCGCGGTCCAGCAGGCCTGCCGCCTTTCCAGGATGGTCTACAGCTATACCTCCGAATATCCAGGAGAGTATCAAAGTGATCGCCATCAACATCGCAAACAAAGTAACTGGTTGCGGTAATTTGTTGCCCACAACCTCAACTTTATCGAGCATGCGCTTAAAAAAATCAGACTTCTTTTTTTCTTTTTTCTCTGTCATAGTTCTTTAGTGTATGCAATTAGTTTTCAGTGCACTGATAAATATACCAGCACTAACTTCGGTTTAAAAATCATTCGCTGATTGGGTTACCTGATAAAGGAAACGGGGACGAAATAAGTCATTTTTTTTAAATCTGGCAAGAAAAATACATCCTAACCAAGCCGGAATCTGTTTTGTCTATCTTACAAGAAGCTTATAATGAATTTATTATGATTAGATCGATTTTTTTATAACTGGATTAACCAATTCAAAGAAATGCATTAGACATGTTTACGAAATGAAATTAAATCCGTCAAAAATCTCATTTATTTAGAATGGGTTCAACATCAATAAACTGATATGATTTCGCTGTTTTTATGTAAATTTGTACACATTCAATCTGGATGAGTTCAGACAAACCAAGTTAAACTATTAATTCGTTATTTATGAGAAGAATACTAACTATTCTGTTACTGCTGTTACTGGTAAATCCCATCATAAGCAAGGCAGATGAAGGGATGTGGATTCCCATGTATATCGAGCAACTCATACTGCATGATATGCAAGAGCTTGGGCTCGAATTAAATGCCGAACAGATTTTCAGCCTGGACGAACCAAGCATTAGTGATGCCATCGTAATTTTTGGAGGTGGCTGCACCGGCGAGATCGTTTCAGACAAAGGCCTTTTACTCACCAATCATCATTGTGGTTATGGCTCCATCCAGCGCATCAGCACAGTTCAGAACGATTATCTTACCAATGGCTTTTGGGCAGAATCCTTTGAAGATGAAATACCTGTTCCCGGCCTTACGGTCCGGTTTCTGGTTGATTATAAGCGTGTTACTGATCAGGTTTTGGAAGGTGTAATGGATGAGATGACCGAAAAAGAACGTAATAATTTAATTGACAAGAATAAGAAAGCAATCGTTGATGAGGCAACCAATGACAACAGCTATATTGCCGGTGTAAGGGACTTCTACGAAGGCAATGAGTTTTATTTGCTTATGCATGAAATATTCCGCGATATCCGGTTGGTGGGTACACCTCCCGAAGCCATCGGGAAATTTGGTGCCGACACCGACAACTGGATGTGGCCTCGTCAGACCGGTGATTTTTCATTCTTCAGGGTCTATGCTGATTCTGTGAATAAAGCGGCTGAATACAGCACTCAGAATGTGCCATTTAAGCCGAAACATTTTCTTCCCATCTCCATTGACGGCATTGAAAAAGGTGATTTTACAATGATCATGGGATATCCTGGCAGAACCGACCGATATCTCAGTTCATGGGGTGTGAAGCTGGCCGTGGATCAGACAAATATGACCATTGTGAATATTCGTGAGGAAAAATTGCGCATTATGAGAGAAGGGATGGATGCCAATGAAAAAACCAGGTTGCAATATGCTTCGAAATATTCAGGGGTTTCCAATTATTGGAAATATTATATAGGACAGACACGGGGGTTGAAACGACTCAAGGTAGCTGATAAGAAGGAAACCATCGAAGCTGAATTTTCAACCTGGCTTGAAGGCAATCCTGGGGAGGCAAATAAATACGGTGAAGCTCTTTCGGTCATTGAAGATGCTTATCATACCCTGGCTGAATATAACCTGGCACGTATCTTCTACAGCGAAGCCATTGCACGTGGAAGTGAAATCCTGTTTTTTGCAAACCGCTTTAACCGTTTGTCTGAGTTGCTGGCAGATAAAGATTCAGATCAAAAAGTAATTGAGAGAGAGCTGGACAGACTTAAGCGCAGTGTTGAAAGTCATTTTAAGAATTATGACATTGGGATCGACCGGGCCATGCTTGCTTCCATGCTTGAAATGTATCATGATAACGTACCAGCATGGCATCAGCCACCTGATTTCAGGCAGTTGGTTGAGCGCAACAAGAATGATTTCAACCGAATTGCCGATCGAATATTCAGCCGTACTTCCTTTAGTTCCGCTGATGAGGTTTCAAAGCTGCTCGATCAGCCAAAATCAAAACACATACGACGCGATCCTGCCTTTGAGCTGGTGCGCACATTCAATGAATGGCATAGTGAGTTGAACAAGAACATTATTGAGGCCAATGAACAGCTCCGAAAAGGCAACCGCTTGTTTATGGCAGGTCTTTTGGCCATGAATCCTCACATGAACTATTATCCAAATGCCAACTCTACCATGCGCATCACTTATGGTACGGTGCAAGACTACTTTCCGGCTGATGCGGTACACTATAACTACTTCACCACCACCAATGGAATACTGGAGAAGGAAGACCCATCCAAAAGGGAGTTCGAAGTGCCGGACAGGTTGAAAGAGATCATTGCCAGCCAGGAGTATGGCCCGTATGGAAACACTGATGGCACCATGACAGTGAATTTCCTTACCAATCACGACATCACTGGTGGCAACTCAGGCAGCCCGGTGATTAATGGGAAGGGACATCTGGTGGGTCTTGCCTTCGACGGCAACTGGGAAGCCATGAGTGGCGACATCGCCTATGAGGCAGAAGTGCAACGCACCATAAGTGTGGATGCACGGTACATACTGCTCATCGTGGATAAGTTTGCCAATGCCAGGCGCCTGATCAACGAAATGAAGATTGTGGGAAAAAGCCAGCCCCAGAAAAAGGAGCAGGAAGAAGAGATGAGCATATAATGCCATTTCCATCCCACAAAGAAACTTAACCCAATCAAAAATGATGGCAGCAAGGCTGTAATCAGTTCCAGCCCGGCCAGGGTGGATTGGGTGTGAAACGTGCGTATCATGGGTTCTGAATTGCAGATCATTTTTCGTGACCAACACCTTGCAGCCATCAACAAACCCCACGGCTTGCTTGTGCACCCTTCAGCTATGGCAAAAAATGCGCCTCAAAGTGCTCAGCAGATGCTGCGTAACATCTTGGGGCAATGGGTTTACCCTGTGCATCGCCTCGACCGCAAAACTGCCGGTGTGCTGCTTTTTGCGCTGGATAAGGAAACAAACAGCATGATGCAACAGCAGTTTATGAATGGCCAGGTTGAAAAAACATACCATGCCATCGTGCGTGGATACTGCCCTGAAAGCGGAATCATTGATTACCCCATCACCAATGACAAGGGAATACGCCAGAATGCCATCACCAATTACAAACGAATCGGCACTGCTGAGCTGCCGGTGCCACAAGGCAATTTTCAAACTTCACGATATTCGCTGGTAGAGGTGAAGCCTGTTACCGGTCGCATGCACCAGATCAGGAAACATTTTGCGCACATCATGCACCCCATCATTGGCGACAGACCCTATGGCTGCAACAAACAAAACCGCCTTTTCAAGGAAAAATGGAATCATACCGAAATGCTTTTACATGCATCCAGCCTCAGCTTTGTCCACCCATATAGTGGCACAAGCGTGCACATCGAAGCTCCCTTTCACCCAGCTTATGATCGAATTTTGGCTTTGATGGGCTGGTCTTCATCGCCAAGATCCCTAAAGAAATAACGTTTTTTATGAGCGTAATAAGTAAGTAAAAACGGTCAACGTTATTTAGGCATTGACAACTTCTAACTTCCAACTTCCAACTTCTAACTTCTAACTTCTAATTTCTAACTTCTAAAATGGTCGAAAAGTACCAGCTTTTGTTCGAAAAGTACAAGACTTGACCCTATCTACCATCGTACATTTGCCGCAGGTTTTATTTTTTATTTAGAACGAATATAAATAACACATGCTTTTACCGTCTTGTCAATTTCAAATGAGAAGGCCACACACATCAACCTATGCCGCATAACAACGAATATTTATTTAAAACCGGAAGTAAGTGCTTATTTGGCCTTGTGGTGCTGTCAAGATCACTGCTACAAACCCAGAATCTATTTTCAAAAGCAGCTTAAGCAAACCAATCAAACAGCTTACATTAATCATCAATTAAATACCTAATTATGAAACTACAATTTACAATTATCCTCATGACATTGATGGCAACAAATGCCCTACAAGCCCAGTACTCCGAAACCTTCGATGTGCCC